>JAIPCS010000114.1 GCA_021738105.1 Sulfuritalea sp.
CCTCGATCAGGCGCTTGAGCGCCGCCAGGGCTTCCTGGTGGGCGATGAAGCGCTGGCTCAGCCGCTTGGCGAGATCCTCGCCGTGGTGGATGATTGCGGCGTCGCGCTGCTCGTGCTCCCATCGCGAGGCGCCCACGTAGCCCGCGGCAATCACCGCCAGCGTCATCAGCATCGGCACGCCGAGCGCAAGCTGCCGCTCGTGCCAGAGCCCGTCGGAACGCAACAGCACGGTCAGGCTCAGGGGCAGGGCGACCAGTACGCCGAGGGCGTCGCCGACCCACCAGCTCCACCAGGTAAACAGCAGGTCGGATGCCGGCGTCAGTCCGTTCAGATAAAGCGTGCCGACGCCGACGCTGGCCGAGATCAGGCACGCCAGCGGCCCGGAAACCGCCAGCAGCCGCACGATGTCTCCGGTGGATTCCATCTCCCGCCAAACGCCGCCCGTGGTGCGTTCGACCAGCCAGGCGGCGACCCGGGCCTGCAGCGTGGTGCCGACAGCGATGCCCAGCGCGACAAGCAGCGTGGTCATGCGCGCGGCGTCGCCGAGATCGCCTGCGCTCAGGTTCAGCAGCAGCGAACCCAGCGCAATTCCTGGCCAGGCGCGCTGCCGTGACCAGAGCAGGATCGCGATGGCAAAACCCGCCGCCGGGAAGATCGGGCTGGCATAGCCCGGCGGAATCGCCAGGGCGAGCCCGGTGAGGCCGAGCGCCAGGTAGACCAGCGCGACCAGCGCGATGCGCCCGATGCGGAATCCCGGCGCGGGCGCCTCGGTTTGTGGATGGGTGCTCATGCCGTTTTCCTTTAAGTTGCAATCGTCCCGACCGGCAGCCAGAGCGTCACCGTGGTGCCAGCGCCGACTTTGCTGACAATCTCCATGTTGCCGCCGAGCAGGGCGACGATCTCCTTGACGATGGCCATGCCGAGGCCCGTGCCGGGAATCTTGCCGGAGGTGTCGGCGCGGTAGAAGCGCTCGCAGACCCTGGCCATCTGGTCCGGTCGCATGCCGATGCCGTGGTCGGTGACGGCGATGCCGACGAAACCGTTGCCCTCGCCGCCGCGCGCCGTGCAGCGGATCTCGATGGCCCCGCCCGTGGGCGAATACTTGACGGCGTTGCCCAGCACGTTGGTCAGCGCCTGGCGCAGCTTGCCGACATCGGCGCGCACCGACAACAGATCGTCGGCGCGCTCGATCGCCAGCGGCCAGCGTTCCGGGTCGATTTGCAGGGCGGTGGCGACTTCGTCCAGCAGCGGCGCAAGAAGAACATTCTCCATCCGCAAGTCCTGGCCGCGGCGCTCTTCGATACGCGTCAGATCGAGCAGCTCGTTGATGATGGCCACCAGCCACTCGGTCTGCTTGTGGATGGTGGCGAGCAGGTCCTGGCGCGTCGCTTCGTCGAATTCCTGGGTCAGCAGCAGTTCGCTGAAGCCGTAGATGCTCGCCATCGGCGTGCGCAGCTCGTGCGCGGCATGGGAGAGGAACTCGCTCTTCACGCGTTCGACTTCAACCTCGTGCGTGATGTCGCGCAAATAGAGAATTTCGGAAACGGTGGCGGCCCGGGCCAGGCGCAGCTTGATTTCGAGCACCCGCTTGCGGGTGCCACCGAGTTCGATCAGCAGGCGCGGCCGGGGCGGCAGTTCGGCGGCCTCCTTGCCGATTTCGGCTTCCTTGATCCGGCGCATCGCCGCGACGCCGGGGAAACCCGTCCCCGCCACGCAGTCGCGCGCCAGCCGCGCCGAAAAGGCCGACTCGTCCTGGCCGGCGATCTCGGCTTCGCCATACCCCGTCATCTGCAGGAAGGCCGGATTGGCGTACTTGACGCAATGCGCCCGATCGAAGGAGACGAAACCGTCCGGGCTCAAATCGAAGATCGTGTTCAACTGCTCGTTGCGGTCGCCGGTGCGCGCCTCGGCGGCCTCGCGCCGACCGATTTCCGCCGCCAGTTCAACGTTGCGGAATTCCGCCAGCGCCCGCTCCCGCTCGGCGCTGGCGACATCCGCTTCGAGTTGCACGGCGCGCTTGCGCATGCGTTCGAGCTTGAGCGCGCCGAGCAGCAGCAGTACCAGCAGCAGGCTCGCCGCCAGCAGGACGCGGCGCGAAACCAGGTGCCCGTAGGCCATCTGCTCCGGCACGAAGGTGACCAGCACCAGCGGCACGCCGGGAACCGTGGTCTTGACCAGGACCTCGTCCGCCGACCCGCCGTTGAACGCCGCGCCCAGGGCCTGCGCGCCCGGCAGCACGGTATTGTCGGCAAGCCCCGCCAGCAGGCGGCGCTGCCTTGCATCGAGCGCGATATCCCGCTCGCCTTCCCGCAATTGCGTGCCATCGGCGGTCAGCAACAGTTCGTGGTAGCCGCCGGAGGAATCCGTCGCCAGCAGATTGCGGAACAGCGCCGCCACGGGGATCGCGGTGACGACCATGCCATCGGGCTGGCCCTTGTGCATCACCGGCGCGGCGACGATGATGGCGCTCCGCTCAGGAACCAGCGTGAGGCGGGTCTCCGCCGTCAGCGCCGGCACGGGGAAGCCCGAGGCTGCGCCGGGCGCGGAGTCGGCCAGCACGCTTCCATCCGTCGCGTAATAGACGATGCGCGGCGTGGCGATCGCCCAGCGCTGCCCGGCCTGCTCGGCGAGTTGCTGGAAGCGCGCATCGATCGCGGCCAGCCCCGCGTTCAGGCCATAACGCGGCGACATGCCGAGATCGCGATTGCTGAGGTAGGCGCGCATCTCGTGGATGTCGGCGTGCGCGACCGCCGCGTTGCGAATGTCGCCGGTCAGGTCGGCCAGCGTCACCGCGCGCCGCAGGTTATCCGCCACCAGAAAGCTGTTCGCATCCTGCCGCATGCGCTGCCAGGAGCCGAACGCGTAGGTCAGCAAGGCCGCCGAATACACCGTGAACGCCAGCGCCAGCAGCAGCGGCCAGCGCAGCAGCAGGCGGTGCAGCAGGGAGACGGCGCCTTGTTTCATGACTTACTTGAGTCTGGCGAAGAAGGCCGGGAAATAACGGTGGATGCCGGGGTAATACTTGCGGGCGAGCTTGTCGTAGCTGCCGTCGGCCTTGATCTTGCGCAGATAGTCGTTGAAGGCGTCGCGCAGTTGCGGCGAGGACAGCGGAAAGGCGGCGGCCATTTCCTGCTCGTCGGAGATCGGGCCCAGCACCTTGATGCGGCCGGCCCATTTTTGCAGGTCGAGCAGCACATCGGCCACGTCGAGCAGCGTGTAGTCGGCTTCGCCGTTCAACATGGCTGGCACCATTTCGTTGATGTTGGTGCTCCTGGTGTAGGCGCGCAGGTCGAGACCCGCGCCCTTGAGACCGTAGCCGGCCGGGTCGAGGCAGGTCTTTTCCATGACCAGCAGGCTCTTCCTGCCGATCATGGCCTTGGTGTCCTGGATGTCTTTCGCCAGGCTTTGGTTGCCGGCGAGCGGCTTCTGCGCGACTTCGGCTCGCGCCACCAGAAATACCTGGGTGGGAAAGGTCGGGTCGGAGTACAGCAGCACCTGCTTGCGCCAGGGCAGCACGGTGAAGCCGGTGGCGATCATGTCGCCCTTGACCGGATGGCTGCCGGACAGCGTGGCCTGGCCGTCCTTGACCGCCACTTCCTTGCCCGGCAGGTCGCCGATAATGCTGTAGAAGTCGGAATAGACCAGCGTGTATTTCACGCCGATGTGTTTGGCGAAACCTTGCGCCAGCTCGACATCGAAGCCGTCGCCGGCGCCGGTGACGAAATTGGCGTACTTGATGCCGAGGTGACGCAGTTCGCCGCGCGTTTGAATTTCCTTGAGGTCGTCGGCGCGGGCCAGGGTCGGCAGCGTCAGCAGGAGCATGGCGAGGAAGGCGCGGCAGCGGTGCAGGATCAGGGGCATGGGATTGCTCCGGTCAGGTGGCGGAAGAATTGCCGGCAAGGCCGGGATCGGGCGGGACCACCAGCATTTCACTGGGCGGCACTTCGAGCTTTTCGATGAGCTCGACCAGGAAGCGCGGCGAAAACGGCTTGACCAGATAGGCATTGATGCCGAAGCGCTTGGCCTGGTAGAAATCCTCCGCGGTGTCGTGTCCGCTGATGATCACGGTCTTCATGTTCCAGATTTCCGGGACGTCTTCCAAGGCGTTGCACAGCGAGAAGCCGTCGAAGTGCCCGGGCAGGCCGATGTCGAGCAGCAAAATATCGGGTATGATCTCGCGGGTGAGATGGAGGCCGTCGATGGCGGTCTCGGCTTCATGGATCATCCGCCTGCCGTTTTCCAGCGAGGTGCGCACCAGCTTGCGCAGGTCGGGGTCGTCTTCGACGATGAGTATCGTGGTCTTGCGGGTCATGTTGCGTTCTCCTGTGCTGATGTTGATTGATTTCATCCTGGTTCGCCAATTACCACGCGTTGGGCGCGCACCTCAAGTTCGACGAGTTGCTCATCCGCGTCGTCAAAGCGTTTCGAGATCATTTGAAACTCAGCCTGCAGAGCGAAAAAGGCGTCGGTAATATCGGGATCAAAATGCTGTCCCCGGCCGGC
Source organism: Sulfuritalea sp. (assembly GCA_021738105.1). The sequence continues at coordinate 4,504 of JAIPCS010000114.1, forward strand.
AACGACTATTTTGGCCGCCTGCTCATGCGACATCGGCTCTTTGTACGCCCTGCGGCTGACCAGGGCGTCGTAGACATCGGCTACCGCCATCAGTCGCGCCGAAAGCGGAATTGCCTCGCCGGCCAGCCCCTCGGGATAGCCACTGCCGTCCCATTTTTCATGGTGCGAAAGCGCGATCTCCTTGGCGACCTCAAGTAGCGGCACGCTCACGCCGACCCGCCGCTGGGCGTTTTCGATCGCGTCGTGACCGAGGGTGGCGTGCGTCTTCATGATCTCGAACTCTTCCGCGTCAAGCCGGCCGGGCTTCAGCAGAATCCGGTCGGGTATTCCCACCTTGCCGATATCGTGCAGCGGGGCCGCCTTGAACAGCCGGTCGATGAACTCGTCATCCAGCGCGGACGAGAAACGCGCATGCCCATTTAAATGCCTTGCCAGCGCGAGCACGTAATGCTGCGTGCGCAGGATGTGGTTGCCGGTTTCGTTGTCGCGCGTTTCGGCGAGCGATGCGAGGGCCACCATGGTCACTTCCTGGCTGATGCGGAGTTCCTCGGTGCGACGGCGGATCTCTTCGGTACGGTGCTCCACTTCGTGTTCGAGATAGGTGTTTCGATCCTGCAGAAAATCGGCGGCGGCCTTGAGCATCAGGTGGGTGCGCGTGCGAGCACGAACGATGGGCGGGCTGATCGGCTTGGCGATGTAGTCGACCGCGCCGAGTGACAAGCCAAGCTGCTCATAGGCCGGATCGCTCTTGGCGGTGAGAAAGATGACCGGGATGTGACGCGTCGCCGGATCGGCCTTGAGTCGGCGACAGACCTCGAATCCTTCGATGCCACCCCACATTTCGACGTCGAGAAACACCAGATCGGGCAGCGGCCCTTTGTTTGGCTCGGCAAGCAAGGCCAAAGCATCTTCGCCCGAATTCACCTCGACGATTTCGTAGCCGGCGGCGCTGAGCGTGACGCCAAGCATGCCCGCCACAATCGGGTCGTCATCGACGATCAGGATGCGGCCGGAGGGCGCCGTGGCGGTCGGGGCGGTGACGGCATCAAACTCTGGGTTCATCATGGTCCTCTGTGTATTGGTTCATCCACGGCGCTGCCGGCGCCGGGACAATGGGCGAACTCGGTGGTCAGACGCATCACCAAAGCTCCACCGTCGGCGCCGCCTCATCCTCCTGGACCACCGTGTATTCGCCGGCTTTGGTCAGGCCGGTGACGATGCCGGCGAAGTTCCGGTCGAGTTCGCTGCTGTGCTCGAACAGCGTCAGTACACGGTCGACCGCGCCGCGCACGGTGTCGCTGATGGTGAATTCCTGCTTGTTGGTCAGCCCGAGATGGACGTACATGCCCTCGATGGTGTGCGCCAGGGTGTCGAGTTCGACGCGGGTCGCCAGTTGCAGTTCCCGATAGTTGCCGCGCAATTGCTCGACGGCCACGCGGCTGGCTTTCGCCAGTTGGCGAAGCTCCTCGGCGATTCTGATCGCTTCGGTGTGCAGGCTGACGTTTTCGACCGCCAGTTCGGCGGCCTCGGCGATCGTTGCGGCGTGGTCGCGGATGCGCCCGCACAGTTCCTCGTCGGCGACCGGCATGTTGGTGACCAGCAGCGAGATCTTGTCGTAGTTGACGATCAAGCGGTTTTTGAAACTGAAAATGCGATCCATCGGGCGCATTTTCTCGATCACCGATTCCTCGAGCGGCGAGGCCGGTCCCCGCGGCGTCTGCGTCAGGGTTTGCGTGGGTGCCCGCAACTGGACATGGCAATCGATGCCGAAGTAAGCCATCGACTCGACCGTCAGTTTCGCCAGGGTGTGCAGCGTGCGGCAACCCAGCGCGCCGCGGCTGTACTTGAACGTGACGCCGGATTCGTTGAGACTGGTGAGCGCGGTCAGAGCGGCATCGAACGAGGTGCGGCTGTCTGCCGCCGCCAGCTGCCACCGACGGTGACGGATCGCCAGCGCGGCTTTGCGCAACACCTCGTTGGTCACGAAGGGCTTGGGCATGAAGTCGCTGCCGCCGGCGTCGTAGGCCCGCAGGCGGTCGTCCAGTGCGTCATGGCCGGAGAGGAAAATTACGGGCAGGTCGCGCGTGGCATCGGCCGCACACAGCCGGCGACAGGTTTCGTGGCCGTCGATGCCCATTCCCATTTCGATGTCGAGAAACACCACTTCGGGCAGCGGACCCTGCGTCGAATCGGCGCATTTCGTCAGGTAAGCCAGCGCTTCCTCGCCCGAATTCGCCTCCGTAATTTGGTGACCGGCGGCGGCCAGGGCGACGCCGAGCATGCCCGCCACCGCCGGATCGTCGTCGACGATGAGGATGGAACCAAGGATGGCGGCGGTGGCCACGGGGATCGCATCTAACAGTTCTTCCATCATGTTTCTCCGGGTCTGGTTTCGTGTTCATGGGCGCCGCTGTCGAGCCGCGCGGCCAGCGCGCCCATGGCGCGCGGCCAGGCGGCTTCCAGCGCGGCGAAGTCGTCGGCGAAGTCGGCGGCGAAGTCGTCGGCGAAGTCGTCGGCGTGGCGCGCCGGCTGGCCCGCGCCCTGCAGCGGCTGATTCAAGGTTTCCTCCAGTCGTGACGCCGCGGTTTGCAATTCGATCAGGCCGAGGGTGCCGGCGCCGCCCTTGAGGGCATGCGCGTGACGCCGCGCTGTGCTCATGTCCCGCGCCGCCAGCGCCGCGCCAATCTCGGTCACGATGTGGGCGTTGCGTTCGCGGAACATCCGCAAAAAACGTTCGAGCATCGGGGCGTTGTCGTTGGTGCGGGTCAGCGCGATGGCGTAATCGAAGATTTGCGTGTCAGCGGGTGCGGGCGTTGCGGGCGGCGGCATTTCGAGAAAAGTCGGCGCTGGCGGAACGGCGGCGGCGGGCAGATTCCCCGCCGACGGGGGTTCGGCGCGGGCCGTGTGCCGTCCGTCCTCCAGCAGCCAGCGGGCCAGAGCGGAGTAGAGGGTGTCGGGCATGATCGGCTTGGTCAGGATGTCGTTCATGCCGGCGGCCAGCACCCGCGCGCTCACCTGTTTCATGGCGTTGGCGGTCAGGGCCAGGATCGGCAGATCCGGCCGGTGTTTGCGGATGAGACGGGCGGCCTGGTAGCCATCCATCACCGGCATCTCGATATCCATCAGCACCACTGCGTAGTCGCCCCTGGTGACGGCCGCCACCGCCTGTTCGCCATCGTCGGCGGTATCCACCGTGGCGCCGGTGAGTTCGACCAGTTCGCGGCCGACCTGCCGGTTGAAGTCATTGTCGTCGACCAGCAGGATGCGCAGCCCGGTCAGCGTCAGGGCACTCGTCTGCGTGGCGCGGGCCGCGGGCCGGATGCTCCGGCCGCCCAGGGTGTCGACCAGGCTGTTGTAGAAAGTCGAGAGCGAAACCGGCTTGGGCAGGAAGGCCTGGATATCGCCGTCGATGGCCTGGGCGCGGGCCAGTTCCTCCTCACCCCCGGTGATCAGGATGATCGGGATGGTGTTTCCTGTCTCGCGGATGCGTCGGGCGGTGGCCAGGCCATCGAGTCCGGGCAGACGCCAGTCCAGCACAATGCTGTCGAAGTGCTCCCCGGCCCGCAGTCTGGCCAGCGCCGCTTCGCCGGAATCCGCCTCGTCCGTCCGGCAATCAAAGGTCGCCAGGGCGCGCACCAATAGGCTGCGCATGGTGGCGTTGTCTTCCACCACCAGCGCCCGCCGGCCGGCGAGTAGATTCAGCGACGGCGCCGTGACGCCCGCCCCGGCGCCCACCTCGTCGGCGGGGATGCCGAAGCGCGCGGTAAAACTGAAGCAGGAGCCTGCGCCGGCTTGGCTTTCCACCTCGATCTTGCCCCCCATGCGCGCCACCAGTTGCTGGCTGATGGTGAGCCCGAGCCCGGTGCCGCCATATTTGCGGGTGGTGGAACTGTCGGCCTGGGTGAAGGCGGTGAACAACTTGGCCATCTGTTCCGGCGTCATGCCCAGGCCGCTGTCGCGCACCTCGAAATGCAGGCGGAGGGCGGCGTCGCCGGCGTCGGCGGTGGCCGCCGGGGAAACGATCAGACTGATCTGGCCGCGCTCGGTGAACTTCAGGGCATTGCTCATCAGGTTGATCAGCACCTGACCCAGACGCAGGGGATCGCCCTCCACATTGACCGGGATGCCGGGCAGGGCGGCGATGATCAGTTCCACGCCCTTTTCGCCGGCCTTCGCCCTGAACAGGCTGGCGACGCGCGCCAGCACGCCATCGAGATTGAAGGCGATGGATTCCATCTCCAGTTTGTCGGCGTCGAGCTTGGACAGGTCGAGGATGTCATTGATGATTTCCAGCAGCGCTTCGGAGGCAACGCCAATCTTGCTGACATAGTCGCGCGCGCGGGGGGGCAGGTCAAGGCGCAGGCAGAGGTGGGCGAAGCCCGTCATGGCGTTGATCGGGGTGCGGATTTCGTGGCTCATGTGGGCCAGAAATTCGCTCTTGGCGTTGGTCGCGGCTTCGGCCACGAAGCGCGCGGTATCCAGTTCGGCGGTACGCACGGCCACCTGCTCTTCCAGATGTTCGCGGTGGGCATCGAGTTCCGCGCCCATGCGTTTCTTCTCGGTGATGTTCTCCTTCACCGCGACATAATGGCTGATCTTGCCGTCGGCCCCCCGCAGGGGAGCGATAGAGGCCCATTCGAAACATACGCTGCCATCCTTGCGCTGGTTCTGGAGCTCGCCCTGCCAGACACGGCCGTGGCTCAGCGCATCCCACATGTCCGTGTAGATTTCCGGGGGGGTCTTGCCCGATTGCAGGATGCGCGGGTTCTTGCCGAGCACTTCCTCGCGGTCGTAGCCGGTATTCCGCATGAAGGCCGTGTTGACGTATTCGATGTTGGCCTCAAGGTTGGTGATGACGATGCTCTCGGGGCTCTGTTCCACGGCCAGCGAGAGCATTTGCAGCAGCGCCTCGGCGCGCTTCTGTTCGGTGATGTCGCGAATGTGGGCGACGAACAAAGTTTTCCCGTTCTGGTGCATGCTCCCCAATGTCAGCTCGACGGGAAACTCCGTGCCATCGGCGCGCAGCGCGCTCAACTCGATCCGCGTGCCCATGATGTTGGAGCCCTTGGCCGGGTCGAAGTGCCGGATGCCTTGCCGATGGCGCTCACGATACGCGGGCGGGATGATCAGCGCGGCGAGATCCTGGCCCAGAGCCTGTTCGACCGGGACGCCGAACATAACTTCGGCATGGCGATTCCAGTCGACGATCCGTCCCTCCGCATCGATGCTGATCACGGCATCCAGCGCCGAGTCGAGCAGCAACTGGTTTCGCTGCATAAGTTGCCTGGAGTTGCGGGTGGCCAGCATGGCATGGGCGGTGATCTTCTGCAATTGGCCGATCTCGTCGTGGCGAGTGATCCGCACGGTCCGCTCGATGTCGCCGCTGGCAATCGTGGCGGCATGCTGCGCGACGTCGTGCATGTCGCCCAGCATGCGCCGCAGCAACAGGATGAAGACGACGGTGACGCTGACCGCCAGCAGGCCCGCCAGCAGCGTGGCGATCAGGCTGCGCCGGGCGCGCGCGATCATCGCCGCCGAATTTTCGACGATGGCCGTCGCAAGCTGGCCTTCGATGCCTTTCATGGCGTCGATGCGGGCGCTGCTGGCGGCAATCCAGTGCTGTGGCTCGATGCCAAAACCACCTACGACGGCCTTGTCCAGCACCCGCTGGCGCATGCTCGCCGTTTCCTGGCTGGCGCGGGAAGCCTCCACCGCGTTCAGCGCGGCTTTTTGTTGCTCGGATGCGGTACGGCGAAAACTGGTCAGATAATTGTCCTGGCTGGCCAGAATGCCGAGCAGGTGGCCGTGCATCAAGTCGGCCAGCGGCTGGTCGGCGGCGAGCGCCGCATTCGTGGTGGCGCGCTCGCGTCCGGCCTGTTCCTTGGCGTTGAGGAGCATCGCGTAAGACGAGAACATACGCATCATGCCGGCATCGGCCTGGGTCGCGGCGATCTCTCCCACCGCATTCAGATGGTTGTCGATGAGGGTGGTGTAGAAGGCGTACAACTGACTGGCGGGCAGCGTCAGCGCGCTGACGTCACGGCGCTGGTTGGCCACCTGGCCGAATAGCTGGTGCGCCTCGGCCAGGTACTGGCTGGCGGCTGGCGGCAGATCCGCTGCCTGCCCGGTCCAGATCCTGCCCATCGTCTCGTGCCGCGCGTCGGTGCGCGTGCGCTGCTGGTCCAGATCGGTGCGGAACACCTTGCCCTGTGAAGCGATGAAGCCGGCGGACAGCCCGCGCTCCTTCTGCAGCTCATGCACCAGTTCGGTGCTGGCCACCATGATCTCGCCGAACCCCATCACGCGGCGGCCCTCCTGCAACTGGACTACGTCCTCCCGGACATGGGCGGCCAGGAACCACAGCATGCCCAGGCCCATCACGGAAAACAGCAGCAACAGGCGAACGCGTATCGAATGGAATCTCATGGGTTTACTCGTTTGTCGGGAATGAGGATGCGGGTCCGCTTGCCCTCTCGGTCGCCGCCGGCAGCCACAGGGTGACGGCGGTACCGACGCCGGGCGCACTG
>JAIPCS010000115.1 GCA_021738105.1 Sulfuritalea sp.
GATATCCCCTGTGATGCGAATCATCACTGCACCAATGATCGGCATGCAAATGCCGGCAGCAAACAGGATGTATTCGACGGTAGGCAAGTTCTCCCGGACATAGATGTCGCCCAGGAGCATCAGTGATCCGAACAGCGAAATCGCCAATAGTGATTTGGCGATGCCCATGTGTCGTGTCTGAGCGTGAGGATCGCTCATAGCGCCGGGTGGTACAAACCATTTAACGAAATTCATGGACTGTCATGCTCCTTCGGGCAGTTCAGTGCCAGCCGATAGATGGGCAAATCGAAATCTTACAGCTAAGTCGCGCGGCGTACACGCAATGATGCCAAACAAATATCGTTTGACTGAATGGGTGGCCGATGACGGGTAAATCTAAATCTGGATTGCGGCCAGTATGTCCTGCTCGAGTCTCACAATTGCCGCCGGGTGCGCCAGCTCGCTGCCACTTATCAGAAAAACGTCTTCAACGCGTTCGCCAAGCGTGGCGATCTTGGCCGTGTGCAGAGTGATGCTGTGTTCGTCAAGAACATGGGCGATGGCGTACAGAAGGCCGGGCCGGTCGGCTGTATTGATCGACATCAGGTAGTGATTGCCGCGGTCGTCGGCACGAATATCGACTTCCGGGGTGACCGGAAAATGGCGCACCAGCCTCGAGACGCGTCCGCCTACTGCGGCCGGTAAAGGCGGCTGGAGCACGAGTTGCTCGGTGATGCCGTGCTCGATCAGTGAAATAACGTCGCGATAGACCTGGTTTGCATCGAAGGCAAAGACTACAAAACTGTCCAGCGCATAGCCATGTCGTGTGGTGTGAATTTTTGCATCGACAATGCTGTACCCGGCGCGTGCAAAAAATCCGCAAAGACGGGCCAGTAGCATGGCTTGATCGGGAACATACACCATGACCTGAAGGCCCTCACCCATGGGATTGAGTCGGGCACGCACTACCGGCTGCTTGCTGGTCGGGCGATGGTAAAGAATCCGTGTGTGCCAGGCTATTTCTTCTGCGGCGTGACGGATGAAGTACCCGGTATCGAGCTGATCCCACAGTTCGACTTCAATATCGGGGCGCAGGCCGTGGTAGCGCAGAATACGTTTGGCTTCTTCCTGGCGCTCGGCGACTCCGGTGAGTTGCAAGACCGTGGTTCCGCGCAGCACGCTGGCCGACATCCGAAACAAATCCTCAAGCAGCTTCGCTTTCCAGGCATTCCAGACTTTCGGGCTGGTTCCGCGAATGTCGGCCACCGTCAGCAAATAGAGCGCGGTGAGTCGGCGCAAATCGCCGACCTTGCTGGCAAAAGCCAGAACAACTTCAGGATCGGCAAGGTCTTGCTTTTGTGCCACCTGCGACATAGTCAGGTGATGCTCGACAAGAAAGCTGACAAGATCGGCGTCGTTGTCTTTTATGCCGTGATCCCGACAAAAGCGCGAGGCGTCCTTTTTACCCAGTTGCGAGTGGTCGCCTCCACGGCCTTTGGCGATATCATGAAACAAGGCGGCAATATAGAGCAGCCAACGATCCTCGAAACCCGCCATCAGTCGCGAACAGAACGGGTACTCATGGGCGAATTCAGGCATTGCGAAACGTCGCAGATTTCGCATGACTTGCAGAATGTGCTGGTCGACGGTGTAGACATGGAACAGGTCATGCTGCATCTGGCCGACGATGCGTCCGAAAGCCGGTAGATAACGTCCCAGAATTCCATACTGGTTCATGCGACGTAGAGGATGGATCAGGTGTTTCTGCTGGAACAGACTTAAAAACCGGGCACGATTCGCTGGATCTCGGCGGAAGCTGGCGTCGATACAACCTTGGGCGCGCCATAGGGCACGCAGCGTGCGTGGCGTCATCCCCTTGAGGTCGGATCGCTGCATTTGCAGCAGAAAGCATTCGAGAATGGTGTGAGGAAATTTCTGGAACACGTCTTCCTCACGCACATCCAATTGCTCTCTGACCATCTGGAAATGGTTGTCGATGACGATTGGTGGTCCCTGCCTCGCTGGCAGGAGACGGTCGGCAAGGACTTGCATGATCAATGCATTTAATTGAGTTACCAGTTTGGCATTCTGGTAATAGCGCTGCATCAGCACTTCGGAAGCGCGTTTGTTATCCGTCGCGGCGATACCCATGGCTTGGGCGAGTTTCTCTTGATGATCAAATAGCAGTCGGTCTTCGCGCCGTCCCACCAGCAAATGCAACTCGATTCGCAAATCCCGTAGCAACTGGTCAGCGCGCTCCAACTGACGTACTTCGGTGTTTGTGATCAGACCTGACTTGGCCAAAGCCTTCCAGTCGTCGCCGATTCCGCACACACGTGTCACCCACTGGAGGACCTGCATGTCACGCCGCCCACCCGGACTGTCCTTGCAATTAGGCTCGAGGCTGTAGGGCGTATCGTTGAATCTGGCGTAACGTTCCGCTTGTTCCAATTGTTTGGCTTTGAAAAAATCGGCAGGCTCTAGTGCCGCATGGCAACTCTGCACCAGTTCATCAAAGTGAGTTTTGGAACCCGTCAGATAGCGCGCTTCAAGCAATGAGGTCTTGACGGTAATATCCCTGTCCGACTCCTCAAGGCATTGCTTGACGCTGCGGACGCTATGCCCGATATCCAGTCCAATGTCCCACAGCAAACTGATCAACTGTTCAATTTGTGGCGCGATACTCTGCGTTTCCGGCGGTTCGTTGCCGGCGGGAAGCAGGATCAGCAAATCGATATCAGAGCCAGGGTAAAGCTCGCCGTGCCCATAGCCGCCAACCGCGACGAGCGAGCAGTTTTCCGGTATTTCAAGGGAAGTCCAGACCTCCACCAGCACAGAATCGACCAGCAAGGCGCGGTCTTTCAGCAGTGCGGTTCCCTGCCGATTTTTATGCCAGGCTGCTCCAAGTGCGATTTGCCCCTCAGTCAGGCGCTGCCTGGCTGAGGTGGCGAGTTGATGCAGTTCCCTCACGTGGCCGCCGAATGCAGCGCCGGTACGAATGCCGGCAAGACCATTTTCAGGGATTGATCCGGATGTGTGACGGGCAGGGTGGCGAACCTGCCGAGAGCGTCATGACCTCCACGCCGGTTTCTGTAACGCAGAGCGTATGTTCCCATTGGGCCGACAGACTGCGATCCTTGGTAACAATGGTCCAACCGTCGGGTAGTTCCGAAATTGCCGCTTTCCCCGCGTTGATCATGGGCTCAATGGTGAAGACCATACCTGGCACCAGTATCGGACCATCGCTTGCCTTTCCATAATGCAGAACTTGCGGCTCCTCATGAAAGTTGCGTCCGATTCCATGACCACAGAATTCACGTACGACTGAGAAGCCCGCGCCTTCAGCATGTTTCTGAATGGCCGCTCCAATCGCGCCCAAATGTATTCCAGGGCGCACTTGGGCAATCCCGACCCACATGCATTCATGGGTCATTGATACCAGTCGTTTGGCCAGAATCGACGCATCACCAACACAGAAGCTGCGGCTGGTATCGCCATGCCAGCCGTCCTTGATAGTGGTGATGTCGAGATTGACGATGTCACCTTTTTTCAGTGCGCGCTCATTGGGAACGCCATGGCAGACCTGATGGTTGACCGACGCGCAGATCGATTTTGGGTAGGGGGCATAGCCCGGGGGGGCATAGTTGAGCGGTGCGGGAATGCAGGCTTGAACATCGACCATATAGTTGTGACACAGGCGATCAAGTTCGGCCGTCGTGATACCTGGCTTGACGAAGGGCTCTATATAGTCGAGAACTTCACCTGCGAGACGACAGGCAACCCGCATCTCGGAGATGTCTTGGGTGGTTTTTATTGAAATGGCCATTAAAAATTGCCGAATCTGATTGGGGACTCCATTTTACCCGCTGGCCAAAGGCACCGGGTATCGGTCTGGAAGCACCGGCATAACTTGGACCGGAGCTTGAGTCTTTGCGAATGGTCCCGCCAATGACGTCGTCGAGAATCCGCGCGTACTGCGGGATGTTGATGGATTCATTGAGCGCACATGAACCACGTGAGCAACGCAGAAGCAATTTTTATACATTAATAATCATCGTTTGTTCATCTTGTTATGAAAATGGCTGCGCTTGAAATGTCAAGCGGTCTCGTTGCAACTTGTGTCTGACCACGAGACCCGGCTATAATCCCACGCTTGTCCGGGATCGTCCTGGGCAAAATCCACACGCCCGGCGCCGATAGGGTGGCTTCTCACGTATTTTTGGAGAAGCAGCACGGCCAGGCGGAGGTTTTAACCCATATCGGAGATAGTCAATGAGCACAACCATGCGCCAGATGCTGGAGGCCGGCGTTCACTTCGGCCACCAGACCCGTTTCTGGAACCCCAAGATGGCCCCTTTCATTTTTGGTCATCGCAACAAGATCCACATCATCAATCTCGAAACCACCCTGGCCAAGTACCAGGAAGCAATGGTTTTCGTAAAGAAAATGGCTGCCAAGAAGGGCACCATTCTTTTCGTCAGCACCAAACGCCAGGCACGAGAGATCATTGCCGAAGAAGCCCAGCGTTGCGGCATGCCGTTTGTCGACGATCGTTGGCTCGGCGGCATGATGACCAACTTCAAGACCCTCAAGTTATCAGTCAAGCGCCTGAAAGACCTGGAGCAGGCGATGGAGGAGGGCAAGTTTGAGAAGCTTTCAAAGAAGGAAGGGCTGACCCTGCAGCGTGAAATGGACAAGCTTAGAAAGTCCATTGGCGGGATCAAGGATATGGGCAGCTTGCCCGATGCGATTTTTATTATTGATGTCGGCTATCACAAGATTGCCATTACCGAGGCCAGCAAACTCGGCATTCCCGTAATCGGGGTGGTCGATACCAACCATTCCCCCGATGGCGTGAGCTATGTGATTCCGGGAAATGATGACTCGTCAGGTGCAATTCGCCTTTATGCCCGAGGCGTTGCCGACGCCATTCTCGAGGGCAAGAACCAGTCGATCAACGAGGTGGTACAACAACTGGCCGGTGACGACGAGTTTGTTGAAGTTGAAGAGGCCGCCGAGTAAGGCGATCGATCATGGCGCGCACATCCTGATGTTTGTCGGGGTGTGTGCGGTGACACCGCATTAGATATTTCTGAATTTGGAGCAAACAATGGCGGAAATTACCGCAAGTATGGTCAAGGAATTGCGCGAGAAGACTGACGCGCCGATGATGGAGTGCAAGAAGGCGCTGACAGAAGCTGGTGGTGACCTGGCCAAGGCCGAGGAAATCTTGAGAGTCAAGCTGGGAAACAAGGCCAGCAAAGCTGCAACACGGGTTGCTGCCGAAGGCGTCGTGGCGATTCATATTGAATCTGACGGGAAGCTGGGAAGTATTTTCGAGATTAATAGTGAGACGGACTTCGTCGCCAAAAATGACGAATTTCTCAAACTGGCGGCGGATTGTGCAAAGTTGGTCGCTGAAAAGAATCCGGTGGATGTGACCGAGTTGGGCAATCTGCCGATGGGTGATGGCACTGTCGAGACCACACGTGCCGCATTGGTCGGAAAAATTGGTGAAAATATGAACATCCGGCGTTTCGCTCGCGTCGTGGCGCAGGGTAGGTTGGCCTCATACATTCACGGCGGATCGAAAATCGGTGTACTGGTCGACGTGGTCGGTGGCGATGATCAATTAGGCAAGGATCTGGCGATGCATATAGCTGCGTCGAAGCCAAAGTCGATCGATTCCTCGGGTGTTTCCGCCGAGTTGCTGGATACCGAGCGGCGCATCGCGATCGAAAAGGCGCGTGAAGCAGGCAAACCGGAGGCGATGCTGGAGAAAATCGCTGAAGGTACCGTGCAAAAATATTTGAAGGATGTCACTTTGCTGGGCCAGATATTCGTCAAGGCCGAAGATGGAAAGCAGACCATTGAGCAGTTGCTAAAGACAAAATCTGCGTCCGTCGCCGGCTTTACGCTGTTTATCGTTGGTGAGGGCATCGAAAAGAAGGTGAACGACTTCCCAGCCGAGGGCGCTGCCCAAGCGCCTGCCGCAGCCGGCAACAAGTAACAAAGCGCCATGACAGTTCCGCGATACCGCCGCATTCTGCTCAAACTATCGGGCGAGGCGTTGATGGGGGATGATGCCTATGGCATTAATCCGGCAATGATTGGCAGTATCGTGGCGGAAATCAAGGCGGTAGCCGATCTCGGTGTCGAAATTGGCGTGGTTATTGGTGGCGGAAACATATTTCGTGGCATGGCGGGAACCGCAACGGGAATGGATCGCGCCACGGCTGACTATATGGGCATGCTGGCGACAGTGATGAACGCCATGGCATTGGCCGACGCCATGAGGCAGGCGGAGATAAATGCCCGAGTGCAATCGGCGCTGAACATAGAGCAGGTCGTCGAGCCCTACATTCGCGCTAAGGCCATACGCTATCTTGAAGAAGGCAAAGTGGTGATTTTTGCCGCAGGTACCGGCAGTCCGTTTTTCACGACCGATACCGCCGCTGCCTTGCGCGGATCTGAAATTGATGCAGACATTGTGTTGAAGGCGACCAAAGTCGATGGCATTTACACAGCGGATCCGAAAAAGGATCCAGCGGCTAGCAGGTTTGCCCGCATCAGCTTCGATGATGCGATCAGTCGTAATCTGGCAGTGATGGATGCCACGGCTTTTGCGCTGTGCCGTGATCAGAAATTGCCGATCAACGTGTTTTCGATCTTCAAGGCGGGCGCGCTGAAACGCGTGGTGTTGGGAGAGGACGAGGGCACACTGGTTCACGTTTAGGACTTGAGGAGGGGGAGATGATTCCCGAACTGAAAAAGACGTCTGAGCAGAAGATGCAAAAGAGTCTGGAGGCGCTAAAGGCAGATCTTGCCAAGGTGCGCACGGGCAGGGCACATACCGGCATACTCGACCATGTGCAGGTCGACTACTATGGTTCCATGGTTGCCATCACTCAGGTAGCCAATGTGACGCTCATCGACGCACGAACCATCGGTGTCCAGCCGTGGGAAAAGCCGATGGTGGGCAAGGTGGAAAAGGCCATCCGTGATTCGGATCTGGGTTTGAATCCTGCTTCGCAGGGTGAATTGATCCGTGTGCCGATGCCAGCCTTGACTGAGGAGCGCCGCCGTGACCTGATCAAGGTCATCAAGCACGAGGGCGAAAGTGCCAAGGTGGCGATTCGTAACCTTCGCCGCGATGCCATTTCCCATCTGAAAGACGCGTTGAAGAAGAAGGAAATTTCTGAGGACGACGAACGGCGTACTCAGGACGAGATCCAGAAATTGACTGATCGCTATGTTGCTGAAGTCGATCGAGCGCTGGCTGAAAAAGAGAAGGACTTGATGGCAATTTGACTTGGATGGCGAGGCCAAAACTAATGCGCTGCAGGGCCTCTCGAACATAAATGCAGCGAAGTTCTACAGCCACATAAGTACATAGCGGCATGTTGTGATCAAAGGGGGGAGCATGGCAGGAAAATTCACCAGCTCGACGCAGGCGATTCCCAATGTTGCTGACGTTCCTCGTCACATCGCGATCATCATGGACGGAAACGGTCGATGGGCGAAGAAGCGCTTAATGCCGAGAGTCGCTGGCCACAAGCGCGGCGTCGAGACTGTGCGGGCCATGGTGAAGGAGTGTATTGCTCGCGGGGTCGACTACCTGACCCTGTTCGCGTTTTCATCGGAAAACTGGCGGCGCCCGGCCGAAGAAGTCTCGTTCCTGATGAATCTTTTTGTCAGTGCATTGCAAAATGAGATCGACAAGCTGCATGCGAATGGTGTTCGACTCAAAATAGTCGGTGATCTTTCCGCTTTTGAGCCACGACTTCTTGCACTGATTAGAGAAGGTGAGGCGAAAACCGCAAACAATTTGCGCCTGACGCTCACCATTGCAGCCAACTATGGCGGTCGTGCCGACATTCTGCAGGCGATGAATCAATTGGCGCTGGCGCATCCGGAAAAAGCAGGATGCTACGGAGAGGCAGATCTGGCGCCGCATCTCATGATGGCCTACGCGCCGGAGCCTGATTTGTTTATCCGTACGGGCGGCGAGCAACGCATCAGTAATTTTTTGCTCTGGCAATTGGCCTATAGCGAGTTATTTTTCACTGATACTCTCTGGCCGGATTTCGACGGAGCCACCCTCGATATGGCTATTGCATCGTATCGCCGACGTGAGCGCCGTTTCGGCCGCACCAGCGAGCAGCTTGCCGGTCAGACTGCCGTGTCACCAAAGCCGACTTTTTCGCCACCGACGACGGACAGCAATGCTTAAGCAGCGGATTATTACCGCTCTACTGCTAGTTTTTGGCTTATCACTGATTCTCTTTGCCATGCCGCCCTTGGCAGCTGGGCTGGCTTTTGCAGCGATTGCTGCACTCGCCGGATGGGAATGGGGTGGCTTGATGAAACAGGATCAGCCTGCGCGAATAATGTATGCGTTTATTCTGTTGCTGTTCTGTTGGCAATTGACGGTCGGCGCCCCTGAACTTGTGCCGATTCTTTTGGGCGCTTCAGCGATTTTCTGGATATTTGTGGCCCCACTCTGGTTCCGATTCAAGTGGCGGTTGTCCGGAAACGATTTTTTCGGCTATCTGATGGGCGCATTGGTGATCTTGCCGACCTGGGCGGCAATGGTGGCCTTGAATGAAGTGGACACCTGGCTGATGCTGGCAGCGATGGGGTTGGTTTGGGTGGCCGACATATCCGCCTATTTTGCCGGGCGGGCGTTTGGAAAGCGCAAGCTTGCTCCAGCCATCAGCCCTGGAAAAACATGGGAAGGTGTTGCCGGAGCGGTTGTCGGCGTCTTGATATACGGGACGATCGTGTTGTCGTATTCGCCATTGGCCGGGAAATGGCTGCTTCCGCTCCCGTTGTTTGGACTCCTGTTGATTCTGTTGACGGCGGTGAGCGTGTTTGGCGACTTGTTTGAATCCCTGCTGAAACGGCAGGCCGGCATCAAGGACAGCAGCAATCTACTTCCCGGTCATGGTGGCGTACTGGATAGAATTGATGCGCTGACATCGACTCTGCCGCTGGCTGCGCTGATTCTGTATTTCACTCGCTCATGAAACTGACTATTTTAGGCGCCACTGGTTCGATAGGCCGTAGCACACTGGACGTCGTCGAACGACATCCGGATCGGTTCGAGGTGGTGGCATTGAGCGGGCATCGGCAAGTTGAAATTCTGGCAATGCAGTGCAAGAAGTTTCAGCCTGCATGGGCTGTAGTCGGCAGTAGCGAAGACGCGCAGCGGCTCGCTGCCTTACTCAGGGAAACGCAGACTGCCACCGAGGTTCTGTACGGCGAGGAGGCGCTGATTCAGATCGCCAGCCTTCCTGAAGCAGATGCCGTCATGGCTGCCATTGTCGGTGCGGCGGGACTTCGGCCCACATTGGCTGCAGCGCGAGCCGGAAAGCGGGTTTTGCTGGCCAACAAGGAAGCGCTGGTAATGGCTGGCGCGGTATTCATGAACGAAGTCCGGCAATCAGGCACATTGTTGCTTCCGATCGATAGCGAGCACAACGCCATATTCCAGTCCATGCCTCATAACTACGCGGGTGACATGGCAAAAAGTGGCGTAAGACGCGTCCTGCTGACAGCGTCAGGAGGACCGTTTCGAACGACGCCGCTTGAAGAGCTTGCTCATGTCACTCCCGAGCAGGCAGTGGCGCATCCGAACTGGTCGATGGGAAGAAAGATATCGGTTGATTCGGCGACCATGATGAACAAGGGCCTTGAAGTGATCGAGGCGCATTGGCTTTTCGGTGCCCCGCCCGACAGAATCAAGGTTGTCATCCATCCGCAAAGTGTGATCCACTCTCTGGTGGATTATGACGACGGGTCCGTGCTGGCACAGTTGGGCAATCCTGATATGCGCACGCCGATTGCCCATGCACTTGCCTGGCCCGAGCGCATCGATTCAGGTGTGCCCGCGCTGGATCTCTTTGCGGTAGCACAGCTCAATTTCGAGCAACCCGATCTGGATCGTTTCCCGTGTCTGGATCAGGCCTATCAAGCCTTGCGTGCCGATGGCAATGCCGCGGCGGTTCTCAACGCAGCCAACGAAGTGGCGGTTTCAGCGTTCCTTGAAAGGCGCTTGTCATTTCTCGGAATTGCCGATTTGATTTCGGCGACACTGGATTCAGTTCCCCAAGCTTCAATTTTGGATCTTGCGGATGTCTTGGAAGCCGATCGCCAGGGTCGGACAATGGCAAATCGTATTCTTGAGCGGATCGGCAAGCAGGCGAGATGAATCCTGAATTGCTGTTCGTCTATGCCGGAGCCTTTATTCTTGCGCTGGGCGTGCTGGTTGTGGTCCACGAAATGGGACATTACCTTGCCGCTCGTGCCTGTAATGTCAAAGTGCTGCGCTTCGCTTTTGGTTTTGGCAAAGTGCTTATGGTGCGGCGTTATGGAAGCGATGGCACAGAATGGGCGATTTCGGCGTTCCCACTGGGTGGTTACGTCAAAATGCTGGACGAGCGCGAGGGTGAGGTTCCAGCGCATGAATTGTCCCGGGCATTCAATCGCCAGTCGGTAGGACGGAGGGCATTTATTGTCGTGGCAGGGCCGGCGGCCAACTTTCTGCTGGCGATCCTGTTGTACTGGCTGCTATTCATGCACGGTATTGCCGAACTCAAACCCCGCCTCGGGTCACCACCGATAGACACGCCCGCTGCGATGGCAGGGGTACGTGAGGGGGAAACGGTACGCGCGGTGAATGGCAAGGCTATCGTGACCTGGCAGCAACTGAGATGGGAGGTTATCAGACGGGCTCTGGACAAGGAGCCGCTGCAACTTGAAGTGATCAGCCAGCAACATGAAATCGCCGTACGTCGTCTTGAAAGCAAACTCGTCAATCTGGAAGATCTGGAAACCGACCAATTGCGTGCGCTGGGACTGGTTCTGTTTCGGCCGCACCTGCCCTCGGTCGTCGGGAATGTGCAGCGCAATTCAGCTGCAGAGCAGGCTGGCTTCAAAGAAAATGACCGAGTGCTATCCATTGATGGAAAGGCTGTTACT
>JAIPCS010000116.1 GCA_021738105.1 Sulfuritalea sp.
AGCGCGGTTACGTCAAACCCCTCGATCTGAAGCAGGGCCGGGTCGATATGTCGCACGGGTCGGGCGGGGGCTCGATGGTGCAATTGATTTCGGAGCTGTTCGCCAGGCATCTGGGCAACGAGTATCTGGGGCAGGGCGACGACGGAGCCGTGTTGCCAGCGCCGACTTTTTCCGGTCACCCCGGACGGCTGGTGATGTCCACCGATTGTCATGTGGTTTCGCCGCTGTTCTTTCCCGGCGGCGACATCGGTTGCCTCTCGGTGCACGGCACGGTCAACGATGTGGCGGTGATGGGTGCCACGCCGCTGTATCTGGCGGCGGGATTCATTCTCGAAGAAGGCTTTCCGCTGGCGGATCTGGCGCGCATTGTCGAATCCATGGCGCAGGCGGCGCGTGCGGCGGGTGTGCCGGTGGTGACCGGCGATACCAAAGTGGTCGAACGCGGCAAGGGCGACGGCATCTTCATCACCACCACGGGTGTCGGCGTCCTGCCCGACGGCCTGGAACTGGGTGGCCGCCGGGCGCGCGCCGGTGACGTGGTGATCATTTCCGGCTCGCTGGGTGATCACGGGGTGGCGATCATGAGCAAGCGCGAAAATCTAAGTTTCGACGCCCCCATCGAATCCGACAGTGCGGCGCTGAATGGTCTGATCGCCGACATGCTCGCTACCGGTGCCGACATTCGCTGCCTGCGTGATCCGACGCGCGGAGGACTGGCCGCAACCCTGAACGAAATCGCCGGCCAATCCGGCGTCGGCATGATGCTTTACGAAAACGCCATTCCGGTGAAGCCGGTGGTGGCGGCGGCCTGCGAATTTCTCGGGCTTGACCCGCTCTATGTCGCCAATGAAGGCAAGCTGATTGCCATTTGCGCCGCCGCCGATGCGGAGCGTTTGCTGGCGGCGATGCAGGCGCATCCGTTGGGGCGCGAGGCCGCGCGGATCGGCGACGTGGTGGCGGATGACCACCACTTCGTTCAACTCACCACGGCCTTCGGCGGCAAACGCATTGTCGATTGGCTGGCGGGCGATCAACTTCCGAGAATCTGCTGAAGAGTCCGGATGCGCATCCTGCTTCTCACCCACGCCTTCAACAGCCTGACGCAGCGCCTCGGGGCGGAATTGCAGCGGCGGGGTCATGAAATATCCATCGAATTCGACATCGCAGACAGCGTCGCCGAGGAAGCGGTGGCGCTGTTCCGGCCCGACCTGATCGTTGCGCCCTATTTGCGTCGCGCGATTCCGCAATCCATCTGGGCGCATACCGTGTGTCTGATCGTGCATCCGGGCATCGTCGGCGACCGCGGACCCTCGGCGCTGGACTGGGCAATCCAGAACGGCGAAGCCGAGTGGGGGGTGACGGTGCTGCAGGCCGAGGCCGAGATGGATGCCGGCCCGGTGTGGGCCAGTGCGACGTTTCCATTGCGTGAGGCAAAGAAATCCAGCATCTATCGCAACGAAGTGACGCAAGCCGCAACGACCGCGGTGTTGCTGGCGGTTGAGCGTTTTGCCACGGATGATTTCAAGCCGACGCCGCTCGGGGAGTTCGCCGACGCCAGCGGCCGGTTGCAGCCGCTGATGAAGCAGAGCGATCGCGTCATCGACTGGACGCTGGACGACAGCTTGACCGTGCTGAAAAAAATCAACGCGGCCGACGGCTTTCCTGGTGTTGCCGATAGTTTGTTCGAGCAGCCTTGCCATATTTTCGATGCATGGCCGGAGCACGCCTCGGCGGGTCACGGCGATGCCGAACCCGGAAGCCTGCTGGCGCGGCGCGAGACCGCCGTGTTGCGCAAGACGAAAGATGGTGCGCTCTGGATCGGCCATGCCAAGCGGGCCGGAGGGTTCAAGCTGCCGGTGGCATTGGCGTTTGCCGGAGCGTATGCCCGTCTGCCGGAAGCGCCCCTGAAGGACTGGTGGCGCGTTTCCGATGCCACCTGGCAGGACATCGCCTATGAGGAAGCCGGCGGTGTCGGCTTCCTGCATTTCGAGTTTTATAACGGCGCCATGTCCACGGTGCAATGCGAGCGCCTGCGCACTGCGCTGGCGTGGGCCAGGCAGCGGCCGGTGAAGGTGCTGGTGCTGACCGGCGGAGAGGATTTCTGGTCCAACGGCATACATCTCAATGTGATCGAAGCCGCCGAGTCGCCGGCAGACGAATCCTGGAACAACATCAACGCGATGAACGATCTGGCCCGGGAGCTGATTGAAGCCGGCGACCAGATCACCATTGCGGCGCTGGCCGGCAACGCGGGCGCCGGTGGCTGCTTCCTGGCGCGGGCCGCCGACCACGTCTGGGTGCGTGACGGCGTGATACTCAATCCGCATTACAAGAACATGGGCAATCTTTACGGCTCTGAATACTGGACCTATCTGTTGCCGCGTCGCCTGGGCGAGCAGGGCGTGGGTGAAAAAAGCCGCGCCATCATGCGCAATCGCCAACCGCTGACTGCGCGTCAAGCCACCGATTGCGGTTTTGCCGACCGGTGCCTGGCGGATGACAAGCAGTCGTTTCGGGTCGACGTCGCGCGCCGGGCCGCCGAGATAGCCGCCGCCGACAATCTGACCGAACAGTTGACGGCGAAGCGCGCGCGTCGCGCGCAGGACGAAGCCGAAAAGCCGCTGGCAGCGTACCGGGAAGACGAGCTGGCCCACATGCGTCGCAACTTCTACGGCTTCGATCCGAGCTATCACGTCGCCCGGCATCACTTCGTGCGTAAATCGCTGGCATCATGGACGCCCCGGCATCTGGCGCGTCAGCGCGACCTGGGCTGGGAGATGCCGGGATGATTCTGAAGGCGGAACCCTTAGCCACAGAGGCGCTCTGCGTGCCTGGGTTTCCGCTTCGCGGGCAGGCAACAGAGGGCACAGTGAAGGCTGGTGCAAGCACCGGGCTATTGCTACGCTTGCACGAAGAGTCGAAGCAACTCTCCAATCTTTTGCTTTTCTTTTTCTCTGTGAACTCTGTGTCCTCTGTGGCAAAAAGATTTTCATGACGAAACCCCTTACTCCCTTGACAGTCCTTGTCGTCGACGACGAGCAGCGCTCGCTGGAAACCTTGCGTCGCACGCTTGAAGAGGATTTCACGGTGCTGACGGCCGCGTCCGTCGAAGAGGCCGAACGCATCATGGGCCGCGAGTTCGTGCATATCGTGCTGTCCGACCAGCGCATGCCCGGCACCTCGGGTGTGGAATTTCTGCGCCGCGTGCGCACACTGTGGCCCGAGACGGTACGTCTGATTCTTTCCGGCTATACCGAGGCGGAAGACATCATTTCCGGTATCAATGATGCCGGCATCTGGCAATACCTGCTGAAACCCTGGCATCCCGAACAGTTGTTGCTGACGCTGAAAAATGCCGCCAACCTGTGGCGCTTGCAGCAGGAAAACCAGCGGCTGTCGCTGGAACTGCGCGACAGTCCCGAGCAACTGGTCAAGCGCGTCGCCAGCCGTCGTGGCAAGCTGCGTGCCCGTTCGGGCTTCGACCGACTGGTGCGTGCGGCAGACAGCCCGCTCAACGAAATCTGCTCATTGGCGCAACGCATTGCCGGGCACGAGCTTTCGGTGCTGGTCACAGGCGAGTCGGGGACCGGCAAGGAATTGCTGGCGCGCGCCATTCATTACGCCAGTGAGCGCGCCGATCGCCCGTTTGTCGTGGAAAACTGCGGCGCGATGCCGGATACCCTGCTCGAGTCCGAACTTTTCGGCCACAAGCGCGGCGCGTTTACCGGTGCCCATGAAGATCGCATTGGCCTGTTTCAGCAGGCCGACGGCGGCACGCTGTTTCTCGACGAAATCGGCGACACCTCCCCTGCCTTTCAGGTCAAATTGTTGCGCGCCCTGCAGGAGGGCGAGGTGCGCCCCGTGGGCAGTCCGCGCTCGGTGCCGGTTGATGTGCGCATCATTGCCGCAACCAATCGCGATCTCGAAGCCGATGTTGCCAGCGGCCGGTTTCGCCAGGACCTCTACTACCGGATCGCCGCCATTACCTTCAACATGCCCGCCTTGCGCGAGCGTCCGCAGGACATTCCGCTGATCGTGGCCGACATGTTTGAAAAGTCGGCGCTGGCAGGACGGCATTTTTCTGCCAGTGCGATGAAAACCCTGCTGGCGCATCGCTGGCCAGGAAACGTCCGCGAGTTGCAGAACGAAGTCCTGCGCGCGCTGGCACTGGGCGATGCCGGTGTGCTCGAAGCGGAACTGTTTTCACCGCGTGTCCGTCAGGCGCCGGTTGCCAAAGGCGGCTCAGGTGGGCCGGACGGCGAGGGGACAACGCTCAAGGAACAGCTGGATCGGATGGAGGGGCAGGTGATTGCCGAGACCTTGCGCAAGCATCGCGGCAACAAAACCCGCGTCGCCGAAGAACTGGGCCTGACACGGGTCGGACTGCGCATGAAACTCACTCGTCTGGGAATCGGAGACGAATCATGAGCCTGTCCCCCGACCCCTTTCCCCCGGAAAGGGGTGATAGTGGTTCGGCGGCTGCGCCGCCTTCCGCCATGTTGGCTCAGCCTCCCCTGGGGCGGCCCGGCAGGAGGCTGCCATGAATCTGCTCTGGCTGCAGTCCGGCGGTTGTGGCGGTTGCACGTTGTCGTGGCTGGGCAGCGATCACGGTTCGCTGTTTCGCGAGCTGATTGATGAAGGCATCGATCTTTTGTGGCACCCGAGTGTGTCCGAGGCGGGCGTGGATGAGGCGCGCGAGTTGATCGAGCGCTGTGCCGATGGACGTAACGTGGTCGATGTCTTGTGCATCGAGGGTTCGCTGTTGCGGGGGCCGCAGGGCACGGGGGGCTTCCATCGTTTTGGCGGCAGTGCGCAGCCGATGATCGAGTGGGTGCGAAACATTGCGGCGCGAGCGAGCCATGTTGTCGCCATCGGCAGTTGTTCGGCCTGGGGCGGCATTACCGCCGCCGGTATCAACCCGACCGACGCCTGCGGCCTTCAATATGACGGTGACGCCTCCGGCGGCCTGCTCGGGCCGGACTTCCGCGCCCGCGGCGGCTTGCCGGTTATCAATGTGGCGGGCTGTCCGCCCCATCCCGACTGGATCACCGAAACCCTGGCGGCGTTGGCGCATGACAGTCTTACCGCCGCGCAGCTTGACGATTTCGGCCGGCCGCGCTTCTATGCCGATCAACTGGTGCACCACGGTTGTACGCGAAATGAATATTATGAATTCAAGGCCAGCGCCGAGAAGCCTTCGGATCAGGGCTGCCTGATGGAGAATCTGGGTTGCAAGGGCACCCAGGCGCATGCCGATTGCAACCAGCGTCTGTGGAACGGCGAGGGTTCCTGCCTGCGTGGCGGCTACGCCTGCATCAGTTGCACCGAGCCGGGCTTCGAAGAACCCGGACATGCCTTCGAGACCACACCCAAGGTCGCCGGGATTCCGATCGGCTTGCCTACCGACATGCCCAAGGCCTGGTTCATCGCGCTGGCGGCGCTGTCAAAATCGGCAACGCCGGCACGGGTGCGTGAAAATGCCACCGCCGATCACCCCTTGCGCGCACCCACGGTCAAACGCGGCAAGCGATGAACACGCGTCGCGTTGTCGGCCCCTTCAATCGCGTCGAGGGCGATCTCGAGATCACCCTTGATATCGCCGACGGCCGCATCGCGGCGGCCTATGTCAATTCGCCTTTGTATCGCGGCTTCGAGCAGATTCTTCAAGGCAAACTGCCGGCCGATGCACTGGTGCTGGTACCGCGTATTTGCGGCATCTGCTCGGTCGCGCAATCCGCCGCCTCTGCGTTGGCACTGGCCGATGCCGCCGGCATCGAGCCGCCGCGTAACGGCCGGCTGGCTGCCAATCTGGCGCTGGCAGTGGAGAATCTTGCCGATCATCTGACGCATTTCTATCTGTTCTTCATGCCCGACTTCGCACGTGCCGACTATGCCGGGCGGTCGTGGCATGCCACAACCGTGGAACGCTTTCGCGCTACGGTGGGCAGCGCACCCAACCAGATGCTGCCGGTGCGGGCGCGCTTCATGCAGATGATGGGCCTGCTCGCCGGTAAATGGCCGCATACCCTGGCCGTGCAACCCGGGGGCTCGACACGGCCGCTGCAAAGTTCTGAAATATTCCGGCTGCATCGCACGCTGCGCGAGTTTCGCCAGTTTCTCGAAACCGTGAGCTTCGGTACGAAACTGGAAGCACTCGCCGCGATCGGCAGCCGTGCCGAACTTGACGCCTGGCGTGCACGGCCCGGTGGCGGCGACCTGCGCAGCTTTCTCGATATCGCCGAGGATCTCGATCTGTGGCAACTGGGGCGCAGTACGGATCGCTTCATGAGCTACGGTTGCTATCAGGAAGAGGAAGGGCGACTATTCCCCGCCGGGCTGTGGCATCAGGGCGCGGCCACCTTCGATGCGGCGCTGATCAACGAAGACACCACCAATGCCTGGTATGCGGCCGCAGGGCTGCCGCAGCACCCGGCCAATGGCAGCACGCTGCCGGTGGCAGAAAAGCCCGGCGCCTATTCCTGGTGCAAGGCGCCCCGACTGGACGGGCAGGTGGTCGAGACCGGCGCCCTGGCGCGGCAAGTGGTAGCCGGACATTCACTGGCGCGCGACATGATTGAACGGGGTGGCGCCAGCGTTGCCGCACGGGTCGTGTCCCGATTGCTCGAACTGGCGCTGGTCATGCCGGCGATGGAGCGCTGGCTGAACGAACTGAAGCCGGGCGAGCCCTGGTGCATCGCCGCGCAAGCGGCGGATGAAACGTCCGGAGTCGGCCTCATCGAGGCGGCGCGCGGTTCGCTTGGCCACTGGCTCACCGTCCGTCGCGGCCGCATCCACAATTACCAGATCATCGCCCCGACCACCTGGAACTTCTCCCCGCGCGATTCCAGCGGCCAGCCCGGCGCACTGGAGCAGGCACTGGCGGGACTGGAGGTCGGCGCAAATGAACCGTTGCCGGCGAGCATTCATCATGTGGTACGCAGTTTCGATCCCTGCATGGTGTGTACGGTGCATTGAAAGCCTGGAATCTGAAGTCGAGACAGGCAGGAGAGTGTTCACAAGAGCCGTTCGCGTTTTCAAGTTCAGGGGCGGCAATGCAGCGGTTCCGGTCATTGACGATGACTGAGGCATGAGATTTGAGCGACCGGTATCAGGGCGGACCTGCCGTCGCCAATGCAGCCACTATGGGTTTCCTCTACCTGAGGATATTAGCCACCCCAAAACATCTATGAGCGTTACCGCACAGAGCAAGTCGTATTTCAGTCATATCCTGTCCGCGTGACAGTTCGATAAGAAGCACGGTACCTTCTTCCAAATCTTCTGAAAGCCTATCGAGTAATACCATGAGAAGAATTTTGGTAGTGGACGATGATCCGGTGTTTCTCCGAATGGTCAAGCTGGAAATCGAATCAATTAACGGTTACGAGGCATTTACAGAAATCCGGGGAAGTCATGCCGTCCAGGCGGCCAGAGAATGTCACCCTGATCTAGTCCTCATGGATATTCTTATGCCAGACATGCTTGGCGCCGACGCGGCAATTGAACTTCACGCAGACTAGATGATGAAGCAGATCACTGCAGGGTCGCCCCACTCGCCCAACGCAATGCGCAAGAGGTCATCAGCAGCTGACAGCGTTGATCTTAGTTCAATACTGTCGCCAAGATTGATTCGCTCCTATCGCCGATTCCTTCCTCACCAGTTCATGAATCTGCTTGGCAAAGCTAGCGTTTCCGACATTAAGCTAGGCGACAGTATTGAATTAAACATGACGATCTTGTTCTCGGATATCCGGGACTTCACGTCACTGTCTGAATCCATGACTTCGCGGGAGGCCTTTAGGTTCATCAACGCGTACCTCAAGGAGATGGAGCCCGCCTTGTTTGAGTCGCATGGTTTTATCGACAAATACATTGGCGACGGGATTCTGGGAATATTTCCCAACAGCGCCGACGACGCGTTGAGTGCTTCGCTTTCAATGCTGAAGCGTCTCAAGGGATTCAATATCATTCGACGGAAAAGTGGCGCTCCTCCCATCCGTATTGGCATCGGCCTTAACACGGGTCTCGTGATGGCCGGCGCAGTTGGTGGTTCCCATCGGATCGAAACAACAGTTATTGGCGATGCAGTCAATCTTGCTTCTCGTCTCCAGTCTCTCACCAAGACGTATGGCGTTCCAATATTGATTAGCGAGCATGTCCTTTACAGTCTCGAAGAACCAGAGTCGCACGACATCCGCTTTGTTGACCGGGTGCGAGTCAAAGGGAAAGAGCAACCTCAGTCAGTGTATGAGGTGTTCGATGCCGATCTTCCGAAATTGAAGCTGGCGAAGCGGCGCGCCAAATCAATATTCGAGGAAGCACTCGCCAACTACCACTGCAGGGACATATCAAAAGCACGCTCGCTATTGCGCCGCTATCTCGCTGCTTGCCCCGACGACACGGTAGCGCGAGTCTATGCAGAACGCTGCGCCCGTTTCACCAAGACAGGTATTCACGAGGGAACGGGTGAAATTGGGATGCCTATTGTCTGGAGCGAGAACTGCAAAATCAACCATCCTGAGATTGATAAACAGCATCGGGAACTATTCGCGAAGGTGAACAAGTTCGTTAGCGAAATACGCGAGGTCAAAAAAGCTTCGCAGGTTGAACCTCTTGCAATGTTTCTCCACAAATACGTAATCGAACACTTTGAAACAGAAGAGCGAATAATGCGAGAAAAGGGATATCCGCTACTTATGCTGCAGCAGCAACAGCATGAGCGATTCAAGAAGGATTTTGCCTTCCTTGAAGGGGAACTTTGCAAGAAACTCGCCACGCAGCGAACTTTCATGCTTTTCAAGATTCAGTTGCTGATCGTGGACTGGCTAGCAAACCACACGATGAAACTGGACAAGCATTTCGGCAAGTATTTGTCCCGCGCCTGAACCGGCCAGAACAACGAAAGAAAGGGAACGGTTATGCCACGCAATGTACCGGAGTTGTCACAAGTAATGAATAGTATGGTCGTGCTTGAGAAGGCGTTGGCCGAACTGTATCAGGCATGCAGTGAACAGTTTCCTGAAGACAGTAAGTTCTGGCTTGCCATAAGTCATCAAGAAGAGTTGCATGCCGTGTTCATTGGGGAACTCGCCGCCCTCGTCTCGTCTCACCCGCAAGAGTTCAAGTTTGGACGCCCATTCAACACGGTGGCCATCACGACGATCATGTCCAACGTCACGAACTCCATAGATCAGGTTCGAGAGGGACAGCTTGATAGGAGGCAGGCATTGCTCATGGCCAGAGACATCGAGAACTCAGTGCTGGAGGCGAAATACCATGAAATCGTCAGCACGGACAATATTGAGTTCACGAAAACCATCAACCGGATAATGAGGGATACCGCTTCCCACAAGAGCTTACTCGCCGCCAAGGTCGCAAGTAATCAGGGTTGATAACCTCGGAAGCCTGCCGATAGGAGTCCGCAAGCAACTCACATCAGTTAGGTACTGCAATGTAGCGGGAGCCAACATTGGCGATGCTTTATGCGTGGAAATTGGGCGGCTGGTATTAGAGAGGACCTTCCGTTCCAATGGGTAGAACTGAATTCAGGTTGTAGGCTGGCTCCGGCCAATTCCGAACACTGCCGTTCGATTCGAGTGGTACAACAGTCATTGGTGATGTCCGCGTCATCAGTCAGCAAACAGTCTGTAGCACTCATTCCCAGATCAAGAGACCATCGTCTCTTGCTGACCAAGCTGAGACGGCCACCAGACTGCCTCTCAGGCAGGTGTGCTACCGGTTACACCCACGCCATCGTCCCGCAACTCAGTGCCAGGGGACGCGAAGTACCACCGGCTCCGGTGGATCCTGTTGCTCGGGCAGATTCAGATTGATCACGACGACCCGGCTGCCCAGCATCACAATGCTTCCGGGTCGGCGATCATTGCCGGTGTCGCTGTACTCGAAGCCATAGACCCGACGAAAATTCAACTGCCCTTCGTTGTTTCGGGCAATGCCGATTTTGGAGATGGCCACGGTAAAGTCGAGCAGCAGCAGTGATTCAGCATTGCAGGCCGACCTTGCCGCGGACACGGCGACTTCGCGGGCCTTGAGGCTGTCAAGCCATAGCCAGCCGGCGGCGGCGATCAGTAGCAAGCCTGTTAAATCGAATAAATCCATGGATCAAGCCTAACCGATTTCGTCGGCGTGCAACGCCCGTGCCGCTGCACGTGCCGGGCTTGTGAGACACTTCGGCTCCGTTTATCGATTGCCGCCACCATGCTGGAACTCAAGAATATCGATCTGCGCGAAGATCGGCGCGCTGCCCGCTTCGTCAAGCAGGAAATCGTCGACGTTGTTTTCGCCCGGGACGATGGCGAATTGATCAGCCGCGAAGGCCCCAACCGTTTTGTCCGGGGTGATGCTCTGGTTACCGGGTCGACCGGCGACCGCTGGAGCGTCTCGCGTCAACGTTTCGATTCCAAGTATCTGCCCGCCGGGACGCAGGCGCACGGAGCTGACGGGCGCTATGCCGCGCGACCCGTACCCGTGCTGGCACGGCAGATGGAGCAGGACTTCAGCCTTTGCCGATCCACAGGTGGCGATCTGTTGCAAGGCCGGGCCCGGGACTGGGTGCTGCAATACGCGCCGGGTGACTTCGGCATTGTCGAGAATGCTCGTTTTGAGAAAGTCTATCGGCCGCTCGGCGACGTCTGATCCCGAAGAATTTTCATGAAACAGATAGGGTTTGCGAGTGATTTCCTGAGTGCGTTCTCTGGCCTGAATCGTCCCGCCTGGGGTACATTTCACTCATGAACGCGACAGGCAAGAAACACGGATCATCCGATGGGCTTGGCGGTAAACGCGGCCAGAGCGAAAACGCCGCGTCTGCAGACCCGCCACGCTCAGCCATGACCGTGGACATGTTGGCGGCGGTGGCGGGTGCTTCGGCCGAAGACGGCATCTGGCTCGATGTGATTCACAAGATGGATGAGGTCTACAACGACCTGCT
>JAIPCS010000117.1 GCA_021738105.1 Sulfuritalea sp.
GGGTGGCCGATCTCGGACCCGAAGGCGGCGACGGCGGCGGCCACACCATTGCTACCGGGACGCCGGAAGACGTGGGACGGGTAAAGGGGAGTTACACGGGGCGCTATCTCGCACAGTTGCTTGCGACACGGATAGTGGCGAAGCCCTCACCGAAAGCAAAGCCAAAACCGGCGAGTCGATCAAGGAAGATTGCCTCATGAGTGCTTTCGAAAACTACTCCCGCGAAGCCCGGGATATTGAGCATGCGATCGAACTCAAGGGTCTGATTCTCGGCATAGACTGGCACAACGAAGCCCAGGTTCGCGAGGTGGCGCGCGAGGCGCTCGATTGCAAGCTCGGCGAGAACAATTGCGAGCCCGACGATCCACGCGACCGTGCCCGTCTCGAGCTGTTTGGCCTGGCGCAACTTATGCTGGAGGTCATGAGGGAAAGCGCCGACGACGACATGATTACCCATGGCGGCGCCGTCTGGAAGCTTCTGGCCCGGGCAATGTGGGCCGAGCATGATCGGCGTCAGGGACACGGCTGATCTGAGCCGCCGGGGACAGGCGTCTGCGGGAAATACGCAGTTCCACACCGACGCAAAGACACGTATGCTAGACCCGCGTTTTTGCGGTTTCCAAACAAGGCAATGGTTCGATTTGCCACCTCCGGATGTCGATTCTTGTCGACGATGCTTGTGGCGGCTCGAGCCATTTCAACGTTGACCAGGGTACCGGTCGTGGGCGCGCTGCAAGCGCATCGTTCAGTACATGGGGGGCGGGCAAGGCCGAATACGCCTGCCGGTTCCAGGCTGAGTAGGGAGAGTAGACATAATGGAACCGCCACAGTCGCGGATTGATTTGAAAAGCGACACGATCGACGATCCGATTTTCTGGGAGCCGTCGCTCGCTTTTCTGAAGTTCGCCATCGCTGCCCTGCTGATTGGCGCGCTTGCCTCGATAGTGGTGCTACGCTTGCTCGCGCCGGATCAAATGCTGCGTACCATCGGGCCCATACTGGGTCTTTCGGTAGCACTTGCTGGATGGTTCTTTCTCTCGCGCGGCAACGCACAGGCCGCACGAAGCGTGATGGCCATCGGAACCTGGGTCATCGTCACGGGCATCGCGACATTTACCGGTGGAACGCGGGCGCCGGTCGTCATCGGTTATCCTGCGATCATATTTATCATCGGCTGGGTCATCAGTTCGCGTGCGGCGATGGTCGTGGCCGTGATGACCGCGATTGCAATCACAGGATTCATACTGGCCGAAACGACGGGATTTCTTCCAGTGCCACCGTCCAGCTCTGCGGTGCTTCATGGCATGCTCCAAATCATTGTCTTCGTGTTGTCGACGTCCCTGGTCGTCGTACTCGTCCGCTCCTACCAGAATCGGCTCCGGGATCTCGTCAGACTAGGCAACGATCTCGCGCGACGAACGGCCGAGCTCGAGACGAGCCGGGCTGACCTGCACCGGGCTCAGGCCGTCGCCAAAATCGGCAGCTGGGTTCTCGACATCGTCACCGGCACAACCACATTGTCTGCTGAAGCCTGCCGTATATACGATCTGCCGGAAGGCAGCGGCGGGCGTCTTGACACCTATCTGGCAAAAGTTCATGCCGAAGACCGGAGCGAGGTCGCCGACGCCTGGCAGGCGGCCCTGAAGAGCGGCAGCTTCGAGCATGAGCACCGCATACGGGTCGGCGATTCCATTCGCTGGGTCCGGCAGGAAGCAGAGCTGGAGTTTGCCGCGAACGGAACTCCGCTGCGTGCGGTGGGAATTTCGCAGGACATCACCGAGCGCAAGGCCGCCGAGGAAAAAATCAATAGCCTGGCGTACTACGATCCGCTTACTCGACTGCCCAATCGCCGGCTATTGATGGATCGGATCAGTCACGCCATCGCAAGTTGCCAGCGCAGCAAACGCAGCGGTGCGCTGTTTTTCATCGACCTCGACAACTTCAAGATACTCAACGACACGCGCGGCCATGACATTGGCGACTTGCTGCTGTTGCAGGTCTCGGAACGCCTCGGTACCTGCGTTCGGGAAGTCGATACCGTAGCCCGGTTGGGAGGAGACGAGTTCGTGGTGGTGCTCGCGGATTTGAGCGCAGACCGTGAAGAAAGCACCACCCAGGCCCGGGCGGTGGGCGAAAAGGTGCTGACCATTCTCGGCCAGTCGTACATTCTTTCCGGGCAGGCGCACCAGAGCACGGCCAGCATCGGTATCACCCTGTTCGACATGCACCCGGTGACGGTAAACGATTTATTGAAGCAGGCGGATATTGCCATGTACCAGGCCAAGTCAGCCGGTCGCAATACCCTGTCTTTTTTCGGCAGGGAATCGATGAAAGACTGAGCAGCCGCGCTGACCGGTTCAGGGACCAAAGCGCAAACCCGATTGCCGCTATTGGCAGACGCAAGGCCAGATGCGTTTGGTATCGGACGGCACCAGACTTCTGTCCGCGTTCATGGATGGCGCGGCGTCCTTTCCGACAGTTGAAACCCCAAACGCCGGAACGGCACCGGGGCCGATTCAGGTGCTGATCAGCTTGAGATCGAAGGCCCTTTCGATGAACCAGAACAGGGCAATCAGCAAAGTCAGCAGAGAGCCGCCGATGAACACACCACGGCGATAGAAAATAGTGTCGCGCAGAAAATAGGCGAGCGGCAGGAACACCGCGACGATGGCCAATTGGCCGGTCTCGACACCCAGATTGAAACCGAGCAGGGACAACACCAGTGTCTCGCGCGGCAGGCCCAGTTCGACCAGCACGCTGGCAAAACCGAAACCGTGAATCAGGCCAAAGCCGAAGGCCACCATCCAGCGCCGATGCTCGACCAGCGGCTTGAGATTATTCGCAGCCGCCAGTACCACCGACGCCGCAATCGCAGATTCCACCAGGCGTGATGGCAAGGAAACCAGGCCGAGTGCGGCCAGCGACAGCGTGATTGAATGGGCCACGGTAAAGGCCGTAACGACCCACAAGACCTCGCGCAGGGCTTCTCCGAAACGCGCCACACCACGCCAGCGTCTCGCGTCATGCACCAGCACCGCAGGCAACAGTAACGACAGCAAAAACAGGATGTGATCAAAACCGATCCAGATATGCCAGATGCCTTCAACCAGGTACTGCCCGAACTGTGCCAGACGCGAGACGTCTCCGGCGACAAAGCGCTGCTCGCTTCGCTCGGGCGACATCACCGCAGTTTGCGTGGCACCGTCGAGGGTCAGTCGCAGCAGTCCGCGATGCAGGGCGTCGAGCTCGAACAGCAAGCGATAGCCCAGCGTCAAATCGCCTTGAGCGGCAGGGCAGCTACCTGCCAGTTTCAGCACGGTATAGCCACCATCGGTGTGGCTGTCGACCAGATGATCGCTTACCCGCACACGGCACGTCCCTCCCCGCTGCAGGGTGAGACGGCCGAGCGCCCAGGCGTCAATATCGGCATGCCGCGCGCGCAGTTCGCCCCAGGTGATTTCGCCGTTGCCATCGAGATCGAGTCCAAGCGCAAAATCAATGTCACGCAGGGCAATGTCCCATTGCCCGCTGATCTCGCTGCCGGCAACATCGAGCACCAGATAGCTGTCGCTGGCCTTGTGTGCCAGTACCGGAAGTGACAACAGCACTATCAGCGCGAACAGGCCGCTACGCAACTTCATCGCCGCTTCACCGGCACCGTCCCGCACGGGGATGCCGCATCACATAATTTTTTGTCCAGATCGCGCAAGCGCTCATCCTCAAAACCGCTGCGACGCAGCCAGTCACGCACGGGTTGGGCCGCCACCGCGTCCTGCGCCGCAATCGCCGCTTCAAGCAGAATGCGGGCGTCGCGCGGCTCGCGCTGAACGCGGTAGTTTTCCGCCGCCAATCGCAGGGCTTGTCCTGCATCTGCCCGCAGATGCAGGTAGTAACGCGCTTCCTCCGCCCGGTGCGTCGTGTCGCCGCGCAGGCGGGCGGCGGCAAAACGCTCGTCGAGCATTTGCGCCAGGCGATTCGCCTCCGGCGACTTCAGCCGCGCCGCGGCTTCGGCCAGGCGCAGCAACAGCGTGTCCGAGGATTCCCACGTCGCCAGAAGCGCACGCACCTCCGCCGGTCGCGCATTGTCGAGCAGAAAATCACTCCAGGCCGCCAGCAGGTAGCCGTCGTCCCGACCAAGGTCCAATGCCGCCCGATAGTGCTTTTCCGCCAGCGCCAACTGGCCCCGCCAGGCCGCCACCTCACCCATCCGGGTCAGCAGCCAGAGTTGGTTGACAGGATCCCGGTTGATGCTCAAGGCGTGTTGCAAGGACCGGTAAGCGGCCTCCAACTGACCACCATAGGCCTGGACCAGACCGATGCAGGTGCCATACAACACCTGCTGACCCAGACTCTGCAAGGCCTCGCATTCGCCCCGCGCCGCCGCGTAGTCAGCCTGTACCAGAAAGATGGCGCCTCGCCAGGCATGGGCTTCGGCAAGTTGCGGATCCTGTTTCAAAGCGGCGGCGAAGTCCTCCAGCGCGGCCGCAAAACCATGCCGGTACTGCCGCAGCATGCCGCGTACGACGCGCAGGTCTGGCGGAAGCGGCTCTGAAAAGTGAGCAAGCACTGCTTCGGCGTAACCAACGTAGCGCGGATCTCCGCGCGCCATGGCAAGATCGAAGTAACGCTGCGCGAGTCGCGCGGCAGGTTTCGGATCCTTGGCAGCAGCGGCCATTGCCGCCCGCAAGGCCACCAGTTCCCGGGCGCTGGCGTCGCCGGCACGAGTCGGCAAACGTTCCAGCACTTCAGAATCGTCGCTTGGCAGTCGTGGCGAGGCATGGGCTGTCGTTGCCAGCATCAGGGCCGACGTCACCAGAAAAGGAGCAAAAAAGCGAAATACTTGAAAACCGGTCAACTTCATGAGAGACACCCGCGTTACATGCTCCGTGGCCGCCCAGTCGGGCGTCACATTCTCCAACAAATTCCTAGGAGTTTCACATGAGCAAGCTATTGTCCCTTCTGATCGCCGCTACTTTCGCTACCGTTTCCGTGGGCTCCTTCGCAGCCTCCCATGGTGGTGCCGCCAAAATGGAAAAGAAGGAAATGAAGGAAGAAAAGAAAGAAGTCAAAGAAGAAGCGAAAGAAGCCAAGAAGGAAATGAAGGAAGAAAAGAAAGCAGCCAAGAAGGCAGCCAAAAAGGCCAAGAAAGCCGAGTAATCTGGCTTTCCAGGGTAAAAAGCGGGCTGAAGCCCGCTTTTTTTTGCAGAAATCACTGCAATCAGGATCGCGCCACTGTCCTGCCAAACATGAAGGCGCGCAAACCCAACACCCAGCCCGCCGCTGCGACGGTCCCGACCATCACGTCGCTGGGGTAATGTACTTGCAGATAGAGGCGGGAAAGACCCACCACCACGACCACTGCCGTCAGCACAGAAGCCGCCCGGCGCCACGCCCGCGACTGAAGGTGCCACAGGACCAACAGCACAGCCACCGCACATGCCGTCGCCTGCAAGGCATGCGTACTTGGAAAAGACAGCAGCGACTCCACCGGAACCAGAGCCGGGAACAGTTCCGGACGCGGGCGCTGTACCAGTTGCTTGAGCAGCCGAGCCAGTAGTGCTGCACCGATCAGCGCGGCGACCAGAAAATACGCCTCGCCACGATGCCCCCGGCGCCAAAGCACACCCGCGGCCACGGCCACCAGTGGCAGCAGCACGATCAACGAGCCCAGCCAGGTCAGGTTTTTGAACACGGCATCGAGTGCGACGCTACGCAGCGCATGGGCCACTACCAGCGCCTCCCGGTCTCCGGGAAATAAGCCGGAATCGCTCGCCCCAAGACCGACCGCACATGTGGCAAACACCAGTGCTGCCGCCGTCCACCAGCGCCACGCCTCAAACTTCATTGGCCTTGCCCAGGCCATGTCAATCGATGATTGCTTCGGATTCAATCACATGGTCGCCGGGCACGGCGTCGAGCGCACTGCGCAACAGCGCCCGGGCAATGGCGGCGGCGCTGACCGGGCGATAGCGTCGCGGAATCAACGGCCGGAGCACGCGCGAAACCGCCAGGCCAAGCTGTTCACCCCGGCGCGGCTCGCTGCGCGTGGCGTCGATCAGCGACGGCCGGACGACGGTGTAGCTGGGAAAGCCCAGAGCACGGATTCCCGCTTCGGCTTCGGCTTTGGTGCGCAGGTAGAAATTGCCCTTGAGGCTCGCACCCAGGGAAGAGTTCAGCGCAAACACGGGCGTGCCGGCTCGTCGTGCCGCCGTCGCGATCGCGATCGGCAGATCACGATCCACCGCCGCAAAAGCCGCCTGCGAGCCGGCGGTCTTGATCGTGGTCCCCAGTGTGCAGATCACGGCATCCGCTGCCCACCACGACGCATGCTCCGGCAGCGCATCGAAATCGGTGATGATATTGACCAGCTTTTCCGCTCGCGCGAGGGGGCGACGCGTCAGCGCCACGACTTCGGAAACACGCGGATAGGCCAGCGCTTGCTTCATCACCTCGCAGCCCACCGCCCCGGTGGCGCCCACCAGCAGTAGACGCCGTGGTGACTTTGAATCGTTCATACGGCTTGCTTCTCCTTAACGTGAAACAACTCGTTCGGAGCGACGGGAGTGGTCGAGCGAAGCGAGCTGACCCTTAGCCCCGCCCTGGGGCGGGGATGGGGGTGGGGGGCCTTCAATTCGCTTTTTACGGGTTTCATCATCAGGGGTGCAGGATCACTGCATGAAAGTTGGTGCCTCCGTCGATACGCTAATTGCATCGACACCGGCGGCCCGGACTCAGTCGGTGTCCGCTTCGTTCCTCCGCCAGACGCTCGCCAACCAGGGCTGCTGTTCCTGCGGCAGACCGGGCGGCCGGTAATAGTGCTCCAGTTCGTCAAAACCCGCCTCCGCCAGATAGCGACGCCACGTAGCCAGATCGTAATAAACGCCGTACCGGTCGCCCTGCATGCCTTCGTCGTTGTTGCCGCGGGGATTGGAGCTGAACAACACGCCCCCGGGCTTCAGCGTCTCATGCAATTGCCGCAACACGCGCGGCAATTCCTGGCGTGGCGCGTGGAACAACGAGGCATTGGCAAAAACGCCGTCGAATTGCGCGGCAGGCAGGTCCAGATTCAGAAAGTCCTGCTGCCAGACGTCGCACCCGCTGTTGCGGTGTGCCATGGCGGCCAAGGCCGGCGCGCCTTCGAGACCGACCGGGCGATGACCGCGCCGCACGAACTCCATCAAATCGCGACCGGGACCGCAGCCGAAGTCGAGGATGGCGAAGGGTGGTGTGCCGCGAATGTGCCGCAGCAGCGCATCGATGTTCTGCATGACGTCGTGGTCGCGCGTACCCTGCCAGAATGCCTCGGCACGCGTGTGGTAGTGCTCGAGTGTGCGATCAACCAGGTACCGCAGATGATCCGGATCGTGGTTCATGCCGGACCCGGGGGCGGGATCAATGACGGTGGAGCTGAGAGCCGTGTTGCCATCGCCGACTTTTCAGGAGAGATACGCTGCCACCGCCTACATCGCCATGATCACCGGCCCGCCCTTGGCAAGGGCCCGCTGGTAGGCTGGCCGGGATTCCATCGTTGACTTGTAGGCTTGCAGCAGCGGAAAGTTGCCACCGCCGCGCGCCAGCGCCGCTTCAATGGCAAAGCTCATCTGAAAATCTGCCACGGTCAGATGCTCGCCGGCAAACCACGGATGACTCGCCAGATGCGACTCCATGAATTTCATTGCGGTCGACACGTTCGGGTCGATCAATTTCGCCTGCACTTGCGCGCACAGCTTGCGGGCGATCGGCCGCACGAAAAACGGCATCGGCTGGCGCGGAATGGTGACAAACACCAGCTTCATCACCAGCCAGTTCATCAGGGAGCCTTCGGCATAGTGCATCCAGAACCGGCATTGACGATGCGCATCGGTCCCGACCGCCGGCGTCAGATGAGCCGCATCACCCGTCCCCTGCTGGCCATAGGTTTCGACCAGATATTCGAGAATCGCGCCGGATTCCGCGATCGTCAGATCACCATCGGTGATCACCGGCGACTTGCCCAGCGGATGCACCGCGCGCAATTCCTTCGGCGCCAGACGCGTGCGCGGGTCGCGCGCGTAGCGCTTGAGTTCGTAGGGCACGCCGAGTTCCTCGAGCAGCCAGAGTACGCGCTGCGAGCGCGATGTTTCCAGATGGTGAACAGTAATCATGGCGCCCAGTATATACAGCCAGTACCGCGCCGGAGTTTCATTGCGCGTTCCAATGACGGGAAGCGGACACAGGCGTGAGCCGTTACACTAATCAACCCTGACAAGACATCGGGAGCGAATGCCATGAAGATCGCAGTGATGGGCGCCGGCGCAGTGGGCTGCTACTACGGCGGCATGCTGGCGCGTGCCGGCCATGAAGTGACGCTGGTCGGCCGGGAGCAGCATGTGCACGCGGTACGTCGCGAGGGCCTGTTCATGGACACCCTCGCCTTCCAGGAACACATACCGGTCAAGGCCTGCACCGATGCCAACGGCATCCGCGATGCCCGGCTTGTCCTGTGTTGCGTCAAATCTACCGACACCGCCGATGCAGCGAAACAGATGGCGCCCTATCTGGCACCCGACGCCTGGATCCTCAGCCTGCAGAACGGCGTCGACAATGCCGAGCGCTTGCAGGCGCTGCTCAAGCGCGACGTGTTTCCGGTGGTGGTGTATGTCGCGGCGGCGATGGCCGGGCCGGGCCATGTCAAACACCATGGGCGCGGCGAGCTGGTGATCGGTCCGAGCGCAGCCAGCGAAGAGATCGTCCGGCTGTTCGCCGAAGCCGGGGTCGCGATGGAGATCTCGGACAATGTCGCCGGCGCACTGTGGGCCAAGCTGATTCTCAACTGCGCCTACAACGCCCTCTCGGCGATCACGCAAATGCCTTACGGCCGGCTGGCTCAGGGAGTGGGTGTGGAAGCCCTGATGCACGACGTGATGGACGAATGCCTGGCCGTTGCGCAGCGCGACGGCGTCAGCGTGCCGGGAAACACCTGGGAGGCCGTGCTGGGCATCGCACACACGATGCCGACCCAGATTTCGTCCACCGCAATCGATCTGGCGCGTGGCAAAGCCAGCGAAATAGACCATCTCAATGGTTTTGTGCTCGCCCGGGGCGAAGCCCTGGGCATACCGACACCGGTGAATCGGGTCCTGCACAGTCTGGTCCGCTTGCTCGAAACCCGCGCCAAGTCTGTCGCCGAAAAATCGTGAACGCAGCGGGGCGTTCCGCCGACTGAAACAAAAACGCCACGGCATGCCGTGGCGTTTTTTGCCGGAGAGAGACCCTCCGGCACCCGGTAACACGGGTCGTCAGGTTTTCAATGCCACCAGCACTTCGTCCAGCATTTTCTTGGCATCACCGAACAACATGCGGTTGTTCTCCTTGTAGAACAGCGGATTGTCCACGCCGGCGTAGCCCGAGGCCATGCTGCGCTTCATCACGATCGAGGTCTTGGCTTTCCACACTTCCAAAACCGGCATGCCGGCAATCGGGCTGGTCGGATCATCCTGCGCGGCAGGATTGACGATGTCGTTGGCGCCGATGACGATGGCCACATCGGTGGTCGGGAAGTCATCGTTCAACTCGTCCATTTCCATCACGATGTCGTAGGGCACCTTGGCTTCGGCCAGCAGCACGTTCATGTGGCCGGGCATGCGGCCCGCCACGGGGTGAATGCCGAAGCGGATGTTGACACCCTTGTCGCGCAGGTGATTGGTGATCTCATACACCGTGTGCTGGGCCTGCGCCACCGCCATGCCGTAGCCCGGCACGATGATTACGCTCTTGGAATCCTTCAGCAGTTCGGCCGTCTCGATGGCGCTGACCGGCACCACTTCGCCCGCCGGCTGGCTCGCATCACCCTTCGCCGCCGGCGTACCGCCGCCGGTGCCGAAACCGCCGGCAATCACGCTGATGAAGTTGCGGTTCATCGCCCGGCACATGATGTAGGACAGAATCGCACCGGAAGAACCCACCAGCGCGCCGACCACGATCAAGAGATCGTTGGAAAGCATGAAGCCGGTCGCCGCCGCCGCCCATCCCGAGTAGCTGTTGAGCATCGAAACCACCACCGGCATGTCGGCACCGCCGATGGCCATGACCATGTGGATACCGAACAACAAGGCGATCACGGTCATCACGATCAACGGAATCATGCCGCTGGAAACGTCGTGCGAATCGAGAAACACCTTGCCGAACCAGATCACCACCAGCAAGCCGACCAGGTTCATCCAGTGGCGCCCCGGCAACAGCATCGGCGAGCCGCCGATCTTGCCGTTGAGCTTGCCGAACGCGATCAGCGATCCGGAGAAGGTCACCGCGCCGATCAGGATGCCGACGTAGATTTCCATCTCGTGAATCGACTTTTCGGCGCCGGTCATGACCACCGACGTATCGATGTAGCTGGCGAAGCCGACCAGTACGGCGGCCAGACCCACCAGGCTGTGCATCAAGGCGACCAGCTCGGGCATTTGCGTCATCTGCACGGTGCGCGCCGCGTAAATGCCGATGCTGCCGCCGACCACCATGGCGCCAATGATCCAGGCGTAGCCAGCCGGTGTCACGCGCGGTCCGAAGACCGTGGCCAGTACCGCGAGGGTCATGCCGATCATGCCGTAGAGGTTGCCCCGGCGTGAAGTCTCGGGATTGGACAGTCCTCCCAGACTGAGGATGAAAAGAATGGTTGCTCCGATATAGGAGACAGTTGCCAGATTTGCGGACATGTCGTGTCTCCTGGGTTATTTGCGGAACATGGCCAGCATGCGCTGGGTCACGGCGAAGCCACCGAACATATTGACGGCGGTGA
>JAIPCS010000118.1 GCA_021738105.1 Sulfuritalea sp.
CACGACCCTGGCCGATCATGCGCGGCACCATGGCGCAGGCACCCATGTCGCAACCGGCAAGGCCGACACGCGCGAACAGAAATGCCGTTTTGGCGCGCGCGGTACCCAGACGCATATCCGAGCCCAGCGCCAGCAGAGCGCCGGCCCCGGCGCAAATGCCGTCGATAGCTGCAATGATCGGCTGCGGGCAGGCGCGCATGGCTTTGACCACGTCGCCGGTCATCCGCGTGAACGTCAGCAAGCCCGGCATGTCGAGTTGCGTCAACGGCCCGATGATGTCGTGCACATCGCCACCGGAACAGAAGTTGCCACCCTCACCGCTGAGGACCACCGCCTTGACGTCGTCCGCATAGACCAGATTGCGGAACAGATCACGCAACTCGGCATAGGACTCAAAAGTCAGCGGATTCTTGCGCTCGGGGCGATTCAGGTTGACCAGTGCCACAGTGCCTTCCACGCGATAGCTGAAATGGCGGGCCTCGTACGATCGCAGATTCTGCCGATTGCCCGGCAACTCCTGCGGATTTCCCGGAAGGTGTTTCATCTGTGTCTCCTCACATGACTTCTTTACATAACTTCGCCGCCGGCCACGGCGATGGATTGTCCATTGATGCTGGCGGCAGCTTCACCGCACATCCAAAGCACCGCATCGGCCACTTCCTGCGGTGTCACCAGTCGTCGCATCGGATTGCCACTGGCCAACTCGGTACGTGCCTCGTCCTCGCTGCGACCGGTCTTGGCGACAATGTTGGCCACCGCACCTTTTACAATATCGGTTTCCGTATAGCCGGGGCACACCGCATTTACGGTAATGCCCTTGGCGGCGTACTCCAGAGCGAGGGCGCGCGTCAGGCCGATAACGCCGTGCTTGGCAGCGCAGTAGGCCGACACATAGGCATAGCCGACCAGTCCCGCAGTACTCGCAATATTGACTATCCGGCCCCAGCCAGCTGAAGTCATGTCAGGCATGGCTGCCTGGATGCAGTGAAAAACGCCACCAAGATTTACGTCCAGCATGCGCTGAAACATGTCGGCATCGGTCCGATGAAACGGTGCACTTTCCGCCTGTCCGGCATTGTTAATCAGTATGGCGATCGGGCCGAAGTTGGCTCGAGCCTCAGCCATTCCCCCAGCCACCGAGTCTGGATCGGATACGTCCATGACGACTGCACGACAACGATCGCCATTTTCAATCTGCGCGACCATTGCAGTCAGGGTGCCCTGATCGCGCCCCGTAATCGTGACGCGGTGACCCGCCGCGACAAGTGCTGCGGCAATGGCGGCGCCAATACCGCGGCCACCACCGGTCACCAGCGCATGTCTAACCGGGCTGGCGCCGGAACTCACGCATTCAGCGCGAGTTGAGCCGCGCGCTCCAGATTGCGTTCGAGTTGCACTTTTCCGCCCGCATATTGCCTGGGCCAGGCGATATCGGCATAACCCTGTTCGGCCGCCGCGTGCAGGGTCCAGGCTGCATCGGCGAGATGCGGTCGTGCCAGCGCGCAAAGATCGGCACGGCCGGCGGCGATAATGGTATTGACGTGATCGGCTTCGAAGATGTTGCCGACCGCAATGGTCGGGACATCAAGCTCGTTGCGAATCTGATCGGAGAACGGTACCTGGAACATGCGTCCATACACCGGCGCCTCTTCCTTGCTGACCTGACCCGAAGAAACATGAATGATGTCGGCGCCCGCGTCTTTGAACAAACGGGATACGTCCACCGAATCGTCCGGCGTAACACCTCCGGCCACCCAGTCGTGGGCCGAAATCCGCACCGACATCGGCTTTCCGGGCGGCCATATTTCACGCATTGCCCTAAACACCTCGAGCGGATAGCGGCAACGATTTTCCAGACTGCCGCCGTATTCGTCATTGCGTTGATTCGTCAGCGGCGAAATGAAGGACGACATCAGATAGCCGTGCGCCGCATGAAACTCGATCATGTCAAAGTCGGCGCTGGCAGCACGGCTCGTTGCCGCCAGAAAATCGGCCTTGACTCGATCCATGTCGGCCCGATTCATTGCCTTCGGCGTCTGCGATGTGCCCGGGATATAGGGCAGCGGCGAAGGAGCGATCAGCGACCAGGCACCCGACTGCAAGGGCATGTCGATGGCGTCCCAGGCCAGCCGGGTGGAACCCTTGCGTCCAGCGTGACCGATCTGCATCGAAATCTTGGTGTCGCCGTTGGCATGAACATAGGCAACAATGCGCTTCCAGGCATCCATCTGTCCATCGTTCCAGACACCGGTGCATCCGGGCGTAATGCGCGCATCGGGGGAGACACAGGTCATTTCGGTGACGATCAGCGCCGCCCCGCCCATGCCGCGACTGCCGTAGTGCACCAGATGGAAATCTCCGGGCATGCCTTCTTGCGCGGAGTACATGCACATCGGCGACACGACGACGCGATTGCTCAGTGTCATTTCGCGCAGTTTGAAGGGGGTAAACATCGGTGGCACCGGCACCGCCGCCTTGGCTACGGTCAGCCCGCATCGGGCCGCAAACCAGCGATCGAAATCGTCTGTGTAGGCCGAGTCGCGCAACTTCTGGTTGCCGTGACCGACGCGCTGACTACCGGTCAGCACGGCGAAGGCAAACTGCTCCGGCTCCATGCCGACATAGCGCTCGACATCCTCGAACCAGGTCATGCGATTGCGCGCAGCACTTTGAAGTTTGAGTGCTTCGATCTCGCGCTCAGACTGATAGCGGGCCAGTCGCGTCGGCACATCGCCTTCCGTGCTGCTCATTACCTTGACCAGTGCCGCCGCGTCTTCCATTGCCAATTTGGTACCTGAACCAATGGTGAAGTGCGCCGTATGCGCCGCGTCGCCCAACAGTACGATGTTGTCCTTGTACCAGCGCTCGCAAAGCACGCGATTGAACTTCAGCCAGACCGCCGATCCGCGCAAGTGAGTCGCATTGGATATCAACTTGCTGCCATCGAGCAAATCTGCAAAAAGCTCCTCGCAGAAAGCAATCGACTGGTCGGGCTCCATCTTGTCGATACCGGCCTTGTGCCAGGTTTCTTCCGGCGTTTCGACAATGAAAGTCGCCCACTCTTCGTTGAACTGATAGGCGTGGAGATTGAACCAGCCATGCTCGGTTTGTTTGAAGGCAAAGGTGAACGCATCCAGCTTTTTCTTGGTACCCAGCCAGATGAAGCGGCACTTGCGCACGTCGATGCGCGGATTGAAATGGCCCTCGTGCTTTTTTCGAGTGGTTGAATTCACGCCATCGGAACCGATGACCAGATCGTATTCCCTGGAGTAATCGTCCGGATCCCTGAATTCGGTCTCGAATTGCAGCTTGACCCCCAGTTCGAGAGCGCGCGCCTGAAAAATCTGTAGCAGTTTCAACCGTCCAATGCCGCAAAAACCGTGACCGCCCGAGACGATTCGACGCTCCTTGAAGAATACGTCTACGTTGTCCCAGTGGTGGAAATTGCGCTCGATTTCCTCGACCACCTTTGGGTCATCCTGACGAAAACCATCCATCGTCTTGTCCGAAAACACGATTCCCCAGCCAAAGGTACTATCTGCCTTGTTGCGCTCGATCACGGCGATGTCGCAGGCCGGATTGGCCTTCTTCATCAGAATCGAAAAATACAGACCGGCGGGACCCCCGCCCAGGCAAACGATGCGCATGTATGTCTCCTTGGATCGCTTATATATCTACAATGTGAATATTATAGGTCTAAAGCTTTTTAGCTGTCAACAATATTCAACAATTCGCCATTGCTTGTCAGAACGCGTCATCTTGATCATGGCACCAAAAGTGTCGCTGAAGTTGATCGAATACAATACCGCCCCATCACAGTTTTCTGACCCGCCCTCTGCACCGTGCAAGCAATTCAAACTTAAATGAGAACTCTCTTTGTCACTGGTGGCGCCGGATTTATTGGTTCAGCGCTGATCCGCCTGTTGATCGCAGACAGCGACTGGCGCGTCGTCAATATAGACAAACTGACCTACGCCGGGAACCTTGAGTCACTGGCTGAACTGGCTGATAACCCGCTCCATGTATTCAGTCGCAGCGACATATGCGACCGGGCGGCACTGGACACGCTTTTTACCGAACATCAGCCCGCCGGTGTGATTCATCTGGCCGCCGAATCGCATGTCGACCGCTCTATCCACGGGCCGGGCGACTTCATCGAAACCAATATCAGCGGCACCTACACCCTGCTAGAGGCCGCCCGTGCCTACTGGTCTTCACTTGACGCAGCCGACAAGGTGGCGTTTCGTTTCCATCATGTATCGACCGACGAGGTCTTTGGCTCGCTGGGCGACACGGGCCTGTTTGTTGAAGCCAGCCCCTATCAACCGAACTCCCCTTACTCGGCATCCAAGGCGGCATCCGATCATCTGGTGCGTGCCTGGCATCACACCTACGGCCTGCCCACACTGATTACCAACTGCTCGAACAATTACGGCCC
Organism: Sulfuritalea sp.; assembly: GCA_021738105.1. Next base: position 4,439 of record JAIPCS010000118.1, read on the forward strand.
CTGCCAGTTTCCCGAAAAATTGATCCCTCTGATGATCCACAACGCCGTCTCGGACAAGCCCCTGCCGATTTACGGCAAAGGCGACAACGTCCGCGACTGGCTGTATGTCGATGACCATGCGCACGCCCTCCGCCTGGTCTTCGAAAGCGGTGTTATTGGTGAGACCTACAATATCGGGGGTCACAATGAAAAGACCAATCTCGAAGTCGTCGATACCCTGTGCGTGCTGCTCGACGAATTGAAGCCGCGCCATGACGGACTCAGCTACCGCGCCCAGAAGATCACGGTTGCCGACCGCCCCGGTCACGACAAACGCTACGCCATTGATGCGACGAAGATCGAACGCGAACTGGGCTGGACACCGCAGGAAACGTTCGAGTCCGGCATGAGGAAAACGGTGCGCTGGTATCTGGACAACCCGGCCTGGGTTGCCCACGTGGTTTCCGGTGAATACCGGCAGTGGATGGATCGCAATTACGGAGATCGCACATGAGAGACCCGCACGGCCACCCGAAGGGGCGTCAGCCAAAACATGGAGCCGGGCTGCGGCGAACCACCGTTATCCCCTGCCCTGGGCAGGGAGCTAGAGGGAGGGCTATCAGATGAGTACCCGCGGCATCATCCTCGCCGGTGGCTCGGGCACCCGGCTGCATCCAGCCACCCTGGTTGTATCGAAGCAATTGCTGCCGATTTACGACAAGCCGATGATCTATTACCCGCTTACCACACTGATGCTGGCGGGTATCCGTGAAATCCTGCTGATCTCGACGCCGCTGGATACGCCGCGCTTCGAACAACTGCTGGGCGACGGATCCCAATGGGGTCTCAATATCCAATACGCGGTACAGCCAAGCCCGGATGGTCTGGCACAGGCCTTCATCATCGGCCGTGAGTTCATCGACAATCATCCTTCGGCGCTGATTCTCGGCGACAACCTGTTCTACGGTCATTATTTCGCAAATCAGTTGCAGCGAGCCGTAAAAGTCGGCGATGGCGCTACGGTGTTTGCCTATGCAGTCAGCGATCCTGAGCGATACGGTGTCGTCGAATTCGATTCGGAAGGGTCCGCCATCAGCATCGAGGAAAAACCCAAGCAGCCAAAGTCACGCTATGCCGTCACCGGCCTGTACTTCTACGACAATCAGGCCTGCGATATTGCCGCCGGACTAAAGCCCTCAGCGCGTGGTGAACTTGAAATCACCGATCTCAACCGGGCGTATTTAGAGAAAAAACAACTCAGGGTCGAAATCATGAGCCGAGGAATCGCCTGGCTCGATACCGGAACTCACGAATCCTTATTGGAAGCCAGTCAGTTCATTGAAGTCATCGAGAAACGCCAGGGACTCAAGATCGCCTGCCCCGAGGAAGTGGCGTGGCGCAAAAAATGGATTGACGACGCACAACTGGCGAAATTGGCGGAACCTCTGGCAAAAAGTGGCTATGGACAGTACCTGGCCGCACTGCTGGAGAACGAGGTGAGAGGATGAAAGCGATTCCCACCGCGATCCCTGATGTACTGCTGCTCGAACCGAGGGTATTTGGCGACGAACGTGGCTACTTCTACGAGAGCTGGAACAAGCGGACGTTTGCCGAACTGGGCATTGATGCCGAGTTTGTGCAGGACAATCATTCCAGGTCGCAGAGGAATGTGCTGCGCGGCCTGCACTACCAGATAGAACACGCTCAGGGCAAGCTGATCCGGGTCACCGCCGGATCGGTCTATGACGTCGCGGTGGATCTGCGGCGCTCCTCGCCCACCTTCGGCCAATGGGTCGGCTTCACGCTGTCGGCCGACGACAAACGCATGGCCTGGATTCCACCCGGCTTTGCCCACGGCTTTTGCGTCACGTCGGACTCCGCCGAATTTCTCTACAAGACCACGGACTACTGGAGCCCGGCGCATGAACGCACGCTGCTGTGGAACGATGCGCGGCTTGCGATTCCCTGGCCATTGACCGGGGATCCGCTACTGGCCGCGAAGGACAAGACAGGACGGCCCTTCGGCGAGGCCGAAACCTTCGCATGAAGATTTTGCTGACCGGAAGTCGCGGCCAGCTCGGTCGTGAATTGAAAAGATCACTGGCGAGTCTGGGGGATCTGGTTGCCTGCGATCATCAGCAGCTCGATCTGTCCGATCCGGACATACTCAGATCCACCGTCCGCAGCATCGCTCCCGCACTGATTGTCAATGCCGCCGCCTATACCGCGGTAGACAAGGCGGAAACAGAACCTGAGATGGCAAACGCCGTCAATGCCGATGCACCCGGCATCCTTGCCGAAGAAGCCAAAGCATTGGGCGCGCTGCTGATCCACTACTCGACCGACTACGTTTTTGATGGCGCGAAAGCCACGCCGTATTCAGAAGACGATGCGACCTCGCCACTGTCAGCCTATGGTCGCAGCAAACTGGACGGCGAGCAGGCAATCGCCGCCTCCACTTGCCGTCACCTGATTTTTCGCACCAGTTGGGTGTTTGGCCTGCACGGCGCAAACTTCATGAAAACCATGTTGCGCCTGGGCCGCCGCAGTTGTGAGACGGGTGATGAGTTGCGTGTGATTGACGACCAGTTTGGCGCCCCCACCTGGACTCGCCATCTGGCCGACGCAACTGCCATAGTTCTGGCTCGCAGAGAGGCACCGAACGGCCTTTATCATCTCACCGCTGCGGGCGAAACAAGCTGGCATGGCTACGCCGAAGCCATTTTCGCGGAAGCCCAAAAAGCGGGTTTAACCGAGACTTCACCCGTGGTTCGCCGTATCACCAGCGCCGACTTTCCGCTGCCTGCTCGGCGGCCTACCAACTCAAAGCTGGATTGTTCGCGCTTTCAGCGTGATTTCGATTTGCAGCTTCCCGACTGGCGCAGCGGCCTGATTGACTGTCTTGCCGATGCCAGATTCTGATTGACACTCTTAGAAATAGAACATGGCCGTTACACCTACCTACAACGAATCATCCTTCCGTGTTCTCAAGGGGCTGGAGCCGGTGCGCGAACGCCCCGGGATGTACACGCGCACCGACTCACCGGCGCACATCATTCAGGAAGTCATCGATAACTCAGCCGACGAAGCACTCGGCGGACATGCAAAGAATCTCCATGTTCTGCTGCACCTGGATGGCTCCATCACTGTCACTGACGACGGCCGCGGCATTCCAGTCGGCCTTCATCCGGACGAAAAAATCCCCGTGGTGGTGCTCGCCTTTACCCGGCTCCATGCGGGCGGCAAATTCGACAAGAGCGCTGGCAATTCGGCTTATGCATTTTCCGGTGGCCTGCACGGAGTGGGCGTGGCAGTCACCAACGCGCTATCCACTCGCGTCTCGGTGGAAGTGCGCCGCGAAGGAAGAATATGGGCCATCGATTTTTCCGGTGGCGGAGAGACTGTCGGAGCACTGACCGATGTCGGGCCTTGCGGCCGCCAGAGCGGTACCCGGGTGCGCGTCTGGCCCGATCCGAAATACTTCGATGCGCCCAAAGTATCTCCCGCCGAACTTGAACGCCTGTTGCGGTCAAAAGCCGTGCTGTTGCCTGGCGTAACGGTACACCTCGACACAGAGCAAACCGACGGCAGCGTGAGCACTCGAACCTGGAGCTACCCGACCGGGCTCGCCGGCTATCTCGCCGAACTGGCTGACACCGCTGAACCCGTCGCGCCGCTATATGCCGCGGAAAAATACGCGGACATCGATCATGTCGATTTTGCTCCGGGCGAAGGCGCTTCCTGGGCAATCGGATGGCATATCGAGACGGTGGGCTCCGAATCTTATGTCAATCTGATACCGACAGTTGCCGGTGGCACCCACGAAGCCGGGCTGCGTGCCGGCGTGTTCGAGGCGGTCAAATCTTTCATCGAACACCGTGCGCTGCTGCCACGCGGCGTCAAACTGCAGCAGGACGACGTCTGCAATCGCATGGCCTACGTCCTTTCCGCACGCATTCTCGATCCTCAGTTTCAGGGTCAGGTGAAGGAAAAACTCAATTCGCGCGAAGCGGTCAAGCTGGTTTCCAGCATGATTCGCGACCCTTTCGAGATATGGCTGAATCAGCATGTCGAGGCCGGCAAGGCCATTGCGGAAATATCGATCCGACAGGCCCTCGCAAGACAAAAAAATGCGCAGAAAGTCGAGAAGCGCAAGCAGTCTGGCGTTGCCGTGCTGCCGGGCAAACTCTCTGATTGCGAATCGACGGATATTGCCGAAAACGAGCTGTTCCTGGTCGAGGGTGATTCGGCCGGCGGCTCAGCCAAGATGGCGCGCAACAAGGAAACCCAGGCCATCCTGCCACTGCGCGGAAAGGTGTTGAATTCGTGGGAAGTCGAGCCCGGCCGACTGTTCGCCAACGCGGAGATTCATGACATTGCCGTCGCGCTGGGGATAGACCCGCATCGGCCCGACGACACGCCCGACCTTTCGGGTCTGCGTTACGGCAAGCTGATCATCATGTCCGATGCTGACGTGGATGGCGCCCATATCCAGACCCTGCTACTGACGCTGTTCTATCGCCACTTCCCGGCGCTGATCCGCCACGGCCATATCTACATCGCCCAGCCACCGCTGTACCGCATTGATGTGCCGGCATCAGGCAAGAAGCGTCCAGCGCGCCGGCTCTATGCGCTGGATGAGGGCGAGCTCACCGCGATCAAGGATCGCCTGATCAAGGAAGGCATTCGCGAAGACGCGGTGGAAGTGGGCCGCTTCAAAGGCCTTGGCGAGATGAATCCTGACCAGTTGCGCGAGACCGCGATGGCGCCGGCAACCCGACGGGTACAACCCGTCAGCGATCTGCCAGACAGCCAGGAATTCATTCTGAAGCTTTTCAATCTGCTGATGGGCAAAGGCGAAGCCTCTTCACGTCGTGCCTGGATGGAAGCCAAAGGCCATTTGATTGAAGCCGACATTTAAGAATCCGATTCTGAAGAAACGATGAATAACGACACCCCAGACATGTTCGACGAGCCGACGCTGGCCGACGTAGCAGCAAACAGTCCCCCACCCACCGTACCGCCAGCGCCGACTTTGTTCGCCGAGAACGGAGACGGCGGCCCGCTGCCGCTGGCAGGCTATGCTGAACGCGCCTATCTCGCCTATGCCATGAGCGTAGTGCGGGCGCGCGCTCTGCCCCAGGTGGAAGATGGACTTAAACCGGTACAGCGCCGCATCCTGCACGCGATGAACGAGATGCGACTGGCGGCCAGCGCCAAGCACGTCAAGAGTGCGCGCGTGGTGGGCGACGTGATCGGCAAGTATCACCCGCACGGCGACACCAGTGTCTATGACGCCATGGTCCGCGTCGCCCAGGATTTCACATTGCGCTATCCGCTGGTCGACGGCCAGGGCAACTTCGGCTCGCGCGACGGCGACGGCGCGGCGGCCATGCGTTATACCGAATGCCGTTTGACACCGTTTGCCGAGTTGCTGCTGTCCGAAATCGATCGCGGCACGGTCGAATTCAGCGCCAACTACGACGGCTCGATGACCGAGCCGCAGTTGATGCCGGCGCGTCTGCCGGTTGTACTGCTCAATGGTGCCTCGGGTATCGCAGTCGGCATGGCGACCGAAATACCGCCACACAATTTGCGCGAAGTCGCCGAAGCCGCACGCCTGTTGATCAAGAAGCCCGAAGCAGTGCTGGAGGAAGTGCTTGCCGTACTGCCGGGACCCGACTTTCCCGGTGGCGGACATTTGATCTCGACACCTGCCGATATTCGTGATGCGTACGCCGGAGGCCGCGGCTCCTTGCGCATGCGCGCCCGTTGGCGTATTGAGGAATTGGCGCGCGGCCAATGGCGCGTCATAGTGTACGAACTACCGCATGGTGTTTCGGTGTCCCAGGTGTTGTCGGAAATTGAAGGCCTGACCAATCCGCAACCGCGCACCGGCAAAAAAGACGTCAGTCAGGAGCAGAAAAATCTCAAAGCTCTAGTGCTGGGCGTGCTCGACAGCGTGCGCGACGAATCCAGCGACCAGCAAGCCGTACGCATCATGCTTGAGCCCAAGAGTTCACGCATTCCGCAAGATGAATTCATGGCCGTATTGTTGGCTCATACCAGCATGGAATTGAGCGTTTCGCTGAATCTGACCATGGTTGGCCGTGACGGACGCCCGAAACAGAAGAACCTGCTGACGATTCTCCATGAATGGATCGAATTTCGCTTCGCCACGGTCGAGCGACGCACCCGGCATCGATTGGCCGAGGTG
>JAIPCS010000003.1 GCA_021738105.1 Sulfuritalea sp.
TGAAGGTCCTCGGTTTCGCGGCTATAGAACGGATCCGTGTCGCATTTCGTGTAGCTGTTGTAGACAGCATGCAGTGCGGCACGATGTTCGGCACCATCCATGAATCCCTTTGATGCGACACGATGGGCTTGCAAGATGACGCTCGTTGACATCGGGTAGTAGCCATAAAACTTTTCACCAACCTGGATGTCGGCATGCCGCGATTCGACAACACGGGCGAAGCCCCACACCGGTATTCGGCCCCAGCCATCCGCCGCCGGGAAGAAATCCCAGTAACTCATCGCTTCGCCGAAGGCGGCGTAGGTAATGTTGTTGGACGTCAGTGCAAATTTTTCGACTTGAAGCCGGATCTGACTGTCCAGCAGTTCGGTCTCGGCCGTCTGGTGCAGTTCCGTGACGGCGAGCTGATTCTTGCGGACTAAAAAATCAAGGGATGTCATGCAGGCTCCTGAGGTATTTCATGGCGCCGCGGAGGTGGCGATCCGGCATCTTATTCTCTCGCCGTAGTGGCATCAGCGCCAACCACGATCGCCTTGCCGTGTGTCGGCCGGTCCAGACCGGCCATGATGCGCATTAAACTTGTTTTGCCGGCCTGGGTAGCACCCAGTAGCACGGTCACCGCGTTGCGCTTAGGGGCTAGGCTCATGTCGTAGAGCCAGGGTTGGGCTCCGACACGCTTGCTGATTCCTTCCAGAGTCAGTTCCATTGCGGCCGGCTCCAGGATGCAGAAACACCTGCTGCGCTCAACTTCATTACGCCACCTTCCTCTGTTCGTCCGTCTGGTTCATCCAGTCAGCAACACGCTGCCGTTGGGCTTCGTTCAGGTGCAGGCCGCAACGTGTGCGTCGCCACAGGACATCCTCGGCGGTGCATGCCCATTCTTCGCGGCGCAGGTAGTTCAATTCGGCCTCGTAGAGTCCGGGTGCTACTTCCAGGCCGAGGTCGACATAGCCGGTAGCGCCCCGCAGGATGCGGTCGATACGGCTGCCATAGGCACGGGCGAGACGCTTTGCCAGCAACTCGTCGAGCCAGGGAAAGTGCGTCTGTACCGCGAGGAGAAATTTTGCAAAATCGGTGTCCGGCCGAATTCGATTACCGATCCATGCGCGTAGGTCTCCACCTGGCAGGCTCGACCCCTTGGTCCAGGCATTGTCCGAGGTTGACTCTCCGAGCATGCGTCCAATTTCTTCTGCGGCTTCTTCCGCCAGTTTGCGGAAAGTGGTGATCTTGCCGCCCCATACGCTGAGCAGCGGCGCCGCTTCCGTGTTGCTTTCCAGCATGTAATCGCGCGTGACGGCGGACAGATCGCCTGACTCATCATCCAGCAGTGGACGCACGCCGGCATAGCTCCAGACAACGTCGGACGGCTTTACCGGGCGCGTGAAATAGCGACTCGCCTGCTCACACAGATAAGCAATTTCATCATCGCCGACACCGGTTTTTCCTGGGTCGCCATCGAGTTCGACTTCCGTGGTGCCGATCAGCGTGAAGTGTTCTTCATAAGGAATCGCGAAAATGATGCGCTTGTCCGGATTCTGAAAAATGTAGGCATGGTCGTGATCGAAGCAGCGCGGCACGACAATGTGGCTGCCCTTTACCAGTCTCAGACTCTTGGTTACCAGGGCTTCACCGTGGGCTGCCTTGGCTTCTTTTTGCAGAAAGGATTCAACCCACGGCCCGGCGGCATTTACCAGCACACGGGCTCTGACGGTGAATTCGCTTCCCGAGACTGTCTGCAAGTTTGCGGTCCACTCCTCGGCGCTGCGCTGTGCAGAGGTGCAGCGGGTCCGGGTAAATATCTGCGCACCGTGATCCTGAGCGTCCAATGCATTCAGTACCACCAGACGTGCGTCATCCACCCATCCATCGGAGTACACAAAGCCGCGCGTAAAGCGTGACTGCAGGGGGGCGCCCAGGGGATCCGCGCGCAAGTCGACACCGGTGGAGCCGGCCAGAACATCGCGCCGTGCCAGGTGGTCATACAAAAACAGGCCGAGCCGGATCATCCATGCCGGGCGCATCGACGGGTCGTGGGGCATGACGAAGCGCAGCGGCCGGATGATATGCGGCGCGCTTCTGAGCAGGACTTCACGTTCCAGAAGGGATTTGCGAACCAGCGAAAACTCGTAGTACTCCAGATATCGCAGGCCGCCGTGAATCAGTTTGGTGGACGACGACGACGTGTGAGCGCCCAGATCGTCCTGCTCCGCAAGAATTACGCGCATGCCACGGCCGGCAAGATCACGCGCAATACCTGCGCCGTTGATGCCGCCGCCGACCACGAGCACGTCACAGGTTTGCGCATCGGGAGCGTCGAGCCGGCTCGCACCAACAACGGGGCGGGGTTTGGTCATGCAGATTCCTCACGCTGTCACGACGACCTTCGAGCTCGTGAACAGCTTCGAAAGGGTTCGCTTAATGTTCGTTATTGATTAATTACGTTCGTTTTACATGAGGTTTTTCAAAAAAGCAAGTTCCATTTTGGTCGCAATATTGTTATTTGGCGCTATTTTCATTATTCTGGCTGCATCTGCTTCCTTGAATGCCCTGCATGACACCCAATCCGAGACAGCTTGAATTGTTGGAACTCGCTCACGTGCGCGGTTCGGTTTCAGTGGAAACCCTCGCAACCTCTTTGGGAGTGACCTTGCAGACGGTGCGTCGCGACGTGAAACTGTTGTCGGATGCCGGCCTGCTGGCAAGGTTTCACGGCGGGGTGCGGGTGCCGAGTTCAACCACCGAGAACCTGGCCTACCGACAGCGTCAGTTGCTCAACGAGGGAGCCAAGCAGCGTATCGCTCGGGCAGTCGCCCAGGCCGTGCCGAATGGATGCTCGCTGATTATCAACATCGGCACGACGGCCGAGGCGATCGCTCATGAACTCATGCGGCACAAGGGGTTGCGCGTGATCACCAACAATCTGAACGTGGCAGCCATCCTCTCCGACAATACCGACTGCGAAGTCATCGTTTCCGGTGGCGTGGTGCGTTCGCGCGATCGCGGCATTGTCGGCGAGGCTACGGTCGATTTCATTCGCCAGTTTCGCGTCGATATCGGCCTGATCGGGATCTCGGGTATCGAGGAAGATGGCAGCCTGCGTGATTTCGACTACCGCGAGGTGAAGGTGTCGCAGACGATCATCCGGCATGCCCGCGAGGTTTGGCTGGCTGCCGACATCAGTAAATTCAACCGTCCCGCGATGGTCGAAGTGGCGAGCCTCAAACAGTTAGACAAGTTATACACAGACGCACCGCCCCCCGATCCTTTTCCGGAACTGATGGCCGAAGCTGATGTGACTTGCATCGTCGCACCCTGAATATTCGGCTTGGATCAGCCCTCTATAAAACGGAGAATCTTCCATGACTCGGCCTCAATTGATACTCGCCCTTGATCAGGGCACTTCCAGTTCGCGCAGCATCGTATTTGACGTCAACGGACAGATCGTGGCCAAGGCGCAACGCGAGTTTCGCCAGATATTTCCGCAGCCCGGCTGGGTCGAGCATGACCCGCAGGAGATCTGGTCCAGTCAGTTAGCGACGGCACAGGAGGTATTGTCCCTGGCCGAAACCGGTGCGGCGAATATTGCGGCTATCGGCATCACCAATCAGCGCGAAACCACACTGCTGTGGAACCGCGCCACCGGCGAGCCGGTGCATAACGCCATCGTTTGGCAGGACCGGCGTGGCGAACCGGCGTGCGCCAAACTGCGTCAGGATGGGCATGATGCCGGCATTCGAAACAAGACCGGTTTGATCATCGATGCTTATTTTTCCGCCACCAAGCTGAAATGGATGTTCGACACGCTGCCGGGGGTCCGCGATGCGGCGCGGCGCGGTGAACTGGCATTCGGCACAGTGGATAGCTGGCTGGTCTGGCGCCTGACCGGAGGCACGGTGCATGCCACCGATGTCAGCAATGCCTCGCGCACGATGTTGTTCAACGTGCATACCAATCAATGGGACGACGAGTTGCTTGAACTGTTCGGCATTCCCCGCGAAGTGCTGCCTGCCGTTTATCCCTCCAGCCATGTTTTCGGACATACCCAGGCCGGGCTTTTCGGTACTTCTCTGGCCATCGGCGGCATCGCCGGCGACCAGCAAGCGGCGCTATTCGGTCAGGCCTGTTTTCGCGCCGGCATGGCCAAGAACACCTATGGCACCGGAAGTTTCATGCTCATGCATACGGGATCGCGGTTTCACGCCAGCGCCAACGGACTGGTCACCACCAGCGCTGCGCAAGTCACTCCTCAGCCAGAGTTTGCGCTCGAGGGCAGCGTATTCATCGCGGGTGCGGTGGTGCAGTGGCTGCGTGACGGTCTGCGGGCGATCAAGCAAAGCGACGCGGTCCAGGGACTTGCCGAAAGCGTGCCGGATAGCGGCGGAGTGATGTTCGTCCCGGCGTTTACCGGTCTCGGCGCGCCTTACTGGAAGCCTGATGCGCGCGGCGCCATCGTCGGCCTGAGCCGTGGTACCACGGTGGCACATATCGCCCGCGCTGCGCTGGAAAGCATCGCTTTCCAGAATGCCGCCCTGTTGCAGGCCATGAGTCGCGACGTGGCCGCCTCGGCCGTCACGACGGGCGACAAGTTACCTCCGCTTGGCGGTGTCGAAGAGCTTCGCGTGGATGGTGGCGCTTGCGTCAACGACTTGCTGATGCAGTTTCAGGCCGATCTGCTTGGCATACCCGTGGTGCGCCCGAAGGTTATCGAAACCACGGCGCTGGGTGCTGCCTACCTCGCTGGATTGTCCTCGGGCGTTTACGGCAGTCTCTCCGAACTGGAGGCGCATTGGCAGCTTGAGCGTACTTTCCATCCGACCATGTCGCGCGAGCGTGCGGAAGAAATGATGAAGCGCTGGGAACACGCCGTCGCCCAGGCGACGCTCTAGAGTCGATCGGCAAGAATCCGAGCAATCTCGTCGTCGCTGAGCGCAATGGGATTGGTTTTCATGCTGCTGCCGCGGCTGTTGGCGATGATGCGGGAAAAGTCGGCGCTGGTGACACGGCAAGTCGACAGGCGCGGCAGGCCCAGCGACTCCTGCCAGTGGCGCAGGGTGCTGACGAGATAGCCTCGCGCATCCGCGCCGTTCAAACCCTTTTGCATGGCAAGGCGGCGGCCGATTTCGGCATACTTTGCAAGCGCCGGATTGTCCGGTTCGCGCGCTTCCATCGCCGAGATATTCACTGCGGTCGCGGTTGCGACCAGCGTGCCGCAAGCCACGCCGTGCGGAATCGGGAAAAAGGCACCCAGCGGAGCCGCGATGCCATGCACCGAGCCCAGACCGGTCTGGGCCAGGCAGATTCCGGACAGCATCGAGGCGTAGGCCATTTTTTCGCGCCCTGCTGCGGACTGCTCGGCGAACAAGGACGGCAAGGCCTCCTTCACCGCCATGATGCCGGAACGCGCCAGTGCATCGGTCATGGCGTTGCTGCGCGTCGACACGAAGGATTCCAGCAATTGCGTCAGGGCATCCATGCCGTCGGCGGCAATCAGGTGCGGCGGACAGGTGGCGAGCAGATCGGGATCGACTATTGCCCATTCCGCCACCAGTTTGTCGTCGCGGAAGGATTTTTTGAATTGCCCCGCGAGGGACAGCACCGCATTCCTGGTCGCCTCGGAACCCGTCCCTGCCGTGGTCGGCACGGCGATGAACGGCGTGGCCGGGCCCCGGTAGGGAAGCTCGGGCCCGACGCCTTCAAGATGATCCATCACCGAATTGCCGGGCCGTAACAGGCCCGCGATGGCCTTCGCCGCATCGAGGGCGCTGCCCCCACCGATGCCGAGTACCGTGTCGAAGGGCTCTGGGCGTAGTGCGGCGACGGTGGCATCAATAAAAGTCGGCTCTGGCTCCACGGCTATCTTGACGATTTCCCAGTGGCAGCCGCGCTGGCGCAGGGCATCGAACAGTCGGGAGGCGTGGGCCGAGCTGACAAAGCTGCGCTCGCCGGTGACCAGTAGCAGGCGTTTGCCGTAGGCGGCCGCGATATCCGGAAGTTTGGACAGGGTGCCGCTGCCAAACTCGATGCGTGGCAGACGGGCGATGGAAAATGAATTCATGTTCATCAGGGATTCAGCTTCCGCGGCAAGCGTGATGTAGACCGCCCGATGATATTTCACGAAGTCGAAATGGAAAAGGGGCTGCATTTCTGCAACCCCTTGATTTTCTTGGTGCGCCCGGAGAGATTCGAACTCCCTACCCCTTGGTTCGTAGCCAAGTACTCTATCCAGATGAGCTACGGGCGCTTAAGAGGCCGCGATTATACCGAAGAAATCGCTGAAGACAAGATCGAAACGGGCGACCAGCCTCGGCGAGGCGAGGCTACAGCTTATTTCTTCTGCGTGGCGCTGACGCGTTTCGCCAGGGCACGCAATTGATCGGCTGACACTTCTTCAGGCGTCTTGTCCTTGAGCAGTATCCAAAGCAACGCGCCGTTAATGATCACCAGGGCGACCTCGATATACAAAATGGGCGTCACTATCTGTCTTAGCGAATTGTCGCCAAACAGGAAGTAGAAGCCTTCAAAGGTCGGCAAGGCGGCTTTGGTGATTGCCGAGAAAAACTCGAATGGCGGAAACAGGACTATCAGTACCAGATTCACGGCCACCAGAATCAGGACAATTCTTTGCTGACGGTTGCCGCCCGGACGTTGTTGTTGTTTTTGCGGTGCATCACGCAGCAGGAGCAGGGCGATGCAGGCGTTGATAAGTACAACGATGATCTCAAGGGTGAGAAAGCTTGTATTGAGCAGGCGATTCGGATGATCGCCAAACGCGAAATAAAACCCGTCGAAAGTGGGGATGTTGCCCTGCTGAAGAGAAACGTAGTTATAGGGAAGGAAAAGCACGAGTAGCAACAGATTGGCGACAGCGGCAACCAGCGCGATTTTTTGGGCTTTGTTCATGTCAATTCCACAGCGGGCGCGACACGCGCTCTCCTTTTTTTACTTGCAGATCACCAAGATGACAACATAACCTCGATGGGCTTTCCCGGCAAGAAAGAGATCGCGTATAAACTGCCGCCTGTTGATTGGATACGGGATGGGTATGAAAATCCTCTGGATTTTGCTCGGATGCAGCGTGGCATTTGCGACGTCGGCCCAGGACATCAGTTTGCGTCATGATCTCGACGGCAAGAAACTGGATACATTGGCGACGCTGGTATTGCGATTCAACGATGAACAAAAGGGCAAAAGTCGGGTGTTGTTGCAGGATTCCCGAGGTTTGGAGAATCGTCAGGCACTTCCGCAACTGGCATTGCTTGATCCCGACGACAGCATGGCCTTTTTTGGTACGCATCCTCGTTTTCGCTCACTGGACGATCTCATGCGAAAAGCCGGACGTCGGCTCGATTCAAACCAGTTCTATCCGCAGGTGGCGGATGCGGTGGATGATGCTCGCGGACACCTGCAGGCGCTGCCCTTGGCGCTTTCACTACCGGTGCTGTTTACCAACCGTGCAGCTTTGCGCAAAGCGGGCGTGAACCCCGACACGCCGGTAAAGACTTGGTGGGACTTGCAGGAGGCGGCCGGAGCGCTTCGTGACAAAGGAAGCAAATGCCCGCTGACCACAGCTCGTTTTGCGTGGATCCACTCGGAGAATGTGTCGATGCAAGCCGGTGAGCCGATGATGGCCAAAATCGGCAAGTTGAATACCGTATTGGCGAACGGCATGGTCAACGTCAAACATCTTGCCTTGCTTGCGAGCTGGCAAAAGAGCGACTACTTTCATTATTCCGGGCCGGGCCGTGAGGGCAATGCGCGTTTTCTTAGTGGAGAGTGCGCGATGCTGACCAGCGAATCGTCCCTCTACGCCGACGCCAGGAGTACAGGGATCGATGTCGGTGTCGGGCCCCTGCCCTACTACGACGATGTGTATACCCCAAAGCCGAATGATGTGCTGCCTGACGGTGCTGGTTTGTGGGTTCTGGCGGGGAACAAAAAGGAAGAGGACAAGTTGGTCGCTCGTTTCGTCACCTTTCTGATGCGACCAGAGGTGCAAAAGGAATGGGTTCACGCCACCAGCTACCTACCGATGACTCCAAAGGCTGTTGCAGCTTTGCATGATTCGGACATTCCTCGCAATTTGCTGGACGCTGCAGAGAAGCGATTGTCTGTTTCGCGCAAAGGCAGCACCCGGATAAAGCACGGGCTGATTCGCGATCGTCTGCATCAGTTTCTCGGTGAGGAAGTGGAATTTGTCTGGAATAACGGCCGTGCGGCAAAGGAGGCTCTGGATAACACCGTCCGCCGTGTCAATGAGGCGATAGCAACGCCGCCGAGCGCCGTCCGCGTTGCTCCGCGATGACTTATCCGCGCATCATTGCGCATCGCTGCGGCGGTGCACTGGCACCCGAAAATACCTTGGCAGGATTGCGCATTGCGGCCCGTCTCGGGTGTCAAGGTGTCGAGTTTGACACCATGCTGAGCGCTGACGGCGTGCCTGTTCTGATCCACGATGAGACTTTGGAGCGCACTACTTCTGGGCGCGGGCGGGTGGCGGACTCGGCATGCAGCCAGATCATCCAGCTGGATGCAGGTGGCTGGCATCACCCGGCATTTACCGCGGAGCCGGTGCCAACGCTGGATCAGGTTTTGCGGCTATGCGCGGAGCTGGGATTGTGGGCCAATGTCGAAATCAAGCCCTCGTCAGGACTGGAAACAGAGACCGGACAAGTCGTGGCGCGCCACGCCGCAGCAGCAAAGTGCCGCCTGGTGTTCTCCTCCTTTTCGCCTGAGGCTTTACAAGCGGCAGCAGCGGAAGCCCCGACGCTACCGCGAGCCTTGCTGGTCGGGGCGATTCCGGCCGACTGGCGGGAACGCTTGGCCGAACTGGGGGCGATTGCCCTGCATTCGTCGGCGCGAAAACTGACAGCCGACATGGCTAAAGCAGTACTTGCTGACGGGTATGAGCTGGCTTGTTACACGGTCAATCAGCGCGATGAGGTGGGGCAGCTGTTTGCCATGGGCGTCAGTGCAGTGTTTACCGATCGTCCCGACCTTTGGTCCGCTGCGGAAATGTAAGTAAGCACCAAATAGGCTCGGTCAAAGCTCGCTTGCGCGGGCTTTTTTATGTCCCGGCAGGAAGTGGACGATACCCCTCTGTGGGATGCATCCTGCTGGCGTAAAATCCTCGCTTTGCATCGAAGAACGCTCTCTCGCCATGAAAAGCTCTGAAATTCGTCAACAGTTCCTCGATTTTTTTGCGTCGAAAGGCCACCAGATAGTGGCCTCCAGTTCGCTGGTGCCGCACGAGGATCCGACACTGCTGTTCACCAACGCCGGAATGAACCAGTTCAAGGACGTTTTTCTCGGCTTTGACAAGCGCAGCTACAGTCGAGCCGTCAGCTCACAAAAATGTGTACGCGCCGGCGGCAAACACAACGATCTGGAAAACGTCGGTTACACGGCGAGGCATCACACGTTCTTCGAGATGCTGGGTAATTTCAGCTTTGGCGACTACTTCAAGCGCGACGCGATCAAGTATGCATGGGAGTTGCTGGTTGATGTCTTCAAACTTCCGGCCGACAAGCTTTGGGTAACCGTCTACGCCGAGGACGACGAGGCCTACGATATCTGGACCCAGGAGATCGGCATGCCTGCCGAGCGTGTCATTCGCATCGGCGACAACAAGGGTGCGCGCTATGCCTCGGACAACTTCTGGATGATGGGCGACACCGGCCCCTGCGGTCCCTGCACCGAAATATTCTACGACCACGGCGACCATATCTGGGGCGGTCCGCCGGGCAGTGAAGATGAAGACGGTGATCGCTACATCGAAATCTGGAACAACGTCTTCATGCAGTTCAACCGCGACGAGGCCGGCGTCATGCATCCGCTGCCAAAGCCCTCGGTGGATACCGGCATGGGTCTTGAACGCATTTCGGCGGTGTTGCAGCATGTCCATGCCAATTATGAGATCGACCTGTTCCAGGCCTTGATTGCCGCAGCAGCGCGCGAGACCTCGGGTGCCGACATGGACAGTCCGAGCCTGCGGGTGCTGGCCGACCATATCCGTGCGTGTTCCTTCCTGATTGCCGACGGCGTGATTCCGGGCAACGAGGGGCGCGGTTATGTCTTGCGCCGTATCATCCGCCGCGCCATCCGCCATGGCTGGAAGCTTGGCGCGCGCGGTGCTTTTTTCCATCGCATGGTTCCCGATCTGGTTGCCGAGATGGGCGCTGCATTTCCCGAACTCGCGAGCGGTCAGGCGCGGGTCATGGACGTGCTCAAGCAGGAGGAAGATCGCTTCTTCACCACCATCGAACACGGCATGGCGATCCTGGAAGCCGAGCTGGAGTCAATGGCAAAAGCCGGCGTCAACCTCTTCAACGGCGAAACCGCGTTCAAGCTACACGACACCTATGGTTTCCCACTCGACCTGACCGCGGATATTTGTCGTGAGCGACAGATGAGCGTGGATAGTGCGGCCTTCGATGCCGCCATGACGCGACAGAAAGACCAGGCGCGCGCCGCCGGCAAGTTCAAGATGACTGCCAATCTCGACTACGAAGGCCCGGCCACCAGTTTCCACGGCTATGAGACCCTGGAAGCAAAAGGCAATATTCTGGCTTTGTACAAGGATGGCACGGCGGTCAACGAGTTGGTCGAAGGCGAGATCGGCGTGGTGGTGCTGGACGACACACCGTTTTACGCGGAATCCGGCGGACAGGTCGGCGATGTCGGCGAGTTGCGTTCGACACACGGCATCTTTGCCGTTGAGGATACGCAGAAGATACAGGCCAGTGTCTTCGGCCACCACGGCGTGGTGAGCACCGGCAGCCTGAAAGTCGGCAATGGCGTGACGGCAAGGGTGGATGGTCAGGCGCGTGCACGCATCGTGCGCCATCACTCGGCAACGCACCTGATGCACAAGGCCTTGCGTGAAGTGCTCGGCGACCATGTGCAACAGAAAGGCTCGCAGGTCGATCCCGACAAGACGCGTTTCGACTTCGCCCATACCCAACCGGTGACAGGGGATGAACTTGTTCGCATTGAGCGTCTGGTCAATGCCGAAGTGATCGCCAATGCGGCGACGCAGGCTCGGGTGATGAAGCTCGAAGACGCCCAGAAAACCGGAGCGATGATGTTGTTCGGCGAGAAATACGGTGACGAGGTACGCGTGCTCGACATCGGGTCATCCTGTGAACTGTGCGGTGGTACCCATGTCGGCCGGACGGGTGATATCGGGCTGTTCAAGATTGTCATGGAAGCCGGGGTGGCCGCGGGTGTACGACGTATCGAGGCCGTGTGCGGCGATGTGGCAGTGGCGCGTATTCAGCAGCAACAGTCCCTGCTCGATGCCGTGGCTGCAGAGCTCAAAGCTCCCCCGACGGAAGCCGCCATGCGTGTGGCGCAAATGCAGGACAGCGTAAAGGCCCTGGAAAAAGAACTCGCGCGGCTGAAGTCAAAGCTTGCGGCGTCGCAAGGCGACGATCTTGTCGCGCAAGCGGTCGATGTCAAAGGTGCCCATGGGGTGGTGATTCGGGTGCTCGCCGCAAACCTCGAGGGTGCCGATACCACGGCGCTGCGCGAGACGCTGGACAAGCTCAAAGACAAACTCAAGAGTGCGGCCATCGTGCTGGCCAGCAGCCGTGAGGGGAAGGTGAGTCTGATTGCAGGCGTCACCACCGATCTCACGGACACGCTGAAAGCCGGCGAACTGGTCAATCATGTGGCGCAGCAGGTTGGCGGCAAGGGCGGCGGGCGGCCCGACATGGCACAGGCCGGCGGTACCGATCCGGCAGCCCTGCCGGCAGCGCTCGCGTCGGTGGCAGCCTGGGTTGCTTCGAAACTGTAAAAGTCCCCGGAGGGACGCACAGCGCTGGCGATACGTCGGCGTCAGAAGCCTTCCGTATCGATCCCCGGCCAGGCAGCGTCGAGTGCTGCCTTGAATTCGTTCTGGATGCGTACCAGCCCTGCCTGAGTGTCGGCCTCGAAGCGCAGCACCACCACTGGCGTGGTATTCGAGGCGCGCGCCAGACCAAAACCATCTGCATACTCGGCACGCACACCGTCGATGGTGATCAGTTCGCGCGCACCAGGAAACAGGCCGCTGCGCCGCAACTTGGCCATTAGTGCGTGGGGCTCGCCTTCGTTCATCTTGATGTTGAGTTCCGGCGTCGAGATGGAGTTGGGAAGATTCTTCAGCGGCCAGCTGGCGTCGTCCCAGCGCGAAATGATTTCGAGCAGTCGTGCACCGGTATAGAGCGCATCGTCGAAACCGAACCAGCGTTCCTTGAAAAACATGTGGCCGCTCATTTCACCGGCCAGCGGTGCGCCGGTTTCCTTCAGCTTGGTCTTGATCAGCGCATGACCGGTGTTCCACATCAGTGGCCGGCCACCCTGGAAGCGAATCGACTCCGCTACCCAGCGCGAACACTTCACGTCATAGATGATCTGGGCGCCCGGGTTGCGGGTCAACACGTCTGCGGCGAAGAGCATCAGCTGCCGGTCGGGAAAAATGATCTCGCCGTCGCGCGTCACCACGCCGAGGCGATCACCGTCGCCGTCGAACGCCAGACCCAAATCGGCGCCCGTATCGTGCACGGCTTGCTGCAGGTCGGCCAGATTCTCGGGTTTGGACGGGTCGGGATGATGATTGGGAAACCGGCCATCGACTTCACAGAATAGCGGCGTGACGTTGCAACCCATACGCTGGAATAGTTCCGGCGCAACACTGCCGGCAATGCCGTTGCCACAATCGATGACAATTTTCATCGGCCGCGATAATTTGACGTCGCCGACAATACGTTCGATATAAGACTGGCGCACACTGGCGTGGCGCACATGGCCGTGGCCTTCGCAAAAGTCGGCGTTGGTGATACGGCGTCGCAGGTCCTGGATCATCTCTCCATACAGGGTTTGTCCGCCAAGCACCATTTTCAGTCCGTTGTATTCAGGCGGATTGTGACTGCCGGTCACCGAGACACAGCCGCCGGCTTTCAACTCATGTGCCGCAAAGTAGGTCATCGGAGTCGGCACCCGGCCTATGTCGATGACATCAACGCCGGTTGCGGTGATGCCATGGGCGAGCGCCCCTGCAAGTTCAGGGCCGGACAGGCGACCGTCGCGGCCAATGACAATCGACGTGAGCCCGCGTGCAATGGCTTCAGTACCAAGGGCTTGTCCGATCAGGCGCACCGTATCGGCGGTCAGTGCCGTGCGTACGATGCCGCGAATGTCGTAGGCCTTGAATATCTCGGGTGCGGGTGTCTGCATGTGATTTGCAACGAAATGAACGCGTCTCGATTATCGCACGGGGTAGTTGTTGGGCATGTAAGCATCAAAGTGGGCCAACAAGCGCTGCGGCAACCAGTCGATGAGGCCGGGCAGGGGCCCATGCACGAAGCCGACGTGCCCTCCGTGAGGGTGGGTTTCCAGTGAAATGCTGGCGGGCAAGGACTCTACTCGAGGCAGGGCCGTGGTTGGAAGAAACGGATCATTCATCGCGTGCAGCAGTAGCGTCGGCATGTGTATAGCACCCAGCAGGGGCCCGGCGCTACTGCTCGCGTAATAGTGGTCGACACCATTGAAGCCATGCAAGGGCGCGGTCACGGCATCGTCGAACTCGCGCAGTGTGCGCGCGGCCCGCGTGCGTTGAATATCAATGCGGCCAGGAAAACGTCGGTTTTTGGCTTGAGCCGCAGGGATCAGCGTACGCAGAAAATGCCGCGCATAGATCCTGTTGAAGCCGGATGACAGCGCAGTGTCGGCGGCGGCCAGATCAAGCGGCGCACTCACCGCTGCAGCCGCATTGATCACCTCGCCGGCCTGCGCACCTTGTTCCGCCAGCCACTTGAGCAAGGCGTTGCCGCCGAGCGAAACGCCCGCCGCGAACAAAGCGGCAAAACCGCGTGTGTGCAGCCGATTCAATATCCAGTCAATCTCCGCAGAATCACCCGAGTGGTAGGCACGCGGCAATCGGTTTGGTTCGCCGGAGCAGCCGCGAAAATGCACGACCACGCCATGCCAGCCGCGCTGCGCCACGGCAAACATCAGACGTCGCGCGTAGTGGCTGCGCGAGCTGCCCTCGAGGCCGTGAAACAAAACGACACAGGGTGTGCCCTGCGATCCTGCAACCCAGTCCAGATCGATGAAGTCCTGATCCGGTGTTTCCCAGCGCTCGCGTCGATAGGTGGGCAGCGGTCCCTTGATCAGCAGCGGCCAGATGGTTTGTGCGTGACCGCCCGGCAGCCAGACGGGCGAATCGTAGGCCGTCAGGGAATGCGGCTTGTTCAATGCAGGATTCGCGGCGCCTCGCCAATACTGTCGGGCGGCACCGGCGAGGCGTGGTGAGCCACCATGCGCCATCCCAACGCGCCTCGTACGTAAACATTTGTGGCGGCGACCGGGGCGCTCAGGCTCGCGTCGTCACGCGTGGCGATGTGTTCGAGAACGGTGCTGATCATGGCGAAGGGCGTGGTCACGGCAGTTTGGCGCGACAAGCTTATTTTGAGAGGTTTGCCATTGGAAAAAACGCGCTGCCAAGCCTCGCGAATCGCGGCATACCCGATCAGACGCGGACCGCCTGGATGCACGCAGACAACGTCTTCGTCTTCGGCCCAGACGTTCATCATGGCCTCGATGTCGCCTTTCTCGAGTGCTTCGTAAAAGGCAGCCTCCGCATCTTGCGGGCTGGCGTAGAGCTTTTGGCTAGGCACGGTCATGGCGATGAATGCGTCGCAATGACGTCAGCCACTTGCTGTGGTGAAATTCCGTTCAGGCAATCGAAATGACCGAGCGGGCATTCACGCTTGAAACACGGGCTGCACGAAAGATTTCTCGACACGATTTTTGCGTGAGGCGAAAGTGGTGGCGTGTAGGCGGGAGACGAGGATCCATAAAGCGCAGCCAGTGGCCTGCCCAGCGCTGCAGCGACATGCATCAACCCGGAATCATTGCTGACCACGCTTTGCGCCGAGGCGATCAGGTCAATCGCCTGTTCGAGCGTACTTTGGCCGCAAAGATTGCGTGCGGAACCGTTTGAGCTGGCGACGATTTCGTCGCCGACAACGGCATCCTTGTCCGAGCCGAGTAGCCAGACCGGATTCTGCGGGCTAGCAACGAGTTGAGCCAGTGACGCGAAGTGCTGCGCCGGCCAGCGCTTGGCGGGACCGAATTCGGCACCCGGGCAGAAAATGACGGGTCGGGCGTCCAGCGGTAAACCCAGGGCGCGCCGAGCCGCTTGTTGCTGTTCGATTGTCGAGTTCAGTCGTGGCTGAGGCAGACACTCCGGCAGGGGACCGGCAAGGGCGGCGTAACGCTGCACCAGTTGCGGGTGGAGGGCGACGTCGAGTCGATGGCGCTCGTTAAGCAGCAGGTAGCGGCTTTCACCCTGATAGCCGATGCGCCGGGGTATCCCGGCGAAGAAAGGTGGCAGCGCTGATTTCCAGGAGTTGGGTAGCACAAAGGCGACAGAAAAGTCGGCGCTGGCGAGACGGCGGCCCAGCGCGCGGCGCCCTGACAAATCGAACTCACCGTGCCGGAACGGGTTACCGATGACTGCATCGACCTCCGCCATCCGGGCCAGCAACGGCGCAGACCAGCCAGGTGCCAGCACTTCGATGCGGATATCCGGTTTTTGGTTTTTTATCAGCCCGAGAAGAGGCTGAGCGAGAATCGTGTCGCCGATCCAGGACGGAGCGACAACAAGAACCTTCATGCTCGAAAAATGCGTTGCACGCCTACACCGCTGCTTTGCGGGAAGGCGTCAATGATGACCCTTGGGGCGCTCGCCGGTAAACCGATAGAGCGTGCCGCAGTATGGGCAGGCCGCTTCGCCGGATGCGCTTTTCAGCAAGTCGATGAAGACTCGCGGATGGCGCGCCCACAAGGGCGCGCCGGGACGCGGGCAAGCCAGTGGCAGATCGTGGGCGGTGACGCTGACCTGGCGTTGGGACTCGTCGAGAGTGGACATGATTTACCTCGAAATGAATGAATGTGAAAGAGCCGGCACGACGCGCGTGACATTGACGAGCGTAGCGAGCCAGGCAGTCGTCTCACCCGCGAGGGGGGCGAGGCGGGAATTCGCAACGCATGCGTTGCGCCGCTGCAGCCGGCTGGCTGTGCAAAGCAAGCCGTGGGCCGCGCAGCGGCCGGGCGGCGACCGGTATTTGGAAGCATCTAACACGACTTTCATCCTCGGGGTGTCGTATCGGAAGACTTGAGTGTTAGATATAGGAGAGCCAATCGGCGTGGGCAGGCACCTTGCCGTTAACCACGTCGAAATACAGGCTCTGAATTTTGGCGGTGACCGGGCCGCGACTTCCGCTGCCGATGACACGACGATCGAGCTCGCGTATTGGTGTGACTTCTGCGGCGGTTCCGGTGAAGAAGGCTTCATCGGCAATGTAGATGTCATCTCGTGTGAGACGTTTGGCGACGACTTTGTAGCCCAGTTCTGCGGCCAGCGTGATCACCGTGTTGCGGGTTATTCCCATCAGGGCCGAGGCAATTTCCGGCTCGTAGATCACGCCGTCCTTGACTACGAACAGATTCTCGCCGGCGCCTTCGGCAACGAAGCCTTCGACGTCGAGCAGCAAGGCTTCGTCGTAGCCTTCATCGGTGGCTTCCATATTTGCCAGAATGGAGTTGGCGTAAGTTCCCGAGAACTTGGCGCGCGCCATATTGACGTTTACATGATGGCGCGAGTAGCTCGACGTCTTGACGCGGATGCCTTTCTCCATGCCTTCCTCACCCAGATAAGCCCCCCAGGGCCAGGCAGCGATTGAGACATGTGTCGTTGCGCCGCGCGGGCTGACACCCATTTTTTCGGAGCCGTAAAACGCGATCGGTCGCAGGTAGCAAGAATCCAGCTTGTTGGCGCGCACGACCTCCTTGTGCGCTTCCATCAAGACGTCCTTGTCGTAAGGCATGGGCATGCGGTAGATGTGCGCCGAAGCAAAAAGTCGGTTGGTATGTTCCTTGAGGCGGAAGATCGCAGTACCGGAGGCTGTCTTGTAAGCACGCAAGCCCTCGAACACCGCGAGCCCGTAGTGCAGCGAATGCGTCAGCACATGGGTAGTGGCTTCGCGCCAGGGTACGAGCTTGCCGTCGTACCAAATAAAGCCGTCACGGTCGGCCATGGACATGGTGGGTCTCCAGCATTGCGTTGAGTAAAGTCGGATTTTAGCAGGGGCGGTAAAATGCGCGGATGAATCGTATCTGGAAGCCCAATGTCACGGTAGCTGCGCTGATCGAGCGCGATGGGCGGTTTCTGATGGTGGAGGAGGAAACCGAGGACGGTTTGCGCTTCAATCAGCCCGCGGGTCATCTGGATCAAGGCGAATCCCTGGTCGAGGCTTGCGTCCGTGAAACCTTGGAAGAGACTGCCTGGGAATTTAGACCTACCGCCCTGGTCGGGATATATCAGTGGCAGCGTCCGCAAGGCGACCTGACATATCTTCGTTTCGCGTATTGCGGGGAGCTGGGTGCCCATGAAGCGGGTCGAGCGCTTGATGCGGGGATTCTGCGCGCCGTCTGGATGACTCCCGAGGAGATCGATGCCAGCCTGGAAAGGCATCGCAGCCCGTTGGTCAGACAATGCGTTGCCGACTACCAGGCCGGACAACGCTATCCGCTGGACGCCGTCCGGCACTACAGCTGAGACCGCACTCCGGCGCAGCAAAACCCATCGCATAAGAGGAAGTACATCGATGTCCAAAGGGAAAATCATTGTCGGCCTGTCTGGCGGTGTCGATTCATCCGTCGCTGCGCTGCTGCTCAAGCGAGAGGGCTACGAGGTGGTCGGCCTGTTCATGAAAAACTGGGAGGATGATGATGACGATGAATTCTGTTCGTCACGCCAGGATCTGGTCGATGCCGCGGCCGCGGCCGATGTAATAGGCATTGATTTCGAGGCGGTGAACTTTTCCGCAGAGTATCGCGATCGGGTCTTCGCCGATTTTCTGCGTGAATATCAGGCCGGGCGCACGCCGAATCCGGATGTACTGTGTAATTCGGAAATCAAGTTCAAGGCGTTTCTCGATCACGCGTTGAAGCTCGGCGCAGACAAGATCGCTACGGGTCACTATGCGCAAGTGCGTGAATTCCTGGGCGAGTGGCAGTTGCTCAAGGCCGAGGATGGAACCAAGGATCAGAGTTATTTTCTGCATCGGCTGAATCAGGCGCAGCTTTCCAAAACACTGTTTCCTGTCGGCCATCTCTACAAGCGTGATGTCAGGCGAATCGCAGAGGAAGCCGGCCTGCCGAACCATGCGCGCAAGGACTCGACGGGCATATGCTTCATTGGCGAGCGGCCCTTCCGGGAATTTCTGGCACGCTATCTGCCAAAACAGCCCGGGGAAATTCGAGCGCTCGGCACCGATCGTGTCATCGGTAGACACGACGGCATGATGTACTACACATTGGGTCAACGCGAGGGTCTCGGCATCGGCGGTGTCAAGGGTGCTCCCGAGGAACCCTGGTTCGTGGCCGGCAAGGATATGGAGAAGAACATCCTTTGGGTCGTGCAAGGGCATGAGCACCCGGCGCTGCTGTCCAGAAGTCTGGTGGCCCAGGATTTGTCATGGATTGCTGGAGATGCACCGCACACGCACTGGGTGTACGCGGCAAAGACGCGCTACCGCCAGCCGGATGCGGCGTGCGAAGTGGAGCGTGTTTCGGACATGGAGTGCGAGGTAGTCTTTGCCGCTCCGCAATGGGCGGTGACACCCGGGCAATCGATGGTGCTCTATGAGTCCAGGGTTTGTCTGGGTGGAGGCATCATCACCACGTCGGTCGCTGATCGTGACTAATTTCCTTGTACATCAAAGGGACATAGGGTTTAGAATATTTTTTGGGCTGGATGCCCGCAATTTTCAGGAGGAATCTAAAACATGAATAAAGCAGAACTGATTGAGATAGCCGCCAAACAAGCGGACATTAGCAAGGCTGCGGCGGGCAAGGCGCTCGATGGCATCATGGCTGCGGTTGTCAAGGCAGTTTCGAAAGGTGACAGTGTGACTCTGGTCGGGTTCGGTACTTTCAAGTCGTCCAAGCGCGCGGCGCGCACCGGCAAGAACCCAAAGACGGGTGCCACGATCAAGATCCCCGCAACGACCGTACCGAAGTTCAGTGCAGGAGCGAGCTTCAAGCTGGCTGTCTCCGGCAAGAAAGCAAAGAAGTAAGCGAAGCAGGCTATCGCGCTACGGGCCCGCTTGCGGGCCCTTTGTTTTTGCTTTGAGCCCATGGGCTTAAAAAATAACCGCAGGGTTCCATTGTCTTTTCAGCCTCCGCTGATTATTCTCCCTGCCAAGGAGGCTCACCATGATCACCACACAACATAAGGACCATCTGGTCGAGTTCGCCGTGTTTGGCGAATTTACCCTGGGCGACTTCAAGGAGTTCGAAGAACTGGTTCTTTTCGAGATCAAGTTTTCCGGCCCCGTCGATCTACTGGTGGATTTGCGCGATATGGCCGACTTTACGGTCGATATGGCTTGGGAGGAAATCCGTTTTTCGCGACAGCACTCGGGAGATTTTCGGCGTATCGCAGTCATTACCGACAGTCAGTGGGTAACCTGGAGCGCCTGGTTGTCGCAGTTGTTTGTCAATGCCGACATGACAATATTTGACAACGAGGAAGAAGCCCGCAGCTGGCTCGCCGAAAAAGGCGAGTGAACAGGTCAATGGCATCTGCACCCACAAAGTTCCTGGTGAGAGTCGAAGAACTGGCTGCGCATCCGGAGTGGCGAATTTTCGATTGCCGCCACGATTTGACAAACCTCGAGTACGGACGTTCGGCCTACAACCGCGGCCACATTCCCGGTGCCTTGTTTCTGCATCTGGATGAGGATCTTTCCGGCACCCGCAGCAGGGGCAATGGACGGCATCCCTTGCCGCAAATTGATGACTTTGTCGAGCGCATGTCTGCCTGCGGTGTCGACGAATCTACGCAGGTCGTTGCCTATGATAATGAAGGCGGCATTTTCGCATCACGTGTCTGGTGGATGCTGCGCTGGTTGGGACATGAACGCGTTGCGGTACTCGACGGCGGGCTTGCAGGCTGGAAGCGAAGCGGGCGGACGCTGGAGGAGTCGGCAACAAAAGTTGAAGCGAGACAATTCAAGGCTTCGCCGCAGGACATGACGGTCGACTCCGGTCAGGTGCTGGCCGATCTGCATTCGCAGCGGATGCTGGTCGTCGACGCCCGCAGTCCCGAGAGGTTTCGTGGCCAGAACGAAACACTCGATCCCGTGGGTGGTCACATTCCGGGTGCGGTGAACCGGTTCTATTTTGAGAACCTTGACGATGACGGCTGTTATTTCAAACCCTCAGAAGAATTGCGCAAGGAGTTTGCGGCCATGCTGGGTGACAGGCCGGCTGCCAGCGTGGTGCAGCAGTGCGGTTCCGGTGTTACCGCCTGCCACAATTTGCTGGCAATGGAACTGGCAGGGTTTTCCGGCTCGAAACTCTATCCGGGGTCCTGGAGTGAATGGTGTGCCGACCCTTCGCGCCCAGTGGCGACCGACTAGGCAAATCGTTTTCGGCGGCAGTGTCTTTGGAACACCGCAGCCACTCCCTATACCGGCACGACTTCGCCGTGCTGTTCCAGTGCCCAGCGCACGTGTTCGCGAACCAGCGCCGAAGTATGCCCGGCACGTGAGCGCAAGGCGATGAGCACTTCTTCGCTGCGGACGGAATTGCCCAGCGCAACGGCAATATTGCGTAGCCAGCGCTCGAATCCGATACGACGGATTGGCGACCCGGCCAGTCGATCGTTGAACTCGCTTTCTTCCCAGGCGAACAGTTCGATCAGGCGCGCTCGATCCAGTTGCTGGCGCGGAGCAAAGTCCGGTTCCCGGGTGAGTGGTGCAAAGCGATTCCAGGGGCAGGCCAATTGGCAGTCATCGCAGCCATAGATCCGATTTCCGATCAGGGGGCGTAGCGCTTCCGGAATACTGTTCTTGTGTTCGATGCTGAGATAGGACACGCAGAGTCTTGCATCCAGGTGGTAGGGCGCGACGATGGCATGGGTCGGGCAGGCGTCAATGCAGGCCGTGCACTGGCCGCAATGATCGGTCACCGGGGCGTCGGGAGGCAGTGGCAGGTCGGAAAAAATCTCTCCAAGAAAAAAATACGAGCCTGCCTCACGATCCAGCAGGAGTGTGTGCTTGCCGCGCCAGCCCAGCCCGCTGGCGTGTGCCAACGCAACCTCCATCACCGGGGCGGAGTCCGTGAACACCCTGAAAGCGAAGTCCCCGATTTCGGCATTGATTCTGTCGGCAAGCCTTTGCAGGCGAGTGCGCAGCAGTTTGTGATAGTCGCGGCCCAGTGCGTAGCGCGAAATGAAGGCACGGCCGGAGTCGTCAAGTGCTTCACCGGAGTCGGAAGCATGGGTGCGATAGTTCATGCGAGCCGTGACGATGCTGCGCGTGCCGGGGATCAGCGCGTCCGGATGGGCGCGTTTGTTTGCCGCGCCGGTTGTCGGATCAGCGGCATAAGCCGCCATATAATCCATTTCACCGTGGAAGCCGGCCGCAAGCCATGCGTCAAGGTTTTTCTCGGCGTCGGTAATCGTCACGCCGGAAAAACCGATAGCGTCAAAGCCTAGTTCCAGACCCCAACGCCGAATATTTGTTTTCAGGTCCGACCAATTCACTTCATCGCGATGCATGCCGACCATCTTACTTTAGCCCTGTCCAGCGAGGAGGAAACACTGGCTCTGGGTGCCGCTGTGGCGACAAATCTCTCGCCGGGCATGGTGATCTGGCTGGAAGGCGATCTTGGTGCCGGCAAAACCACGCTGGTCCGAGGACTGTTGCGCGCAGCCGGCGAGGACGGACCCGTCAAGAGCCCGAGTTACGCACTACTTGAACTTCATGTGGTTTCTGGATTAAACTTCTATCACTTTGATTTTTATAGACTCAATCAGGCGGAAGAATATCTCGATGCTGGGCTCGACGAATATTTTTCAGAAAACGGAATCTGTCTGGTCGAATGGCCCGACAAAGCCGCACCGTATCTGCCCGCGGCAGATATGCGAATCGAGTTGTGTGTCGAGTCCTGTGGTAAAGGCTGCGTCGGCCGTATCGCCCGCATCAGCGCCATTAGTGTCAGGGGACGGACATGCCTGACCGGCGTGATGTCCTCAAGTGTGCTGCGGCCACCCTGACGCTGCTGGTCTCAAAAGTCGGCGCTGGTGCTACGGCAGTCAGCAGCGTTCTTGCCGTCCGTGTCTGGCCTGCCCCTGACTACACGCGGGTAACGCTGGAACACGACCATGCCATCAAGTATTCTCACCTGCTGTTGCAGGATCCGGAAAGGCTGGTGCTGGATCTGGAGGGTGTCGAGTTCAATTCGGTGTTGCAGACACTGCCGTCAAAGATCCTTGAATCCGATCCCTATATCAGGTTGATACGCGCCGGACGCAACAAGCCGGATGTCGTTCGTCTGGTGATCGAGCTCAAAGGTCGCGTCGAGCCGCAGGTGTTCTCCTTGAAGCCGATTGGCGAGTATGGCCACCGCCTGGTACTCGACCTGTATCCGATAGAACCCATCGATCCTCTGATGGCACTGCTGGAAAAAAACGAAGCGTCCCTGAAAATCGATACGTCGTTGGGTGATGATCACAAATCGACGCAGAAGAACAGCCCGCAAGTCTCGCAGGATAAGTCGTCGTCGCCCGAGATCGCACGTTTGGTGACGATTGTTCTCGATCCGGGGCATGGCGGCGAGGATCCAGGTGCGGTGGGTCGCCGCGGCAGCTATGAAAAGAACGTGACGCTCTCGGTGGCGCGTCGCCTGAAGAAAAAATTAGACGCTACGCCCAACATGCGTTCGGTACTGACGCGCGACGGCGACTATTTCGTGCCGCTGCAGCAACGGGTAAAGAAAGCCCGCAGAGTGCAAGCCGATCTGTTCGTATCGGTGCATGCGGATGCTTTCATCAAGAGCACGGCGCGGGGTTCCAGCGTGTTTGTTCTGTCCCAGAACGGTGCGTCGAGTTCAGCCGCCCGCTGGCTGGCAAACAAGGAAAACTCCGCCGATCTGGTCGGTGGCGTGAATATCGGCGTGAAAGATCCCTATCTCGCGCGCACCCTGCTCGATCTGTCGCAGACAGCCACGATTAATGACAGTCTCAAACTGGGCAAGCATGTGCTGGGGGAACTGGGCCGCATCAACACCCTGCACAAGGCGCATGTGGAGCAGGCCGGTTTTGCCGTGCTGAAGGCGCCGGATATTCCCTCGATCCTGATCGAAACTGCCTTCATTTCCAATCCCGAGGAAGAAGCGCGACTCAACGACGAGGACTACCAGGATCAGATGGCCGAAGCCATTCTCAAAGGGATCCGCCGCTATTTCGCCAAGAACCCGCCTTTGGCCAAATCGAAGCTGGCCCGGCTGGATTGAGGCGGGTGCGGGCCCATTGGCAGGGTTTTGCGGCGGATCGCAACGGCTTAGCTTGATATAATCGCCCGCTTTCTCCTGCTGCATCAATCCCATGCTGGTTTTTCGCGGTGTCCCCGAGCACGCAACGACGTCTACGGTACTGACCATCGGTAATTTCGATGGTGTACATCGTGGCCATCGCTGCCTTCTTGCGGAACTGACGGTCAAGGCACGTGAAATGGGGCTACCGGCAACGGTGCTCACCTTTGAGCCGCATCCGCGCGAACTCTTTGCACCGGAGCAAGCCCCGGCGCGATTGGCCAGCCTGCGCGACAAACTCGAACTGCTGGCCGATTGCGGGGTCGACCGCGTCCATGTGTGCCGTTTCAACCGCCAGCTTGCGGCGTTGACGGCCGAACAGTTCATCGAGCGGATCCTGTTGCAGGGCTTGTCGGTCAAGCACCTGATCATCGGTGATGACTTCCGCTTCGGTCGTGCGCGAGGCGGTGATTTTTCGATGCTGCAACGCGCCGGACAGGAAAATCAGTTTGTCGTCGAGGCGATGTCTACCGTGGATATCGGCGGGGTTCGTGTTTCAAGTTCCGCCGTGCGCGAGGCCTTGGCCACCGGCAGACTCGACCAGGCCGAAGAACTCCTTGGCCGCCCCTTTGTCATTGCAGGACGCGTGATGGACGGCATGAAGGTCGGCCGAACGATCGGTTTTCCAACCGCCAACATCCAGGTCCGGCGCAAGCGACTGCCGCTGGCCGGCGTGTTCGCCGTCACGGTGTCAGGCATCGACGCGCAGCCGCTGCCCGGGGCGGCGAACATCGGTGTGCGGCCGACCGTGGATGAGGGTCTCAAGCCTGTGCTGGAAGTCCACTTGCTCGACTTTGATCGCGACATCTACGGCAAGCACGTTGATGTTAATTTTCTGTACAAGTTGCGCGCCGAGGCAAAGTTTGAATCGCTCGACGCGCTAAAAGCCCAGATCGCCCGCGATGTTGCGGACGTAAGGACCTATTTCAATACTCGTTCTTCAAACGGCACTACTCATGGCTGACTATCGCAAGACCCTAAACATGCCGGACACACCCTTCCCGATGCGGGGCGATCTCGCCAAGCGTGAGCCGGGCTGGGTAAAAGATTGGCAGGAGAAAAGGCTTTACTGGAAGATTCGTGACGCAGCCAAGGGGCGCCCGCGCTTCGTGCTGCACGATGGTCCGCCCTATGCCAACGGCGATATTCACCTCGGTCACGCGGTAAACAAAATTCTCAAGGACATCATTGTCCGCTCCAAGACACTCGCCGGCTTCGATGCACCCTATGTGCCGGGTTGGGACTGTCATGGCCTGCCCATCGAGCACAAGATTGAAGTACAGCACGGCAAGAAGCTTCCAGCCGACAAGGTGCGCGAGTTGTGCCGGGAGTTCGCTGCGGCCCAGGTTGAAATCCAGAAGAAGGGTTTCATTCGTCTCGGCGTGCTCGGCGATTGGGACAATCCTTATCTCACCATGGCGTTCGCCAACGAAGCCGGCGAAATTCGCGCACTGGCGGAGATGGTCAAGCGCGGTTGGGTGTTCAAGGGTCTGAAGCCGGTGAATTGGTGTTTCGATTGCGGTTCAGCATTGGCCGAAGCCGAAGTCGAATATGCCGACAAGCAAAGCCCCGCCATCGATGTCGGGCTGGTATGTGCCGAGCCTGAAAAGCTCGCTGCCGCCTTCGGTCTCGCCGCTTTGTCGGCACCGGCCTATGCCGTGATCTGGACCACTACACCATGGACCATTCCGGCGAATCAGGCGCTCAATGTGCATCCCGAAGCCGACTATGCACTGGTCGAAACTTCGCGAGGACTGGTCATTCTTGCCCAGGATCTGGTCGAATCCAGCTTGCAACGATTTGCTCTCGAAGGCCGCATTGTCGCCACCGCCAAGGGCGAGTCACTGGAGCGCATCGAGTTCAATCATCCGTTCTACGAGCGTCGTTCGCCGGTGTTTGTCGCCGAGTATGTGGCGCTGGACGCCGGCACCGGCATTGTGCATTCGGCACCTGCCTATGGGGTTGAAGACTTTATTTCCTGTACCCGGAACGGCTTCAGTTTTGACGACATCATCAACCCGGTGCAGGCCAACGGTGTTTATGTCGATACCTTGCCCTTCTTCGGTGGACAACACATCTGGAAAGCGAATCCGGTCATTGTCGAAAAGCTCGCCGAGGTCGGCGCCCTGTTCTCGCACGAAAAGATTACCCACAGCTACATGCATTGCTGGCGCCATCAGACGCCGGTGATCTACCGGGCCACGGCGCAATGGTTTGTCGGCATGGACCTGAAACCGGACAACGGGCCCAGTCTGCGTGATCTCGCGCTCGATGGAATCGCCAGCACAGCTTTCTATCCTGCCTGGGGTCAGGCCCGGCTGCATTCCATGATCGCCAACCGGCCGGACTGGTGCATCTCGCGTCAGCGCAACTGGGGGGTGCCGATCCCTTTCTTTCTGCACAAGGCCACAGGCGAGTTGCACCCGGATACCACTGCGCTGATGGAAAAGGTGGCACAGCGTGTCGAACTCGAAGGCATCGAAGCCTGGTTCAAACTCGATGCCGCCGAACTGCTGGGCGCCGATGCCGATCAGTACATCAAGATCAATGACACACTGGATGTCTGGTTCGATTCCGGCACCACGCACTGGCATGTGCTGCGCGGCTCGCATCCGGAAACCTATGCCGATTCCGGGCGTCATGCAGATATGTACCTCGAAGGCTCGGACCAGCATCGTGGCTGGTTCCACTCCTCGCTATTGACCGGTTGCGCAATCGATGGCAAGCCGCCCTATCAGGCGTTGCTGACGCATGGCTTCACCGTCGACGCCCAAGGCCGCAAGATGAGCAAGTCATTGGGTAACGGCATTGAGCCGCAGGAGGTCGGCAATCGTCTCGGTGTCGAAATTTTGCGGCTGTGGCTGGCCGCTACCGACTACTCCGGCGAATTGTCCATCTCTAAGGAAATTCTCGATCGCGTGGTCGAGGTCTATCGGCGCGT
Source organism: Sulfuritalea sp. (assembly GCA_021738105.1). The sequence continues at coordinate 26,369 of JAIPCS010000003.1, forward strand.
GCGCAACACCTTGCGCTTTCTGCTGGCCAATACCGCCGACTTCGACGCCTCGACACAAATGGTGCCGCCGACCGAATGGCTGGAGGTCGACCGCTATGCGCTGGCGCTGACGCGGCAATTGCAGGAGCAGTGCACCGCAGATTACGAGCGCTACGAATTTCACAAGACCGTGCAGGCGCTGCAGAATTTCTGTTCGGAAGATATGGGCGCTTTCTATCTCGACATCCTCAAGGATCGTCTCTACACCACGGCTGCCGATTCGCGGCCGCGCCGTGCCGCGCAAAGCGCGTTATGGCATATCCTGCAAACCGTCACTCGCTTGATGGCACCTATCCTGTCATTTACTGCCGAAGAAATCTGGCAACTTACCGGGGACAGCGACAGCGTGATGCTCGCTACCTGGCATCAACTGCCGGCAGCGGAAGGCGAGTCCGATCTGCTTCACCGATGGGCGTTGTTGCGTGAGGTCAAGGCCGAGGTGTCCAAGGCGATGGAAGAGCAGCGCATGGAAGGCAAGATTGGCTCTTCACTGCAGGCAGAAGTCGAGATACGCGCCAGTGGCGCACGTTACGACGTACTCGCCGGTCTGGAAGATGACTTGCGCTTTGTTCTGGTGTGCTCGAAAACAGTGCTGGTAAAAGCCAGCGATGCGGGCGCCGAAGCAGTTATCGTCACGCCAACTGCCCATGTCAAATGTGTACGCTGCTGGCATTGGCGTGAGGATGTCGGCCGCGACCCCGAACACCCCGAACTGTGCGGACGCTGCACATCCAATTTGTTCGGTAGCGGTGAGGCGCGCGAGTTTGCCTAATACCACAGCGGGATTCGTGCGCTGGCTTGGACTGGCGCTGATCGTGATGGTGGCAGATCAGGGCAGCAAGGCCTGGATTCTGGCCAGTCTTGGTCACATGGAGCGACAGTTCGTGACGTCATTCTTCAATCTCGTTCTGGTGTTCAATCCTGGCGCGTCTTTCAGTTTTCTGGCCAGCGCAGGCGGCTGGCAGAAATGGTTTTTCATAGCCCTCGCCTTGGGTATATCAGTTTGGCTGTTAAAGCTGTTGCGCCAACATGCGCAGGAACGGCTGCTGCCAACGGCCTTGTCGCTGATTCTGGGAGGTGCGATTGGTAATGTCATCGATAGACTGCGCTTTGATGCGGTGGTCGACTTTCTCGACTTCCACCTGGCGGGCTATCATTGGCCGGCGTTCAACGTGGCCGACTCGGCGATTTCCGTGGGCGTCGTGCTGATGCTTTTGCACCAGTTCCGTTTTAGCAAGGAATCTTCATGAATGAAACCGTATGTGCAGGCAACCTGATCACACTTCACTATCGCGTCGCGACCGGCGACGATACCGAACTGATCAGTACCTTCGAATCGAGCCCGGCCACATTGCAGCTGGGCAGCGGCGAACTGGCCGCACCGCTGGAACACTGCCTGATCGGCATCAATGTGGGTGAGCGCCATGTGTTTCTGCTCGAAGCCGAGCAGGCTTTTGGTAGTCACAATCCGCAGCTGACTCAGCGCATGGCACGCAGCGCGCTACCGCCCGACACCAGCCCGGAGTTGCATGGGCTGATCGAATTCGTCGCCCCCGGCGGTGAGAAATTTACGGGTATCGTGCGCGAACTGGATGACGAAGCCGTACTGGTGGATTTCAACCATCCGCTGGCCGGCAAGCCAGTTCGCTTTGAAGTCGAAATCATCGGAATACTATGAAGAATATTGTCCTGGCCAACCCACGAGGTTTTTGTGCCGGTGTCGAGCGCGCAATCGCCATAGTCGAACGCGCACTGGAAAAGTTCGGCGCACCCATTTATGTCCGGCATGAAGTGGTGCACAACCGTTATGTGGTCGATGGCCTCAAGGCCAAGGGCGCAGTGTTTGTCGAAGAGCTGGATGAAGTGCCTGACGGCGCAACGGTGATATTCAGTGCGCATGGCGTACCGCAAACGGTGCGGCTGGAGGCGGCAAAGCGCGGCTTGAAGGTCTTCGATGCCACCTGTCCGCTGGTGACCAAGGTGCATCTCGAAGTCGCTCGCCTGCACAAGCAAGGCTACGAGATCGTCATGATCGGCCACAAAGGGCATCCCGAAGTGGAAGGCACCATGGGGCAGGCAACGGGCCGCATGTATCTGGTGGAAAACGTCGAGGACGTCGCTCAGCTAAAAGTTCCCGCAGGGACGCAACACTCCGGCGATGGTGAGCTTTGCGTACCTGGGATTCCGCTTCGCGGGCAGGTAACGGCACGAAATGTTCATTTGGCGTATGTAACGCAGACCACGTTGTCGGTGGACGACGCCCGAGTCATCGTGCACGCCCTGTGTGCCCGTTTCCCCGACATTGTCGGGCCGCGCAAGGACGACATTTGCTACGCCACGCAAAACCGCCAGGACGCCGTCAAGGCGATGGCCGGCAAGGTCGATGTGGTGATCGTGGTCGGCTCCAGGAACAGCTCGAATTCCAACCGTTTGCGCGAAGTCGCGGCGATCGGTGGCATCCCGGCGTATCTTGTCGACGGCGCCGATCAGATTGAGGCAGCGTGGCTGGCCTCCAATCCTCGGGTGGGCGTCACCGCCGGCGCTTCTGCACCGGAAATTCTGGTAGGCGGTGTGGTTGATCGTCTGATGGCACTGGGTGCCGGTCCGGTGCAGTTGCTGGAAGGCGTTGAGGAAAACGTAAACTTTCCCTTGCCAAAGGAACTGGCTTAAGCGAAAGGGAGGGACGGAGACTCAAAGGAAAGTACGTGTGTTGGCGGTGTTCTGAGTCAATCATCGGCGCCATATGACCAATAGAGCCGGGACCGCGTTCCCTTGAGATCGAGGACGCTGCGCGTGCCCCCGATAGAGGAGGCTGAGGTCGCCCCGGTAGCGCCACCGCCGATAATGAAGCGATAAGGGGTGCCGCCGATTGATACCACGCCTGCCGTCACCGTCGGGGGCAGACCGCCGCCGGAAAACTTGGTGGCATAGTCGGCGCTGGTATAGGTGGCGACGCCACCGCTGGTCGATTCGTCGCGATTGATTGAAGGCAAGCCGGTGAAGGGGTCGACCGCGTAGCCCAGCGCCTCTCCCAGGTTGGAGCAGATTCCTGCGCTTGGGTTAGGTGAAACCGGCGTATTGGTTCCGAAATACACCGTGCCGGCCACCACCCGCGCCGAATTCACCGTCTTTTCTTCGTTGCGTGCGCCGTTTCCATCCGGGTCGTTGCGCAGCAGCATTTGCCAGCCGCGATCTGAACTGGAAAGGTTGAAGGCCGTCAGCGATGTGTCTGAAACCGTGTTGGAATTGATCTGCTGCAAATCGCCATACACGATCGGGTCCGCATTGACCGTCGCCTCAACATCACCCGTTTGTACGGCGTCAAGCAAGCCGAAGAAGCGATCGTTGACCTTGCTCGCCGACGCAAGCGTGGAGTAGTAGGTATCGGTATAGAACCCCGGACAACTCAACGTGTTGGTCGTACCACTATTCGAGTAGTTGGGCAGCGGCTTTTCCCGATTGCCGCTGCCAACTAGGACCATGGCCTTGACCACGCCACCATGGGTGAAGGGCAGGATTTCCGGCTGGAACAGGAATTTTCTCGCGTTGTTGCCGCCGTTGTAGTCGTAGTCACCCACTTTGGCAATGTGGTAGCGCTTCCAGTAGGTGCTGCTGGCCACGTTGGTGACCGACTGCACCGTGTCGAAACGGAAGATGTTGGCATTGGTATCAGCGGCATAGATTCGGTCAACATAGCCGTCATTATTCAAATCGAGTACGCTGACGTCTGCAGCAAAGCTATAGCCAGTGATACCGGTGGTCGGCTGCAAGAACTGGATCAACTGTCCGGTTTCGGCCTCAACTACAAACACGCCCCGACCCATGGTGGGAGTGACCAGGCTGCCGGTCGGCTTATCCTCTTGCGTGGCGTCGTATCCGGCACCGAAAACGAGAACGATCGGGTCGGTAACCGCAGTCGCGTCCGCCCGAGTAAAGGTCCCCTGGAGCTTGGCAATCTTCGGCTCCGACCATGTTTGCGCCAGTTCCGAGAATCCGGTCGTGGAATTGTTGATACGCCACATGAATTTCGGTGTATCCGGATTGGTCACGTCCAGCGCATACAGCGCCCGCCCCCCGCGACGCATGGTAGCGAACAGCCAGGTCTTGGTGGGTGCCACCGATGCGGTGCCGTCTGGACTCTGATAGATGGTGACCGGACCGTCCCAGAAATAGTCGCGTGCGGTTGGCGTCGGGGTGATCGAACACGACAAATTGGTAATGGGGTAGCGAATGGCGCCACTGTTCGAATACAGCCGTGCCAGCTTGGTGTAGTTCATGAACTCGCTGGGAATGAAGGCCCACTTCTCTTCTCCGTCGACACTCGCTGTGCCACCATGAATGGCACGCAGGAAACCGTCATTGGAACCGTAAAAGCCGACGATACCGATGCTGCTACCGTAGTTGACCACTGCAGGACGGGCATGCAGAACATCGCCATGAATACTCGCGCGAACGTTGGTCAGGGACGAATTGAGATCCTCGTCCTCCCACAAGTCCTTGCCGCGAGTCCACAAAATCAGATTGGTGGTATCGGGTCCTGCAGTGCCTGAACCGGTCGTCGCCGTGATGGTTCCGGTGGCCGGCGAAGTCGGCGTCAACGTAATCGGACCGAAGGTGAACGTGGTGGTAGTGGGTACGGCACTGGGACTAAAACTGCCGTTGTACTGGGTTTGCGTTGCGCCGGAAATAATGATGGTGTCGGTGGTGGTAAAACCGTGAACCTGTGTTGGGGTACCGGCAGTCCGGTCGGTCGCATTAAGGTAAGTCTCTGCCGTCGCCGTGGCGCTGCCCAGCGTTCGGTTGATTTTGATGGGGAACGCCGTTCCTGATGTAGTTGCCGTCATGCTCGTACCGGCGTCCGATAAAGTCGCGGTGGCCGCTGCGGCCAGGGTGCCGACCGTCACAGTCGCATTGCCCGCCGAGACAACTGTCCAGGAGCCGTTGTACTTGGAATCGGCGGCCCGGGATACTGTGACGGTGGCCCCAGTCGTGGCGTTGCGGCAGCCGGCGGGGTAGGTGCCGTAGTTGCCGCTGGCGCTTTTATTGAAGGTGAAGCGACCGTTGCTCGAGTCCCAGGTTGCCGTCGCGGTTTCATTCGAGGCCGTGGCGCCACACTTGATGGTTGCCGTGCCGGCCAGCGGAGTCGTAGGGTTGGAGGGCAATGCCACGTTGAAAGTGAAGGTTATCCCCGTGTCTTCTGTAACCACAGTCTTGACTCCGTTGAGGATGCTCTGGGCGGCACCGGTAATAGTGGTCGCGCTCCCGACACTGAGACCGTGGGCCGGGCTGGTTTTGACCGTCGCGGTGACCGTGGTTCCAGGCGTGGTTCCGGAGAGCGTGATACTGGTGACGTCAATCGTGCCACCGCTGGGTTTGGTCGCCGTGGCGGTGATGTCGATCGCGTCGGTCGGCGACTCGTTCAACACGTAGGTGAAATGCGTCGTATCGGTAACGGTAATGGTCTTGGTGCCGTTGTAGTCGGTGGGCGTGGCTCCGGCAATGGTCGCCGAGCCGTCAGCAAAACCATGTGCAGCCGTGGTTGTAGCTGTTACCGTATCGCCCGAGCGGACCAGTGAGGAAATCGTCGCCGAGCCGCTGGGCGCGGCCAGTGCGGCGGTAACTTCGGTATTGCTGGTGGTTATCGCATTGTTGGACAGGGTCTTCTGCGACGTGGTGGCGGCTGCGGCAAGGCAGGTGCCAAGACAGGTATACAGTTTGCGTCCGTCCGGATGGGGCGAGGTTGCCGACTCGGCCCAAACGGTGCGCAAACGCTGTGCCGCCGCGCCGCGCTCGACTTCCGGCCCGTCCGGCGAGTCGCTCGACCCGGCAGTGGCATTGGGGGATGCGGCCCAGAAGCTCGAAGCCGAGGTCCAGTAGCTCTTGGCCGAGAGGTCGATGAAGCCGGTGTTGCCTTCCTCGTCGATCGCCCGGTAGCCGTTCTTGTCACCCATGTAAAGGCTGAGTGGTATCTTGCCGCTGGCATCGCTGCCGCAACTGGGGGCCGGCACATCGTCGCCAATACGCTCGTCGCTTGCCGTGAAGGTACCGGAGATGGAAGGCGTCGCACTCAAATATCCTGCGAATGTAGATGTCCCGGTGCCGGTACCGGTACCGGTAATGGTGCCGGTTACCGTACCGCCGCCGCTATCCGCTGCAGGACTACCGGTGGTGCCGGGTGAAGAGCCAAACGTCGCTGCCAGATGGGCGGAAGCCGTGCCGCTGACGGTGCCGGAAACCGTGCCGCTGACGGCGGTGGACACCCCGGCGACGTTGGTCAGTGTGCCGCTGAAGGTGCCGGTCACTGTGCCCGTGGCATTGCCGGTGAGGGTCGCCGGAATGATGCCATTGACCAGGCTGCGAGTCGTATCGATCAGTACTTTTTCATTGCGATCGGCATCGCAATAGCGGCCGAACTTGTATTCCTTGAGGTTGCCAAACCAGCGCGGCCGCGAACCGCCATCCGGACGGAATACCCCGATGTACACCTGGTTTTCGTAGGTGCCTTGAGTGTTGACGGAAATCGGCAGCGTGGCGGAAGCGAACACACTATTGACGGCCTGAATCTCGGCAAAGATCAGCGACATCGCGTTCTTGATTTCCTCTTTGCTGGTGGATTTGAAATATTTTCCGCCACCGACCTTGGCCATGCTCTTCAGCAATGTTGCCTGATCGGCTTCGCAGGCATCCTTGCACACGTCGATAGTGTAAGTGGCGATTTTGTTAACCAGCTTGGCCTTGGGTGAGGTCGAACTTTTGGGATCATCAACCGTCGATTTGACGCCGTAGGTATACATGAAACGAGCCCATTCATCTGCGATGCGGGGGCTTCCACTAGGCACGGCGGTGGTGATCGCTGTCAGCGTGGCGGAATCGGAAATTCCTCCGAGGCTGGCCGCCGCCGACAAGTCGGCGATTGACCCGGCCTGATTCGGATAGCCATTGCCGATGAAAATGATGAAATTCTTTGAGCAGCCACTGTTTGCGGAGCCGGGTGCCGTGTAGGTGGTGGCTGTAGAGCTCGAGAGCGAGTTGCCGGCCAGCGAGCCAGCCGGCATTTTGGTCGTATTCACGGTGCTGCCAGTGTAGTCCCTCAGGTCCAACTGGGAACCGCTGGGCAGATCGGTGGTGCCGAAGCGATCAAAGCCGTTGAAGTAACGGTAAGCCGCATTCATCATGTTGTCATAGACGATCGACGCGGTATTCACTTTGTCATCGTTGTCGCCGTCATTGCCAAAATTGGTCACCATGGTGTTGAACATGGACTGAAACTTGGTCTTGTTGGCAGTGTTCATTTCGCGTACGGCGTAGCGCACATAGCCGCCGTTGGAGCCCGCTGCCATCAGCAGACCCACGTTAATGCTGTCACCCAGGGTGCCGATTATTTCCGAGAGGGCTTCGAGTTCCGACTCGCCCTGTTTTCCAGTCGCCCAGTGCTGACTAGCCGCTGCCCAATTGGTCGAGTTGTCAAGCACGATCAACACATTGGCTTGACCGCCGGTGGTCGCTTCGCCGCCGGTGTAGAGGTCGATATCGTCTGCCAGAGATTGTTGCGTTACTCCAATTGCAGTTATAGCAGCGGCCAATCCCACAGCGCGACGCAGTGTTTGAAATAGTTTCATGATATTGACCCCGGTTTCTTTAACAGCCTGTCGTGTTAGCGTATGCCGTAGCCGCGCCGTTATCCATGCGAATCCCGGTACCCTGTGTCATTGTGACCCGTCCACCAAACCATCCACTACGCGCTGTGGCCGAGATTTCCCAAACAGTGGTAGAGCAGGCGGATATAGCGCCACCACCAATAGAGTCAAAACACTTTGCATCTTCCGGATTTCCGAGATCGAGCACGGTGTTCAGGATTGGAGTTACTTGGCGGATACACGGAACGGCAACGACAACATCATAGGACTTTCCAGCATCAATCGGAACAGTCCATATCCGTCCAGTTCCGGAAATATTTTCCGTGAAGTTTGAACTAAGCACTTCGTCCAGCGCTAATTGGGCTGCGGTCATGGCCTCGCCCCGCATCTGCATGTTGTTTATGGTGCGCAAATTCACTGTCCCCATTCTGATCGCCGAAAGTGCAAGCATGGTCATGATCATCAGCATAAACAGGCTTAGCAGCAGTACTGAACCTTGCTGAGATATCCTACTCATCTGCGAACCGGTTGTTCTCATGGCAAGATGTCCTCGCGGCGAGCCGACATATTCACGACCTTGACTACCGACCCCGTCGATTTATAGCGGAATGAGGCCCCATTTAAGCCACGAGCATTCACTGTGGCGGCGGGGACGGAGATCGAACCCAGAATAAACTCCTTACTATTGGTATAGCCAGCAGTTGACTCCGGGTCACGCACGACCACCCAAAGTTTGACCGCCATGACATCTTGCCAATTGGCGGCCCCGCCCCAAGGGTCAGTCAATGCTGTTCCGGTGGTCGATCCGTTTGGCATTATTCGCTGCGGGTTGATGGTTGACCGGCCATAATCATCGATCGAACCATTCACAACTCCATACTGAGTCCAGGAAACCGCACCATCTGAGGCTGTCCCGGTTTTGTGGACTGGCGGGCTGGTTCCCGTGACGCCCCCCCCGGCCGTAGAGTAGAGGTACTCAAGATTTCTTCGACCGGCGCCCGGCAGAACAGTTTCTAGCGGAGTCCACTGGTAACCTGACTGGTCGATGCCATATTCCAGATGCAAGTCGACCACGTTTGTGGAAATTGTCACAGGCGTCATGGCGCCTGCGCTCAGGTCAATCATTTTCAATGTGGGAGTATTGTCGCCGGCCTCATTCTCGGATGCCACGTAAAACACTCGGGTGATCAGCTCCCAAACAGGTGCTCGGTCTGCTGCCACGGTCGAACAATCAAGCCGCTTTAGAGCGGGTGTGGCCGAGCCGACTGCTACGGTGAAGTCGCTTGATCCGATCTCACTTGGACAAGCGGAAACCTGGAGGTAGGTTTTACTGACGTTGAGCGTGCCGGCAATCGCTTCGTCGGTCGCCGGAGTTGTCCGTGCTCGCCGTATCATCAGGACATCGGTTCCCGCGAGATAGCTCGGCAGACATGCGGTGATATTGCTATCGATAGTTTGAGTGCCGCTACCGTTGTGTGCTTCAAACCCCAATATCGGTATTGGCAAACGTACAGTCCCGCTGCCGAGATTTGTCCAGCCTTGGGTCAGTAAAGCGGGCGAGCAAACGCCACCAACTTGTTCAAGTGCAGATATCGGCTGCCAGCTTACGGAAATCCAACGGCCAGCCGGCGTGTAGTTACCCCAAAATCCAGCCAGTCGAATGTCTTCAGACAGGGTTTCGATTGAAAACCGTGCATTGTCGATTTTCTGTCCGTCAAGATTCACCTGCTGCCGCGTTTTGATTGTCGACGCAAATAGCGCCGCCAGCGCCGACAGCAACACCAATGAGATCGCCATTGCCACCATTATTTCGATAAGGGTAAATCCACGTTGAGCCGACAGCCCAAAGTTGGCAACTGCGATACGGCGCGCATATATCGCTCCAATGACGCGGCCACTAGACAATAACGATAACGCCCTCATGATTTATCCACTTAGATTCGCAACTCGAATACGTCGACTGACACCTCGCCGCTTTGATGTAATCTGAGCGGACCCGCAGGTCAGATCCGCCGCGACAGCACCTGTGCCGTCGCGCCCCTGCCAAACGACATCGATCTCATAAATATTTGTACTTTGAAGGAAAACACACCCACGGGCTTCGGCGAAGGAACCCCTCTTGGACGCGCTGCCAGCAGTTTCAGCGATCCCCTTCAGCGCCAGATCCCATTCGCACAGGTCGCTTTCCGAAACAGAACTTTTTGTGCCTCCTTGCGTGATCAACTTGCAACACCGGGCCTGAAGATTCAAATCGGCGGCATAGCCACCTGTGGTACACGAATTTGAGTACCCGGTGCCTAGCACGGTCTTGGTGCCACCACTTTGCATGTCGTAGGTATCTGGACTTGCGGGATTCTTTACCGCAGCCAGATTGGCTGCCATACGGTTGGCCAGATCTGCTACCAGATTGAGCGCTTGGCCGCGGGCAATCGCCTCAGCTTCAGCTGTCAATGCACGCGCCTGCAAACCGGCGAGCCCCAACAAACCAATGGCGATGATGAACATGGTGATCAACACTTCGAGAAGCGTATAGCCGCGCCCAAAATTCGGTTTGAATGTACCTATCATGAACATGCCCCTACCGTGGCTTTTGCATTGCCCGCCGCCTCTATCGTTACACAGCGAGTCAGTGGGCTGGACGCCAAGTCGTTGACCACCTGAATCTTTACTGCGGTTCCCGATTTGAGTCGCCCATTCCGTCCGAAAGTGATGATGCAGGGCGTGGAACTGCATGTAATGACACTGTATGCGACGTTTGCCACCGGTGCGTTGATGCGCATTACGTCAGGCCCCGGAGCCGGGGTCAGTGAAGTCGGATTTGGGAATGTACAGGTCGAGCTGCTGGAAAATACGATGCACCACCCATTATTGAAATCATCGCCCTTCGCGCGAATCGAAATGCCACTGCTTGCCGAGCTCGCGCCTGCCCCGAATTTGATGGCTTCGCTACGGGCCTGCATAACCGTAGTGATTAGCTCGAAGGTGGCACTTTTCATTTTCTGCGTATCCATCAGCGTACGAAAACCGGGGAGACCAATCGCCATAAGAATGCCCATGATGGCCGTGACCATCAGTATTTCGATCAGGGTAAATCCGCCTGAAGCTGGTCGTCGGAGCATGGCAACGGCTGAGGGGGATGGATTCGTATCCATTGCCGCTACCATTCAGACATCGGCATTTGCAGGCCGAACTGATTGACATACATAGTGGGTTGCCCGGTTTGGATCGAATCGCTACGCGGAATCGCAGTTACTTGAAAAGTAGGCAGCCCGGCGAGTTCCGCATGCGTCGCAGTCGTCACTGGCGCGCAAATGGCGAAATTGTAGCTACTCAAGGCCTCCTGCGGCAAGGTAACGCCGAGCGCTGAAAACATCGTCGCCGATGTGGCCGTGCAGTCAGCTGTGGGCAAAGTGCTAGCGTCGGCCGGACATGCTGCGGTGCAATTTAGAAAATATCCGCTGCCTGCGGTAATCCCTGCACCAGTAAACTTAAGGTTTTGCACTATGTACTGTTCCTGCCGGCTGGCTACATCCAACAATACGGTCTTGGCTGCAGCTTTGTTGGCGCGGATCAGATATTCCTTGTAGCCCGGAATTGCAATCGACATGAGAATTCCGACAATTGCCACCGTAACAATCAGTTCAACTAGAGTAAAGCCACTCAACCGAGCCCCAAAGCGGGGGCGGCTAGCAGTTATGGATAGCGGTGTCTGCAAAACAGAACTCATTGTCTGAGCTAATTTTTGAGCGATGACCATAGTAGCGATGATTCCCTCTATTACTCTCGTACGCCATCAGTTTAGACGGATTGTGCATAGGGGAAACCTGATCCAAAACGCTTGTCGTCCAAGCTTTCGTGACATTTCTCACAGTGCAGCGCCCAATCTTCTTTCTTTCGCGAATTGGCGGCTGTCTATAATCAGCCGCAGGTTCTGCCTCTGGAGTTTTTCTGCCGTGTCGTTCGCTCATGCCGCCGAGGATATCACCATCGCATCATCGCGACAGCTGACGCTTTCGGCAATGATTCTGATCGGCATTACATTGGCCCTGGCGATGGGATTTGCCCTCTGGTCATGGCGCCGCCGGCATGGTCTGGCGCAGCGGCGTCGTCAGGCCGAAGTCGCCTTGAGAGCGTCCGAAGATCGCCTGCGTCAGGTGTCGAGTCAGTTGCCGGTGGCGTTGTTCGAGTACGTCGGCACGCCAGTACCGGCGTTTCGTTCAATTAGCGAGGGTGTGGCACGACTGTTGCCATCGACATCCGCCGAAATAGTGCGCGATGCCCAGGTTTTTTTCGCTGGAATTCATGCGGATGACCTCGCCGGTCTTGTTTGGCGGGAAGCGGGAACGTTGCCCGCGGCGGAATTCGAGTGGGTTGGACGCAGTTTGAGAGGAACCGCCGAACAACCACGCTGGCTGCAAATTCGCGCGACCACAGAATTTGATGCAGGAGGCGAGCGTGCAATTCATGGCGTGATTCTCGATGTCACGGCCCTGAAAAGAGCGCAGCAGGATCTTGAACGCTCACGAATGGAGTTGCGCCGCCTCGCCAGTCATCGCGAGACTCGAGTCGAGCAGGAGCGGGCGCGCCTGGCCCGGGAGTTTCACGACGAGCTGGGCCAGGTTCTGAATACCGCGAGAATGCATCTGCAATTGCTCGAACGTACTCTTCCTGCCGTGTCGGTCGATGCCAGAGAGGCTGCACGCAACATCGACGCCATGATTGCCGATGCGTTTCGCAGCGTAAAAGCCATCGCCTCCGGCCTTCGTCCGGCGGCGCTCAATCTGGGCCTGACCGCGGCGGTGGAGTGGGTTGCTGCACGGGTCCTCGACCCGGCCTCGATTCAGTACCAGATATCGTGTGCACCGGAAGCCGACCGGCTGGATGACGACTACGCCATCGCCATGTTTCGCATCATCCAGGAATCGTTGAGCAATATTGTGCGTCATGCGCAGGCGCACAAGGTGCGCATCGCTTTGAGTCGACACGAGAGCGAATTGCATCTTCTGGTGGAAGATGACGGCAAAGGCTTTGATGCAAAAAGTGTTGACCACGCCACCCATTTTGGGTTGCTGGGAATATCCGAACGCGTCAAGTCGCTTGGCGGTCTGCTCGAGATTGACAGCGCTCCAGGTACCGGCACGCGCCTCGCGGTCAAGCTGCCACAAGTTTTACTGAAAACGGACAATGCAGACGGGAGTTCAAGCGCATCATGATCAGAATCATCATCGCTGACGATCACACGCTGTTTCGCGTCGGCCTCAAACAGATGCTGCAATCGTTTGCCGGGATTGAGGTGGTGAGAGAGGCCACCAATGCCGCCGAGACGCTCGCAGCCGCTAATGTGGGCGGTGCCGAGCTCATCGTCATGGACCTGACCATGCCCGGTGTCTCGGGTACCAGCCTCATCGAACAAACTAAAGCGGCGCAGCCCGATTTACCGATTTTGGTACTCAGCATGCACGATGAGCCCGGAACAGTGCGACGGGCGCTGCAAGCGGGGGCGCTGGGATACATCACCAAAGGTTCCAGCCCGGACACTTTGCACACTGCGGTAACGCGCGTGGGTGCCGGCGAGCGCTTTATCGATCCCACCATTGCCGAGTCGCTGGCGTTCGATACTGCGGCCCATGGTACCGATGATCCACACCAGAGTCTTAGCCAGCGCGAGTGGCAAGTGCTGCGGCTGATCGCACAAGGCGTGATGCTCAGTCAGATCGCCGAACAACTTCACCTCAGCCCGAAAACCGTCACGACTCACAAGACGCACATTATGGAAAAGCTCCGCATCGGCAACAATGCCGAGCTGATCCGCTACGCCATCGAGCACAAGCTATTCGACTGAGCGTTTGTGAATACAACGATTAGGCGACTGGCCGGGCCCTTAGCCATTTCGCTGGCGTTGCATCTGGGCATCGGCGGGCTGTTTTCGCCATACACGCCGGAATACGCGCCGAAAAGAGCCACGACAGTTACGCTGAGGACGACTCTGCCAGCTGTGGATCACAGTTCCAATATCCCTGCGGTCGCGCCCGACAAGGATTTGCCGGCGACTATCGCTTCGGCAAAGTCACCCGACGCGGAAGGCAGTCTGACTCGAAAGGCGCGCTTTATCGTCGCTCCGAATCTTGCGGAGCTGGAGACAATACCGGTTCCATTTGGCGGCAAACTCGCGCTTCGTCTCCATGTGTCAGCCTTGGGTCGCGTGGATCGTGTGACCGTAATCAATGGTGATCCGGTACCCAGGGAGTTATTGGACGGCCTCGTCGTCCGTTTGCAGCATGCCCAATTGATACCTGCAATGGCAGGATCTGTGGCGGTTGCCAGCACTCTCGATCTGGTGATCAGTATTGAACCGGCCCCGGTTCCTCTTTTGCGCGACCCGTGAGCCGTATCGCCATCGCCGACTTTTTACGATTGAGCTGATTAGTAGCGTTCGCGCAGATAGATGTAGGGCGCTTTGGGCGAGCCGAACTTCAGCCGGGCGGTCGGACTTTCGTTCCAGGCACCAGCACTGGTCCAGGTGCCCATGAGCCAGGGGAAGTTCGTGCTCAGGTCGAGCGTCAGATCAACACTTCCCACCGCGGTGGTGCAGTCCGGGCTGGGGCCGCCCTCGCAGGGCCGATTCAGAATAATGGTGCCGATGCCCTGATTAAGCGTGGTTGGATTCGCGGCCGTCATCCAGTTTCCGGTGCTGCCTGCGCCTGTGTTCGGGTCGGTGCCGGTGATGCGGAAATTGGAGTTGGCAAGCTGGTTGGTCACCGTGGCCGGTGCCCGATAAGTCACCCCCAGACTACCAATGGCGGGCGTGAAGCTGGTGCAACTGTCTGCGGTATTGGTGAGCCATTGCGTGCAGGCCGAGCCCCCGACTGCTTTGCAGTACAGGCTGCGCACCGCCACCCGGATCGGAAGCAGTTCCGAACCGTAGCTGTTGTCCATCCGCAGCATGCCAAAGCGCTGCTCCGGCGCGCCGAGCGAAACAGGGGCTGAAACCGTCACGCCATCGGAATCGACCGGCGAGCTGCTCACCGTAGTGGTGGTTGGAACTGCCGGAGCCGTCGGTCGGGTGATCTGGTGCTTGGCGGTCACCGTCGTAGTGCCGGCGACCCAGGTGTTGCCGTTGGTCGCCGTCGGTGCAGTGGCGCTGGCGGCAATTGCCGCACCTGCCGGCTGACTTGGCGCCCAGCTGCTGGCCGCAAAACCGAAGCCGGGACTGCTGGTGGAGGCGGGTGCCGCGCCCCATGCGGTCAGCGGCAGTTTCGCCAGGCTCGCCGCGTTGCCGATACCGACATAATTGGCGGTGGTCGCGTTGCTGCTGTTTTCTGCCGTCAGGGTAAACGTCGTGGTGAATCCGTCCTGACCGAAATACGTGAAGGTGCCGCATCCCGGCACGATGGAGTTTGCCGTGATCGACAAATGATCCGGTACGAAGCGTCCCGCCGATGTCGATCCGCAGACGTAGTAGCCGGCGCAGGATGCGGCGGTGTCGCTGGCATCAACGGTGGCGAAGGCGGAATCCTGAAGTGTCAAGGTGAACGCTCCCACCTCCGCATAGGTGGCCAGATTCGAGGTGAGAACACCTGAAGCAAAGGTGCTTGCCGTTCCCAGAACAAAGGGGAACGTGCCTGCCGTGCACGCGGTCCCCGCGCAGGCACTGGTCGTCACTGCCGGAGTGCCGGTGTAATTGAGGGTTGTCGCACTCGCGCTGTTTTTGGCGGTGGCGGTGACGGTAAACGCTTGGCCTGCCTTGTGAATCACTCCTGTGCAGCCGACCGGCGTGTTGACGGCACTGCAACCTGGGCCGGTGGCGGAGGTGTTGTTCAAGCTGCGCGTGGTCCCGATCGTCGTCCAGGTGTTGTCCGTGGCGCTCACGATCAGGGTGTTCGGCCGGATCGAAAAGTTGTCTGTCGAGCAACCGATTTTGCTGCTGCCGCCGACGTTCGTCACTCGCACGCGTACGTCCCGGTAGGCTTCAGGCACGGTGAACGGCCCGACGTTAATCAGTCCGTTGTCGCTCGGGGAAAACGCTGGATTCGGAGTCAACGTCGGCGTAATCACGGTCCAGGTGTTGCGGCAGTTGTAGGCGTCGAGCGCACCGCCGTTGTTGCTGGCATCGAGCAGTTCGACGAGTACGGTGCTGTTGTAACTGGTATTGCGGGTGCCGTTGGTTTTCAGTGCCACCAGATCGAGCGTGAACGCGGTACCGGCAATCTTGGTGGTAATGCGACTGTTGGTGGACGTGGTGGTATTGGTACAGTTGGCATTCGGTGCGGCGGCAACGTCGCAGGCATTGAAAGCACCGAATAGTGCAACATTGACCGTCAGCGTCGCCGATGCTGCCGAGATGCTGCCCCAACTGCTGGATACCGTTCCGGTACTGTTGAGGTAGCTGCCTGCAGTCGCGCTGGTGACGTTTACCGTCACCGTACAATTGCTCGACGCCGGGATCGTGCCACCGCTCAATGCCACTGAACCACCGTCATTGGCTGCAGTTACCGTGCCGCCGCAAGAAGTTGCCCCGCCCGCGCTGGACGTGTTGACCAGCCCGGCCGGGTAGGTATCGGTAAAGGCAACGCCGGTGATGGGCGAAGCGGTGGGATTGGTCAGGGTGATGGTCAGCAGCGAGGCAGCGCCTTCCGAAATGGAGTTTGAAGCAAACGATTTGGTGACGTAAGGCGCAAGCACGATCAGGTCGGAATCCGAGGCCGAACTGGTATTGCTGCCGATGGTGATGGAGGCGGTTTTGATCAGGTTGCTGCCCAGGTTGGCAGTGCCTGCCAGCGTGGCATTGATGGCAAAGCTCAGGCTGCCGTTGTTGGGCAGGCTGGCGGAGGGAATGGTGATGCCTGCACCCTGCATGGCGGTGATCATTGCCGCGCTTGTCATGGCCGGACAGGTGGCGCCGCCGCTGGCAGTGCATACCACGCTATTGATGGTCAGCGGTGTCAATGGGTCGGTCACGGCCGGGCTTTTGAATACCGAGTCTTGCAAGGTTCCCCCGGAGTTGTTCGTGACGGCTGCGGTGTACGTGGTGTTGGCTCCGGGATTGATGCTGGTAATGCCATCGCTGATGGTGACGACCGGCAGTACCACGACATTGATGGCCACGCTGCTCAGCGGCGCGTTGCACTTTGCCGAGGTGCCGGGCACGGGGTACAGATTGGACGTGCACAGGCTGCCGATTGGACTCTTTTGGGAGTTCCAGCTTATGGAAAAAGGTACGAACAATTTTCCTCCGCTGCTGGGGCTCGCGTAGCAGGGCAGGCTGACACCGGTCATGCGTTTGACGCCGGAACCGGTGCCTCCGTTGATCGAACTGTTGCCATCGCCGCAGCTGTCTGCGGTTCCTTGCGGGACGCCGTCCAGGTCCGGGAAGGTATAACCAAAGGCAGGTGGCGTGATGGGCAGCACATCCACAGAACAGCTTCCCGCGCCGCCATTGGCTGGAAGTACGGTCGGTAGTTTTCCGTCATTGGCAATAAACACACCGACGTCGTAACGGTCGGGAGAGGAGAAGTTGACGGTGAGATCGAGATCGAGCAAAACGGGGGTGCCGCTGACGCAGGACGAGATGCCGCCCGGAGCAAGACTGATGGCCGTCAGGCTGACGTCGTTGGCCGTGCATCCCAAGTCAGTGCCGTAGCGGGTCGCGGCACAGGCGGTCGCGGGATAGGGTGACGTGCAGGCGGTCGTGGTGAAGGTGTTGTCGAGACCGGTGGTGGTTCCGACACTATTGGTGGCCTTGACCCGGTAATGAAACAGGGTGTTGCAGTTCACGTCTTCCACGGTGGCGGAAACTGCCGAGGTACCTGACGCCACCGTACCGGGAGTCGCTGCGATGGTTTCTCCATAGGCGGCGGTCAGTCCCCACTCGAAGGTGACGGTGGTACTTGCCCCATTGGCGCTGACCGTGCCATTCAGCGTTGCCACTGATTTGGTGACACCGGTCGCGGCATTGGTGGTGGCCGCGGGGGGGCCGGGGCTGACCGTAAAGACTTGCGCATTGGAGGTACCGCCACCTGGCGTCGGGTTGAATACGGTGATGTTGTAGCTGCCCGCTGTCAGCATGTCGCTGGCCGGAATCGTCGCCTGCAACTGCGTGGTGCTGATAAAGGTGGTGGTGCGGTTCGCTCCGTTGAAGCGCACTACCGAACTTCCGGAGACGAAGCCGGTGCCGTTCACCGTCATTGTGAATCCGGCCGCTCCCACGAACTTGCTGGCGGGAGAAATGCTGGTTGTCGTCGGGACGGGATTTGCCGTGACGGTAACGCCATTTGACAGGGTGTAGGTCGTACTGGCACCCCCTGAGCAGGAATCGTTGTTATAGGCGATGAAGTACGCGCTATACGTGCCGGCTACGAGCGGAGCGGTGATGCTGAAGGTCTCGTTGAAGCTTCCGTTGACGTCGTGATTCGGATGATCGACGCAAGTCACCGAGCCCGGCGGCGTCGTACTGATAAGCCAGCCGGTGGAACGCCACCTTGTGTTTGAGCCGCTGCCGGTGGTTGTCACATTGACTGCCGCAGTAATGGTAGCGCCGGGCGCGACCGTGACGCTGGCTCCACCGTTGAGTGTTGCCGAGTTGATGGTTCGGTCGGCAAGCGCATCCAGCGGGGTCCAAATCAGACTGACGAGAGCCAGCAGGGCCAATCCGCGTCGTGCCCAGGAGCTGAACACTGGCCAAGGACTATCTATCGACATGGGATACACCATTCAGTCTTGCCGGTGGACTGGATCTGACGGATGTCGTGTTCAACATACATCGCATGCCTCATTCTCGTTCGTCCGCAACTCGTCTGCGTCGATTGCATCTGCCAAGCTTCATACACTTGGGCGTGTCGCCCGGATCGGCCCGATCCAGTTCAAAAGTCGGCGCTGGCGATACGGCTCTCATCAGAATGTTACCGAAAGCCGGCGCTCGATATACAGTGCGCCGGGGTTGGTGGTGTTGGGACAGGCGACGGTCGCTGCCGTCCATCCGGCAACGGGCTGGTTGCAGGCGGTGGCGACGAGATCGTAGATCGTCGGGCCATTGTTGGTATCCGTGTTCTCGGCGCAGGTGACGGTGACGATGAAGCCGCTGAATGTCGCCCCTGTCGGTGCGAACGATGTTGTCGCGGCGGGACAGGTGCGGGTATTGGGGTCGGTTGAGGTGTAGCCGAAGTTGTAGGCCGGCGTTGCCTGCACCTGATGCAAGCCCCATTCAATTCCGGCCCGTGCCGCATGGTAGGCACGGACGCCCTGCACATCGAGTGCGGAACCGATGTGCTGAGCGGTGGAAATATTGACGATGAATGCACCCAGCGCGGCCAGCACGACCAGGATGAAAATGGCCGAGACGATGGCAAAACCACGAACGTGTTTGGCGAGTGATCTCATGGCGCGTTATCCACGTGGATCTGCTGGAACAGGGTCACGGTTTCGCCGCCGGAGCTCAGGCTGAGTTGCACGAACAGCAAGCCGTTGCGGCCGGTGGCATTGGCTGTGTAGTTGATCACGCAACTGGCGCCGGTTGCCAGCGTTGCCGAGCTGCCGCCGCCAAACGCGACCGGCTGTGCAGCGTTGAAGCCGTAGTTCCAGTAACGGCTTAGCGGTCCCGTCGAAACCGGACAGGCGAACGTCACCGCACGCACCTCGCCCGGGACCACCTGGAAGCGGCTGTCCGGCGATGCCAGCGGCGGCGACTGGTAGGCGAAGGGGTTGGCGTCGAGGCTCAGTGTGTTGCCTGCGACGCCGGTAATCTTGGCTATGTTGCAACCGGGCAGGACGGGAGTCGCATCGCACTGGGCCGAGTCGCGCAGATAGGCGTTGGCGGGTTCATAACCGGGGCCGAGGTTATAGACCACGAGGTAGTCGTTGACCGTGATGGCCGGATTGGCGGGCATGGTGCCCAGAACATCAAAGCTCTGATCGACGGTGTCAGTGAAGCTGAAGAAGTCGCCGCCAGTGGAGCCGTCAGCCCGGTCGCGATTACGCCCGCCAGTGCTGGTCATGATGAATTCGATGTAACAGGTGCCGACCGCACAGTTTCCGGGCGTGGTCGTGTCCCTGATACGCAAACTGTTGGGCAAGGCCAGACGGATGTCGCGCGTCATGCGACGCAACGCGACGTCGGCGGCATCGGTGAGTTCAGCACGGCGCGCAGAGTCGACATAACCTTCCACCGGCTTGGCGATGAACACTGCGACGGCACTCGCCAGGATTCCGGTGATAACGATGACCATGATCGCTTCGACCAGGGTGAAGCCGGCGGCGGGGTTGGCGCGACGCGTCATGGCAGCATGTTGGGCGAATGGCGGGTGCGATAGCCCTGCACCTGGATACTTTCGCCGGGCCCGCTGACTGTTACGGTGATCAACAGGGACTCTGTCGCGGCAATTCCGTTGAGCGCGCTCTGTGCAACGGAAACCACTGCGCTGTAGCCTGAAGGCATGGCGCTGCCACCGGCACCGGTGGCGATTGTGAGACTGTCGTAATCACTGACGTTGTCGAGCGGGAAGGTGGTACTGAGCCGCGTGTCGATCCCTCCGCCATAGGTTTCCCTGCCAATGTTCTCCACCGAAGCTGCATCAGTGCAACCGGTTGCGCCGACGGCGCTGCTGGTCGCGGTGGCGGCCTGTGGATCATTGGGGTCACACCAGGTAAAAGCTTGCAACATCGCTTCTTCCAACACGGCCTCGGCAACCGCCAGTGACTGTTTTCGGATCATGGGGTCGGCGCTGTAGCGGGCGGTGATGTTGAGTACGGTCATCACACCGACCAGTGCGACGCTGACGATGACGATGAATATGATCAATTCGATCAGCGTCAGGCCGGAATGCCGATTAGTGGACATAACCGGTTTCCGCCTCGACGGTGATGTTTTTCACGTTTTCGCCGGTGACCGTGTACGCGCCAGCGACCGAGGGTCGGCCAAGGGGGCTGAAATCGAGCGACGCCGTTCCTGCCAGAGTGACATTGGCCGGCGCACAGATCTGGTTAGCCGCACCGCCGCAGGCGCGATCCTGGACCGGCAATGGCAGGTCTCGCTCGTAAGTTGTTGCGCCCGCCCCTTCGGGAATATCCTTGGCAATGGTCAGCGTCAGATTGTTGCCGGCCAGTGCCACCCGCACATATCGCCGTTGCGCCACCGCCGACTTTCTTGCGTACTCCAGCGTTGCCTTGACCTTGTCGCGGTAGCCGATCTCGTCAAAGCCCTTGAGCAGGTCAAAGCGCGGCAGTACGACGAAGGCCAGGATGCCGATGATGATCATCACCACGATCAGTTCGATCAGGGTGAAGCCTGATTCACTATTTGGTGTTGGGCATGGCGGCTGCATGATCGGGTCAGTCTATCAAGCTGCCGCAGAAACGGGCAAGGCATTCGGCGACACTTGAGCCTTCGCTCGCGTTGCCAGGCGCTGGGGCGTGCGGGTATAATTCGCCGCCTCTCGAGACGCTGTTGTAGCTCAGTTGGTAGAGCAACTGATTCGTAATCAGTAGGTCGCCAGTTCGATTCCGGCCAACAGCACCAATTTACAAGGCCTGCCCCCATTTCGGTCGGCAGGCCTTGTTTCATTTCACCACGCCGACGATCTCGTCGGAAACGATATCGATCGCTGAAAGGAAGCGGGCATGCAGATCAAGGACAGCATTTTTATTATCACTGGCGGTGCATCGGGCCTGGGAGCCGGAACCGGTCGGATGCTGGTCGAGCACGGCGCCAAGGTGGTGCTGGCCGATCTCAACGAGGCTGCGGGCAATGCGCTGGCGGCCGAGCTTGGCGCGAATGCGCGTTTTGTCACCACGAACGTGGCTGACGAGGCCAGCGCCAAGGATTGCGTGGCAGCGGCAGTGACAGACTTTGGCGGCCTGCACGGGCTGGTCAATTGTGCCGGAATCGCGCCGGCCGAAAAAGTGCTGGGCAAGAATGGTCCGCATTCGCTGGATGTGTTCGCCAATGTGGTCACGGTCAATCTGGTGGGTAGCTTCAACATGATCCGTTTGGCTTCGGAAGCCATGAGCAAGGGGGAGCCCAACGCTGCCGGCGAGCGCGGCGTGATCGTCAGTACCGCTTCGGTGGCGGCCTACGACGGACAGATCGGGCAGGCGGCGTATGCGGCTTCGAAGGGCGGGGTGGTCGGCATGACGCTGCCAATCGCGCGCGAGCTGGCGCGCTTCGGCATTCGCGTGATGACCATCGCACCGGGGATTTTTGAAACGCCGATGCTGTTGGGTCTACCCAAGGAGGTGCAGGACGCACTGGGCAAGATGGTGCCGTTTCCGTCGCGTCTGGGTCGCCCCGACGAATATGCGGCGCTGGTGCGGCATATCGTCGAGAACGAGATGCTCAATGGTGAGGTGATTCGCCTCGACGGCGCCATCCGCATGGCACCCAAGTAAGCGACCTATTTTTTCGCTGGCCCGCAGCAATGGCCGCTGACACGCAAGCTTGCTACCACTGCGGTCTGCCGATCCCGACGGCCGCCAGTTTTTCGGTGGTGATCAATGAAGCACCGCGTGCAATGTGCTGCGCCGGCTGCCAGGCGGTGGCACAGGCCATCGTCGATAGCGGTCTGGCCGACTATTACCGCCATCGCGACGCCATGCCGGAAAGCCCGCGCGAAGCTCTACCGCTCGCACTTTCCGACTTCGGCCTGTTCGATCATCCCGATGTGCAAAAAAACTTCGTGCGGCGCGCCAACGGAGCGGCGGGCGAGCATGAGCAGGAAGCCGCACTGATTCTGGAAGGCATTACCTGCTCGGCATGCGTGTGGCTCAACGAGACGCATGTGCGCCGGCAGCCGGGCGTGACCTCGGTAGAGATCAACTACACGACCCGACGGGCGCGGGTTCGTTGGGACGAGCGCGTTACCCGACTTTCGGCAATTCTCGAAGCCATTGCGGCGATAGGCTATCGCGCCCATCCCTACGATATCGGGCGTGCCGAAGTGCTGGCCCGGAAGGAGCGTAAAGCCGCATTGTGGCGGCTGTTCGTGGCCGGTTTCGGCATGATGCAGGTGATGATGTACGCGGTGCCGGTGTATCTGGCTGATGGCGACATGACGCCAGACATCGAGCAGCTGATGCGCTGGGCGAGTCTGATCCTGACGCTGCCGGTGATGCTGTATTCCGCAGCGCCATTTTTCCAGAGTGCGTGGCGCGACCTGAAATTGCGTCGCGTCGGTATGGATGTGCCGGTGGCTCTGGGGATCGGCGCCGGCTTCGCTGCCAGCATGTGGGCCACGCTGACAGCCAGCGGCGCGGTGTATTTTGATTCGGTCACGATGTTCGTCTTTTTTCTGCTTACTGGCCGCTATCTGGAAATGATGGCGCGGCAGAAGGCGGCGCGCAGCGTCGAGACCCTGGCGCGGGCCATTCCGGCGTTCGCCACACGTCTTTCGGCATGGCCCGCTGATAGTACGGGTCAACGCGTTGCGGTGGCCGAGTTGCGCGCGGGCGACACGGTGCAGGTCAAGCCGGGAGAAACCGTGCCGGCCGACGGCTGCGTGCTCGATGGCGAGAGTGCGGCGGACGAATCCTTGCTTACCGGTGAAAGTGTTCCGGTGGCCAAGCGGCAGGGTGATACGTTGATCGGCGGTAGCGTGAATACCGCAAGTCCTTTGGTGATGCGTGTCGAGCGTGTCGGTGAGGAAACGAGGTTGGCCGCCATTCAGCGCCTGATGGAGCGAGCGGCAGCGGAAAAGCCGCGCCTGGTGGAAATGGCGGATCGGGTCGCCGGACGCTTTGTCATCGCCCTGCTGATTCTGGCCGTTGGCACCGCCCTGGCCTGGTGGTGGATCGATAGTTCGCGTGCCTTGTGGGTATTCGTTGCTGTACTGGTGGTGAGTTGTCCCTGCGCACTATCACTGGCTACGCCAGCCGCTTTGACCGTGGCTACCGGCGCGCTTGCCGCGCAGGGGGTGCTGGTGACGCGTGGTCACGCCATCGAAGCGTTGGCGCGCGTCGACCATTTCATTTTCGACAAGACGGGAACCCTGACACTGGGCAGCATGCAGTTGTGCGATGTAGTTTCTTTGGGGCTGAACTCGGAACAGGCGTTAGCAATTGCCGCTGCGTTGGAACGCGGCTCCGAACACCCAATCGCGCGTGCACTGATCTTGGCGGCAGGCATTGTTCTGGAGTCGGACGAGCTGCGTACCACAACAGGCACCGGTATCGAGGGCAGCGTGGCAGGCAAGCTCTGGCGCCTGGGGCGTCCCGAGTTCGTTGCCGGATTGCATGACAAGGCGCTACCCGATTCGCTCACAGAAAAACTCGGCGCTGGCGACACGGCGATCGCATTGGGCAGTGCCGAGGGCTGGGCAGCTTTCTTCTTCTTGAACGACAGTCTGCGTCCGGACGCATCGTCGACCATGGCCGCGCTCGCGAATGCACGGGTCAAGTTGTCGATTTTCAGCGGCGATACCCAGGCGGCGGTTACGCGTGTGGGGCACGCCGTGGGAATTGCTGATGCCCGTGGCGGTCTCGTGCCGGAGGACAAGCACGCGGCGCTGAAAGCGCTGCAGTCCAGCGGAGAGGTCGTGGCCATGGTCGGCGACGGCGTCAACGATGCCCCGGTGCTGGCGCAAGCTCAGGTATCGATCGCCATGGGCGGTGGCGCCGATTTGGCGCGGGCCAATGCCGATGTGGTGCTGCTCGGCAACAACTTGCAGGCTTTGCCGCAGGGGTTGGAACTGGCACAGCGGACGATGCGTATCGTGAAGCAGAATCTGGTGTGGGCGTTCGCCTACAATCTGACCGCGATCCCGCTGGCCATGACCGGTTGGGTGACGCCCTGGATGGCCGGTATCGGCATGTCGGCCAGTTCCTTGCTGGTAGTACTCAATGCCTTGCGGCTACAGCGAAGGTAATGGCTGGTATGGACATCCTGTATTTGTTGATTCCCCTGTCTGTGGTCCTGGTCTTTGTGATTGCCGCGCTGTTCTGGTGGACATTGAAAAGTGGACAATACGAGGACCTTGAAGGGCCCGGTCACCGCATCCTGATGGATGACGACCGGACTGGTGTGGACAAAAATGAAAGCTCAGTTGACCAAGATCAAAGCGATAGCAGCGACAAGTAACCATACTCCGTGTGGGTTTTATGGTGATGACTTCGTGTCATCGCCCAAAGGCTCTCTGTTGGGGTTGGGGGTGCGCACTGCGCACCCTTTTTTTTCGCCTCGATCTCGAGGGGCAGGTGTTTTGACTGCATTCGCATTCGACCACGAGACAGTCTTTACGTCGCAGTTCGGTTTCGGTATATTAGGATAAGAATATCTTTATATATTGAAACTGGAGTGCTTCGACGATGATTCTTTCCCGCACCAGTCAGTATGCGATTCAATCGCTCATTTTCATTGCCACACAGCCGCGCGGTGTGCCGGTACTGATTCGCACGGTTGCCGAGCGTCTAAGCGTACCGCCGCCCTATCTGGCAAAAATTATGCAAAGCCTGGGTCGGGCAAAACTCGTGGTTTCGCTGCGTGGCAGGCAAGGCGGTGTATGCCTGAGCGAAGGCGGGGAAAATATCGATCTGATGCAGATTCTTACACTGATCGAAGGGCCGGGCCTGACTGAAAACTGTGTCCTGGGATTGAAGGTCTGCGGCGATGACACCGCCTGCCCGATGCACAATCAGTGGAAACCGATCAAGATAAAGATCGTCGAGCTACTCAACCAGCAGACGCTCGGCAAGCTGGCGGTAGCTGTGCAAAGCGGGAAGTACCGGCTAACGGAGCTTCCATTTGCGGCGCTCGAATCCAAAGCCGGCACTCAAGTGGATGTGGAAAAGCTTCTCGTACGTGAGTCGGCGGGCAATGCGCCACTAAAAGCCAGAACCCGTGGGGTGTCTG
>JAIPCS010000119.1 GCA_021738105.1 Sulfuritalea sp.
TGGACGGCATGATCGCAAAGAAGTTCGGCCGCATCGTCAACATCACTTCGGGCGCCGTCAAGGCACCGATCGACGTGCTGGGTCTATCCAACGGCGCGCGTTCCGGCCTCACCGGTTTTGTCGCCGGTCTGGCGCGCAAAACCGTGGCGCACAACGTCACCATCAACAACCTGCTGCCCGGATTTTTCGACACCGACCGCATCGCCACCGTGATCGGCGGCCAGGCCAAAACCCGCAACGTGCCCTACGAGCAGGTGCTGGCTGAGCGCGTGGCCACGATTCCCGCGGGGCGCATCGGCGATCCGGCCGAATTCGGCGCCGCCTGCGCCTGGTTGTGCTCGACGCAAGCCGGCTTCATCACCGGGCAAAACTGGCTGCTCGATGGCGGCGCGTATCCGGGCACGTTCTAAGGGGCAATGGAGCATCCGGATCAACGACCAGTTTCGGGTGTGCTTCGAATGGCGCGACGGGCACGCCTGGCGCGTCGAGATCGACTATTACCACTGAGGAGAACTCATGCCGCGAAGAGTACCGCTCGCCACGCCCGGCGAAATTCTGCTTCGTGACTTCCTGGAGCCCATGAGCATCACCCCGTACCGGCTCGCCAAGGAAATCGGCGTACCGCAGCGCCGGGTCGACGAGATTGTGGCCGGCCGGCGTTCGATCACCGCCGACACGGCACTGCGTCTGGCCGCGTCTTTCGGCACCGATGCGCAGAGCTGGATCAATCGGCAAAGCCACTACGACACCGAAATGGCGCGGGACACCATGGGAAAGACCCTGTCGCGGATCCGCCGCTGGGATGAGTTGTCCGCGGCTTGAAGCGTTCGCCATAGCGCCAGCGCCGACTTCCAGCCCCCGTCATTCCCGCACAGGCGGGAATCCAGCAATAGGCTCGTTTCGTCGCCGTATCACCAGCGCCGACTCTTGTGATTCCGTCATTCCCGCAAAAGCGGGAATCCAGCAGTAATCGTGGGAGATGCCGGGGCGAGTTCCGGCATGTTTGTTCATGGCACAGCTTGAAAAGTCGGCGATGGTGATACGGCGCGTAAATCATGGAAGCAGCGGAATCCAGGGCACACCGCGCCGCGGGAATGATGAAGCCCCAAAATCCGGCCTAGGTAGCGTCACTGTTGTTGCACTGGTGATTGCAATGCAGCATGCGCCCTGTTCGCATCTTCGATGATCATGGAAGAAATTACCCATTCGGCTCAGCACGCGGTGTATTGCTGAATTATTTTCATAAGTCTTGTTATGAAATGATGGATTGTCTTCTCTATTCTGATGTATAAACTTGCGCTGTCGATTTGTGCAGCGCATCAATCTTAACCGACGCCAAGCCTTCTGATGCAGCAGGACCGCGTGATGCCCCGAATTGGCCCGTCTCCTCCTCCAGTGTCCCTAAGACATTGGTTTTAATCCCGGCCTCGAGCCGGGATTTTTTTTCCAGCATGAGTGACCTCTATCGCCCGCCAGGGAGAGTGCCAGCTTTGCGTTTTGGGAACGGCTTCAAAAGTCGGTGATGGCGATACGGGTCATTTCAAAACGGTCCAGCCGGGTAATTCCACCACTCTCCGGCGCAGAAAGATTTCTGTTCATAGTACTTTCCATCTAAAGTATGAGCCATCCTCAGGTCGCCTTTCTCAGGCTGTTTTAGCGAGATTTTCCGATACTGGGTAGAAGCGATTCAGCACGAGGTCGCAATTCTGATTTTGGCCTGACCCCACTGGAGCGACAAATGGAAATGCAGGTTTTCGCCTGGATCGCTACCGGGCTCGTCTTTCTGTCGTTTTGCATGAAGACGATTGTCCCGCTTCGTACGGTTGCCATCGCCGGCAATGTCGCTTTCATTTGCTACGCGCTGTTGGGAATCGGGACTGATGTTTTCGACAAGGTGTTGCCGATACTGATACTGCACAGCGCCTTGCTGCCGCTGAATATTGTGCGATTGATGCAGGTGAAAACCACGATCCGGGATATTCAGCAGATGACCCGAAAGCATGCTTCGCTGGACGCGCTGATTCCCTATATGACGCGGGAACGCACAAAACAGGGTGAATGGCTTTTCAAAAAAGGTGATTTGGCGGATAGGCTGTACGTGTTGAAAAAAGGACGCATCAACCTCGTTGAATTCGGTAAGTCGCTGGAGACCGGAGCGGTCTTCGGTGAGGTCGGCATTTTCTCGGAAGATGCGCTTAGAACCTCTTCAGCCTGTGCCGAAGAGGACTGTGAGCTGTTCAGCCTCACCAGCGAGAAGGCAATCGAACTTTTCTACCAGGATCCGCGCTTCGGTTTCTATATAGTTCGCACCCTCGCCCGCTATGTATCGGAATCGGCTGACTTCTCACCACCGCTGGGTACCGGCAATCAACTGCCACCGCTCGCAAATGAAGTGGTCCCTGTTTCAGCGAGTTGAGTTGGCTTTGTACGGGGTTCCAATTTTCCAGCAGGTGTGCGGGCATAAACTCGGCGATGGCGTTACGGCACCCAAGCCCCCTCCCGGCCCCGGTACAATGCCGCTCTTGAGGCGCGGCACGCCACGCGGCGGCCGCCAGCAACCGGAAAGACCGTGTCATGACCCGCAAGATTCTCGTTACCAGCGCACTTCCCTATGCCAACGGCGCCATCCATCTCGGCCATTTGGTCGAATACATTCAGACTGATATCTGGTCGCGTTTCCAGAAAATGCGCGGCCATGAATGCTGGTATGTCTGCGCCGACGACACCCACGGCACGCCGATCATGCTGCGCGCCGAGAAGGAAGGCATCACGCCCGAGGCTTTGATCGAGCGCGTGCATGCCGAACATTCGCGCGATTTCGCCGGCTTTCATGTCGCCTTCGACAATTACTACACGACGCATTCGGACGAGACGCGGCACTATTCCGAAGAC
Organism: Sulfuritalea sp.; assembly: GCA_021738105.1. The sequence continues at coordinate 2,893 of JAIPCS010000119.1, forward strand.
ATCTTCGCCAAGCTCAAGGCCGCCGGTTTGATCGAGGTGCGCTCGATCGAGCAATATTACGATCCGCAGAAACAGATGTTCCTGCCCGACCGCTTCATCAAGGGCGAGTGCCCCAAGTGCGGCACCAAGGATCAATATGGCGACGCCTGCGAATCCTGCGGCGCAGCGTATGCGCCGACCGACCTGAAGAACCCCTACTCGGCGGTATCCGGCGCCAAGCCGGTGCTGAAATCCTCCGACCATTACTTTTTCAAACTCTCCGATCCGCGGTGCCAGAGTTTTCTGCGGCAATGGACCAAAAATGGTGCGCGACTGCAGTCCGAGGCGTCCAACAAGTTGCAAGAGTGGCTGGGCGAAGATGGGGAAAACGGCGGCGAGAACAAACTCACCGACTGGGACATCTCGCGCGATGCGCCGTACTTCGGTTTCGAGATTCCCGGCGAGGATGGCAAGAGCACAGGCAAGTTTTTCTATGTCTGGCTCGACGCGCCGATCGGCTACATGGGTTCGTTCAAGAATCTGTGCGACAAGAAGGGCCTGGATTTCAACGAGTTCTGGGGCAAGGACTCGACGGCCGAGCTGTATCACTTCATCGGCAAGGACATCCTGTATTTCCATGCGCTGTTCTGGCCGGCCGAGTTGGAGCACGCCGGCTACCGCACACCGACCAATGTTTTTGCCCACGGCTTTCTCACGGTCGACGGCGCCAAGATGTCCAAGTCGCGGGGTACCTTCATCACCGCCGAAAGTTATCTGCAACAAGGCCTCAATCCGGAATGGCTGCGCTACTACTTCGCTGCCAAATTGAACGGCACGATGGAAGACATCGACCTCAATCTCGAAGACTTCGCCCAGCGCGTCAATTCGGACCTGGTAGGCAAGTACATTAACATCGCCAGCCGCGCCGCCGGTTTTGTCGCCAAGCGCTTCGATGGCAAATTACTGCATGCGCATGTCACGGAACGTTTCCACGCCGATTTGCCCGGCATTGCCGAGGCGGCAGAGGAGATTGCCGGTTACTACGAAGCGCGCGATAGCGCACGCGCGCTGCGCCGCGTGATGGCGCTGGCCGATCAGATCAACCAGTATGTGGACAAGAACCAACCCTGGGTACTGGCCAAGGACAAGGAAAAAGAGGAGTTGCTGCACTACGTCTGCACGGCGCTGATCAACGCCTTCCGTCTGCTCACCATTTACCTCAAGCCGGTACTGCCCAAGCTGGCGCAGCGCGCCGAGGAATTCCTCAACGTCGCACCACTGCACTGGGGCGATGCCGGCCACCTGCTGCCGCCAGCCCACCTGATTAACACCTATGAACACCTGATGCAGCGTATCGACCCGAAACAGATCGAAGCGCTGATCGCGGCCAATCGCGAATCGCTGGAACCCACCGTATCGCCAGCGCCGACTTCTGCCGAGCCGCAATCGCCGCAACGCCATGCCCTGCACCAGCAATCCGCTGAAGACAAGCTGCAGGCAAGCGCAGGTGGGCCATATATTTCAATCGACGATTTCAGCAAGGTCGACCTGCGCATTGCGCGCATTGCAGACGCGCAGCACGTCGAGGGCGCCGACAAGTTGATCCGCCTCACGCTGGACATCGGTGAAGGCGAGGGAAAAACCCGCAATGTTTTCGCCGGCATCAAATCGGCCTACGATCCAGCCTTGCTGGTGGGTCGGCTGACGGTGATGGTGGTGAATCTCGCGCCGCGCAAGATGAAATTCGGCTTGAGCGAAGGCATGGTGCTGGCTGCGTCCGATGCCGACAGCAAGTCACCCGGGCTGTATCTGCTTTCGCCCGACAGTGGTGCCCAACCGGGGATGCGGGTGAAGTGAAGGCCTTCCCGCAAAGGAGGGAGGAGAACCTGTCGCGGGAAAGCAGGGGAGCATGATCGAAGTTCGCCATCTGCTGATCACCGGCCGGGTACAGGGCGTGGGCTTTCGCTACTCGATGGCCGCGCAGGCGCGCCTGCTGGGTGTTCGAGGCTGGGTGCGCAATCGTCGCGACGGCAGCGTCGAGGCGATGATTGCCGGTGACTCTGCACAAGTTCAGGAAATGCTGGCCTGGTGCCGAATGGGTCCGTCCGGGAGTGTCGTCGAAAAGCTCAGCACATTGCCTGGCAGCGGTGATTTCGCCGATTTCGAGATCACTCCCACGGTCTGAATCAGCAGTGGCTCAGCGCAATTGCACGCTGATCACAGGGTCGCCAAATCAGCCTCCGCCACGGCAACAAGTTTTGTAGGCAGGAAATGCAGCCCTTTCCCGCTTATCACCACACACTTGGGGCGGGCATCACCATGCTACATATTCCATTGCGGAATGACTGCTCCTGTCTGCTGCGTCGTCATCGCACCGGAGAAGCAGCATCACTGGAAGTCAGCCATGCCAATACAAATGCAGGAATTCGTGGCAACGCCACTCGTATATTGAAATGGAGACTTTCAAATGGATCTGAACTCACGTGTAAACGCCAGCAACCAACTCAAGACGGAGGCAATTGCTGATTCCCCTTCCCCGACCCAAGACATGCAGTCGCAGCGGGTCATGATCGAGGAAAGACTGCCCTTCACCGTCAAGATTGTTCGCAGTGAGGAGGATCTTGAAAAAGCCGTATCGATCCGGCAAACAGCCTACGAACGCCATATTCCGGAGTTGGCAGCGAAGCTGGACAAGCCCGAGCCCTACGACAACGAACCGGGCTCCGTGGTGCTTCTGGCGGAATCAAAACTCGACGGCTCACCGCTAGGCACGATGCGCATACAGACCAACCGCTTTCGCAAACTGGCATTGGAGGATTCGGTTCAGTTGCCTTCCTGGCTGCAGGGTAAGAGCCAGGCTGAAGCTACTCGGCTAGGGGTGATCAACAACCGCATGGGACGCTTGGTAAAGACAGCGATATTCAAGGCCTACTATCAGTATTGTCTGATTGACGAAATCGAATGGATGGTGATCGCTGCACGCTCACCGCTGGATAGGCAATATGAAGCCCTTATGTTTGTCGACGCAATACCCGGAGGTGGTTTCACGCCTATGCGTCACGCGGGGAATATCCCGCATCGTGTATTGGCATTTAACAACCTGCTTGCAGAGCGCAATTGGCGTAAAGCGAATCACCCGTTGTACAGATTTGTATTTGAAACCAATCACGCTGAAATCGATTTGTGCGGAACCGCCGCCATGGGTGTGGTGGATCCACGGTTTCGTCCTTCGACATCGGTGGGCAAGAACTGAAGTGAGGAACATTAGGCGGTAGAATCGCGGCTGGAAACAGCCGGGGTTCTACTGCCAGTGTTCGGGAAAACCAATAGCCAAAATCCCTCTGAATCAGGCATCAATGCAGTAGTCGATACGTTTCTGTACCGGCTTTCCGTATTTGGTGTGCCGCTTGTCATCGGCTTCGCGTCGCTGTTGGCATTTTTTCAGTTGCAGTATCAGTATGAACTTGCGGGCGCGAGTCTCCTCGAGTTCAGCGCTTTCGAACAAAAAGAGCCAGACCTGACACCGCAAGAGGCCTTGACGCGGGTGGTTGATCGCCCAAGGACGACCGGAATCGACACAAGCCTTTCTGAAAACCCTTTCTGGATCAGTTTCGTATTGCCGACGAATACCCAGCCCGTAGTCGTCGAACTTCCCTCCCGCCACGCTTTGAATGCCGCCTGTTGGCGTGCAGACAATTTTCAGCCGCTGGGTTCGGCGGATCGGGTTAGAGCCGAGGGTGCCATGAAAGCCTCCAAAACAGGCTTTGCATTCGAGTTCGGTCCAGAAAAGGTATTGACGCGAGTGCTCTGCCGAGTCGGCCACGCGGGTCCAGGCCATATCGCGGTAACTCTTTGGCCTTCGGACCTGTTCGCTTTATCGAATCTCAAGTTCCACCGAAACTCGGGCCTGCTTGATGGTGGCCTGATTGTGCTGGCGATGTTCGTGTTGATGACGGCACTCGTCAGCCGCGAGTGGTTATATGTGCTGTTTGCTGCATGGCTGGTTGCCAATCTGCGAGTGGCGGCAATCTCTGCTGGATGGGATACCCAGTGGCTGGAGCACGAGATTTCGCCGGATTGGATACTCCCGCTTCGCAAGTTCACTACGGCTAGTTACTACATGTTGACGATTGTCTTATTCAGCAGACTCTTCGCCGACGATTTGCGACGCGTAAAGCAGATGCAATGGCTGAGGATTGCTCAATGGTCGTGTCTGCCCCTTCTGCTGGCCGCTGCAACTTTTCCCTATGCGAGTTTTCTTCCTCTGCTGTGGGTCTTTACGACGATTTCGACAACTGTGATCGTATTTCTCCTGGTCCGCATCCTGATTGTGACGCGATCGAAAGTCGCAATCTGGTATGGAGCGGGCCTAGCTGTCGCATTGCTTGCGAGTCTCAACGAAGTCGTCGCAGCCGCTTTGGGATTTCGCACTTTGATCGGCAATGTCAACAGCGTGACGGCGGCTATGGCGTCCAGTCTGCTTTCAGCATTGGCTATCGCCGAGCAGATGCGGCAGGAAAGGCATGAGCGCCGAAAAGCAGAGACCGCGCTACGCGATACCTATCAGGCGATACCGATAGGTCTGTTCTCACTGGATGAAACCGGGCGTATCGTTCAGAGCAATCCTGCCTACCGCAACATGCTAGAGAGTCAGCCTCACGATGCTGACCGCTGGCAGGAAGTTTTTGAAGAAGGCGCCTGGGAGAGGTTGAGGGCACTGGCCGACCGTCCTGATGACGAAGATATTGAAATAAAAAGCGTCGCTGACGGCGATGGCCGTCAGCGCTGCTTTCTGGTCAAGGCAACCAAGGTCAATGACCGGATAGAAGGATCGTTGCAGGAAATTACACTGCGCGTCGAGGCGACGGCAAAACTGCACTTTCTGGCCGATCACGATCCCCTGACCGGCGTTTTCAATCGGCGCGGCATTGAAAAGAGCTTCGACGCAGCTAACCAGTCGCTTGCCGGTGGCACCACCATGGCGCTGGCCTACCTGGATCTCGATCGCTTCAAACTCATTAACGACTTGTTCGGGCATGTGGCCGGCGACATGGTGTTGCGCCAAGTTTGCGATCGGGTCAATCGACTGTTGGTCGAGGGCGAGATACTCGGCCGCGTTGGCGGTGATGAATTCGTGATCGTATTTCAGGGGGGTGCCATATATTCGGCGGCGGAATTGTGCCGTTCCCTGATCATGGAAATATCCAAGGAACCCTTCATCGAGGGCGACCGTGCGTTTCAGGTGAAATGCTCTATCGGTCTGGTCGAGGTCACTCGTGGAACTCGGGAGGATGAAGCGGTTTCACTGGCTGACCGGGCCTGCCGCGAAGCCAAGACCGGGCATGAAGGCAATCTGGTGATCTATCAGCAGGACATGTCGGTGTTTGACGAGCACCGGGAGGAAATGCAGCTCATCCAGCGCCTCGACAAGCCTCAGCCGGAGGGGCTGTTCCTGGTGATGCAGCCGATCATGTCGCTGCGCGACCCGTATGGCTCGCTCAACTTTGAAGTGTTGCTGCGCATGCGCGACAAGCACAACCAGATTCTGCCCGCCTGGAAGATCATCACCGCCGCCGAGCGCAACGGACGCATCGCAACCATCGACAAATGGGTGCTGACCACCACGCTGGAGTGGCTGCGCACTCATGCCGGGCATCTGAAAAAATCCAGCTATGTGTCGGTCAATTTAAGCGGCGGATCGCTCAACGACGAGAAGTTCATCGGCGATGCGTTTTCCATTCTGGCGCGCTACGGCAAAACCGTGGAAAGATTATGTATAGAGATTACCGAGAGCGTGGCGCTTCATGATCTGGCCAACACCCGGCATTTCATTGATGGCATCCGCAAATACGGCGCCAAGCTGGCGCTGGATGATTTTGGCGCCGGCTATACCTCGTTTTCCTATCTTCGCAGCCTGCCGGCGGACGCGCTGAAGATCGACGGCGCCTACGTCAAGGATTTGCTGGCCCATCCGGCGAATCAGGCCATTGTGCAGGCCATCGTCGATCTCACCCGCAATCTGGGCATGATCAGCATTGCCGAATGGGTGGAAGATGTGCCAACGCTCGAAGCTCTCGCTGAAATGGGCGTCGACTACGCACAGGGTTATGTGATTTCACGCCCGTTGTCGCCCGAGCGGATACTGCTTTCCGTTTCTGCCGCAGACTGTATTCATGACGAGGCGACCGCCCGCTTTGTTCGCGGTGAGCTGGGCGAGATTCTGGCGCGGGCGAATCAGCCGGGGAATGGCCACTTTCATTAATCTCTGATGCGCAGTATTGCAGCCCGCAAAGCTCACCGTAGAGGCTGGACACAGCCTTGGGTTCCGCGAATTTTTCAGCCTCGACCCCATGTCATAATCAAGGCATGCTCAGCACCTCCCGCAATATTCTGATTGGCTTCCTGCTGGTGTGCGCCGCCGCCTGGGGTCTGATGGGAACGCGCGGCCTGCGCTTTGCCGACCGATCGCTCTACGATGCGCAGGCCAGTTGGCTGCGTACCAACAAACCGACTGCGCTTACAAAGGATGTCGTGGTGATCGGCCTCGACGAAGCCGCCTACGAAACCATTCCCGAGCCAACGGCGCTTTGGCATGTTCATTTCAGTACCTTGCTGGCCGGGCTTTCTGCCGCCAATCCGGCCGTGGTTGGCCTGGCCATGCCGCTGCCGGTGCGTTCTTACGACTTTTTGATCAAGGATATCGACGCGACGCTGGTTTCAGGCATCTATCTCTTGCGCAGCACGGCACCACTGGTCGTAGGCCAGCCGCTGGGTGTGGACAATCGCTTGCGTCCGATCGCCCCCGAATTGCTGAAAGCCATAGGCAAGGATGCGGTGGCTTCGCTGGCCATCTGCGAAGATACCGATGGCACGGTGCGGCGCATCAATCAACGTCGCTGCCGACCCAAGGAAAGCCAAGTACCACTGGCCCTGGCCATGGCCAAGCATCTGGGCCGCGAAGGATCAATCTCCGGCATGATTGACTACAGCGTGGGTGGCGCCATCGAATACACGCCGGTGGGCACAGTCCTGGACTGGATCCACAAGGGCGAGCAGGAGAAGTTGCGACAATTGGTGCAGGGGCGCGCCGTGGTGGTGGCCAATCTGCTGCCAACCGAAACCCGCTACCGGCTGCCGGTGCCCCTGGCAGCGTGGGAACCGGGCAGCCGCACCGAACCTGGGGCCGTGGTGCACATCCAGGCACTGCGCTCACTGTTGGGGCGCGGACTGATTGAGCGTGCACCGGCAGATCTTTCACTGCTGCTGGCTGGCCTGGCTGCACTATTCTGGTTTGGTCGCAGCGGCTGGCCCAAAGCTTCTGCACTGGCAATAGGCATCGTTGCGCTGGTTGCCGGTTCGACCTTCATGCTCTGGCATGGCAGCTATCTGCGTGTGGCAAATATTGTCATCATCATGCTGCTTGCCTATGTCGCGCGGCAGGGTTGGGATTTCGTCATGGAATTTCGCAAAAAGCAGACCTTGCGCACCATGTTTGCCGGCCATGTCAGCCCGCAGGTCATGCGTGCCTTGCTTGGCG
>JAIPCS010000120.1 GCA_021738105.1 Sulfuritalea sp.
CGCCGCATGGCCACGCACAACCGCTTCTTCGCCACTCTGGGCGAAGTGCTCACCGCAGCCGAAAAATGCTTCGACCGCTGGCGACAACCCAATTCAGTGCTGCGTAGATTATGCGGCATTATTTAAGACGCTATGTTTAATTTGGTTTCAGGCATTCGATCGCTCCAACCCAAACAAATTACCAAAGGGTCTCTCGCCTCAACTTCTTTCAAATGAATATAAAGCATATCTTTCAGAAGGGCTTCCCGCGACTTCACGGCTCGAGCACGTAGGTACCCGGCGCGTCCGCCAACGCTGGAAACTTTCGCGTCGAAACACCGGGCGCAGCAATCTGGTTTCCCGACTGCGGCTTCAGCCAGTTCATCCAGTCTTCCCACCAGCTACCGCTGTGAAGTTCGGCTCGATCACGCCATTCATCCGGCGTATCGTGTCGTTCCGCATCCGCAACATGGTATCGCCGCTTTGGCGGACTCACCACCGGATTCACAATACCGAGAATATGTCCGGAGCTCGACAGCACATAGCGACGAGTACCTGCCACGAAGTTGTTGACGCGAAAAGTCTGACGCCAGGGAGCGATATGATCGTCCTCGGCCGAAACGGCATAGAGCGGTTGTGTAATTCGCCCAAGATCAATATCTTCGCCAGCCAGATTCAAGGCATCCTTCTTGATCAGCAGATTTTCAAGATAGAGCTTGCGCAAATACCAGCCATGCATTGCCGCCGGCATGCGGGTGGCATCCATGTTCCAGAACAGAACGTCAAATGGCGGCGGCGCCTCACCAAACAGATAGCCGCGAACTACGTAATGCCAGACGAGACTGTTTGAACGCAACAGGCGAAACGCGGAGGCCATCTCCTTGCCATCGAGATACCCTTTCTCCGCCATTGATTTTTCCAACCACTTGACGCTGCTCTCGTCGAGAAAGACTTCGATGTCTCCCGGCTTGTGGTAATCCACCAGCGTCGTCAAGAGAGTTACTGTGGCAACCGGGACAGCCTGCTTTTCATAATGGACGTTGGCCCATGCCATCCAGGTTGCCAATGCCGCACCGCCAATGCAATAACCCACCGCTTGCACCTTGGCTGACCCTGATATACCACGCGCCGTCTCAATAATTTGTCCGATCCCCTCCATCAGATAGTCATCGAATGTGACGTCGCGCATATCCGCGGTCGGATTCTTCCAGCTGGTGACGTACACATCAAAGCCCTGATCGACCAGGAATTTCACCATGCTTTTCTTTGCATTGAGATCCAGCACGTAGAACTTGTTGATCCAAGGCGTGACGATGACAATGGGTGTTTCAAATACCTTCTTTTGGGTGGGTGTGTAATGCAACACTTCCAGCAACCGATTGCGAAACACCACCTTGCCCGGAGTGGTTGCCAGATTCTGGCCTACGACAAAATCGGTTGATCGCGCCATTTGCACATCGCCTGCCTGGAAGTCTGTTACAAAGTTGTTGAAACCCTTGAGCAGGCTCTCTCCGCGGGTCTCCATTGCCTTTTTCATGGCCACCGGATTGGTTAGCAGGAAATTGGTCGGTGCAACAGCATTCAGCCACTTGCGCCACCAGAATGCGGCACGCCGTCGATCACGATTCGACAGACCTGGAGTGTCGTACAGCATGTCCTGTACCTGATGAGTCATCATCAAGTACCACTCTTTGACGATATCCCAGCTCGCCGACTCGGTCCATATTGGGTCTGCAAACCGCGTATCGTCCGGATTGGGTGACACAACATCCTTGCTTGGCCTGCCCATCACCCGATGCCATGAATGTATCTGCAAATCCCACAACCGCGACGAAATCTCAGCCAGCGCCTCAGTCATTTCCTGTGGATGCGACAGCCAGGCCAACTGCGCATGCATCAAGGGAGTGGTCATCCCGATTGGGTCGAGCTTGGCTTCCACCGCCTGATTTACTGCCCGCCACGCGTTCTTGGGAGACGTCTTTAATTTGGATCGCCGGGTTGTGCTCATGACTGATACCTCCGCGTCACACATGCCACTTATCATCTCGTGGCAGCCATAAATCTATTGTGCCCGATGCCGCTCGGGTATAGTTCGCTCTGCCATTGATCTTGATCAACGCCACGCCAGTTTTGTAGGCTAGGCTTAGTTATTCTTTCGGAGGATTCAATCTCATGTTCAAGCACATACTCGTTCCCACTGACGGATCAGAACTATCAGCAGCAACAGTCAAGCAAGCAGTTATTTTTGCCAAGGAAATCGGGGCCAAAGTTACGTTTTTCTTCGCCAAACCTGATTATCCGGTTGCTTTCTATGGCGAGGGTGCGTTGATAGATCCCACTACACCAGACAAGTTCGCTGAAATGGCCGCGCAACAAGCCAAGGAAATTCTCGGCATGCATGAAGCTTCGGCAAAGGCAGAAGGCGTTGTCTGCGCAACTATGAGCTCGGTCAGCGACATTCCTTATGAGGCAATCATTGCCGCAGCGGAAGAGGCGGGTGCAGACCTGATTTTTATGGCTTCACACGGCCGGCGCGGACTCAGCGGTCTTTTGCTTGGCTCGGAAACACAAAAGGTTTTGACGCACTCCAAAATTCCGGTATTGGTTTACCGTTGATTCGGATCGTGCTCGAGCTACCTCATGCTGAACGCGGCGCTGGCAATCATTCGTGACGAGCACCGTTCCCTTGCTGCTGCAATTCAAGGCCTGAGATTCGTTGTTCAGGGCTTGATGGAGCGCGATGTCAAGCCTGATTTCAAACTGCTTTGGGCGATGATCTTCTAACTCGACGAGTTTCCGGAAAAGCTGCATCACCCAAAGGAAAATGCCTATATTTTTTCACGCGTGCGCCAGCGTACTCACGAAGCCGACACGATCGTCGAGGAACTCGAACGACAGCACCTCGAAGGGGGACGTCATGTGCGTGAGCTGGAACGCACACTCGGACATTACGAAGCCGGTATGCCCGACGGATTGGATCGGTTTGCCGCAGCAGTGGAAAACTTTTCGAAAGAGACTTTGAAACATATGGCGCTGGAGGAAGGCACCGCACTTCCCTTGGCCAGAAAACATCTCACTGCCAAAAACTGGGTCGAAATTGCCCTTGCCTTCGGCGAGAATGGCGACCCGCGCTTCGATAGCGAAGCGGACGATGAGTTTCGGAGTTTATTTACCCGGATCGTGAATCTGGCCCCTCCGCCGATAGGCGTGGGTCCCGCCGCGGTCAAATAAAACCATTTCAGGCCGCTATGCGGACTGAGTCATTTTTGAACAGCGCCGTCCGACTCTGCGGCGACTCCCACTCCCTTGTTCAATTCAGCGGCGCCGAGTTGCAGAAACCACGTCATCAGACTGGACGCAGCACACATGGTCCAGAAACCAAAAAAGCCGATCGAATATGTCGCAATCTGTGACATGCGTACGGGCTCACCGAAAAGATACAGTTCTTGCGGATCAATCACGGTAAAAAAAACGCCTTCCGCGATACCTGCGACCAAAAATGAGGGCCACAACACCCAAAGAATTCTCAACATTGCTCTCTCCTTACGAGTCTTGACCGAAGTATCTTCTTCGTGTTGCGCGTATATTCTTAATGCATCACCCTGCGACTGAGGCCTTGTGATCCATTCTCCATGTCAAACAGAGGTTTTTTCGTGGCCTTTGATTCATGCCGCGTTCGACACAATTCAGTTACGAACATCCTCCGGTGTCACAGGTACTGTTGACCCGCCAATAACAGTTTCTCCTTTGGCGGGCAGGATCACGTTTCCCATCAAACGCCAGGTCTTTCGTTCGTCTTCCAGCAGTACCAGCCAATGCCCTGCGGCCGGCAGACGTACCTCACCGGAATACAGATCAGCTTTTCCCGCCAGCACCCTGAACTGATCCAATCCGGCGCGAGTCGGATGCGAAATGGTCACCGCCAGCGTCGGAGGCATCTTGAAGCTCTTGTCGGTCGCCTTCACTCTTACTGTCAATGTGTCATCGACAATCCGCACACTCGCCGTCAGGCCAAATTTACTTGCCAGGACGCTACGAGCAATCGTCTGGTTAGCAGAGAGTCCTTTTCGGTAGTAGTCGTCCGTGACCAGGCCATCGTTGCTCTTTACCGCCAGCCACGCGGTGTATATTCCGGCAATAACTACGATGAAAGGCCCAACGGCAAGAATCCAGGGCCAGGGTTCGCGATACCAGGGACGCGGAGCGGAAATATTCAAAAGCTTTTCTTTCATGGTTGAAGGAAGCTGGCCTTTTCATGCACGGCGACTTTCTCGTCGGCAAGAGACTTGACATCGAAATAAATTTTATTCGCTCCCTTCTTGCCCGATTCCGGTGGCACCCGCACCCTCACAGTAAAGCTTCGGGCTGCGGCCGCCGGAATGTCGACAATGCGTTCGCCAATCAACTCGATTCCAGGCAAACCTGACACGCTCAAGGCATAGCGGTGCGGTGTTTCAGAGACATTGATGACGTGTAGTCGATACACGTTCTCGACCAGACCGCCCTCTACCTCACGCGCCAATATGGCACGATCACGGATAACGTCTACTCGCAAGTTCGCTTTCGTGGCAATGCCCCAGATGAAAGCCAAGCATATTGCAGCCAGTATCGTCGAATAGATGATCACCCTTGGCCGAACGATGTGAGCGATGATTTCTTTCCATCCCCAATGCGACTCGATGGCATGTTCGGTCGAATAGCGAATCAGGCCTTTCGGGTAATCCATTTTTTCCATCACCTGATCGCAGGCATCGATACAGGCAGCACAGCCGATACACTCGTATTGCAAACCGGCACGAATGTCGATGCCCGTCGGGCAAACCTGCACGCAGATACCACAGTCCACACAATCTCCTTTGGAGATCGACTGCGGATCAATGCCTTTCTTGCGCGCCCCGCGTGGCTCGCCACGCTCGGTATCGTAAGTAATAGTCAGCGTATCGGGATCGAACATCACTCCCTGAAAGCGGGCATAAGGACACATGTGCTTGCACACCTGTTCGCGCATATGACCGGCGAACAGGTAAGTAAAGGCTCCATAGAAGAGCATCCAGAAGGTTTCCCATGGCCCCAGTGAGAAACTCCAGATCGATTCCCAAACTGTCTTGATTGGTGTGAAATAGCCGACAAAGGTGAAACCAGTCCAGAACGCCAGCAATACCCAAGCGCCGTACTTCATCGTACGTAGCAACAATTTGCGCGCGCTCATGGGGGCCGCATCGAGCTTGATTCGCGCGTTTCGCTCACCCTCGATTTTCTGTTCTATCCAAGTGAAGATTTCGGTATAGACAGTCTGCGGACACGCATAGCCGCACCACAGTCGGCCGCCGACTGCAGTAAAGAGAAAAAGCGAATAGGCCGAGATGATCAATAGGATGGCAAGGAAGATCACATCCTGCGGCCAAAAAACGAGCCCGAAAATATAGAACTTGCGTTCGACCAGGTCGAACAGCACCGCTTGCCTGCCGTTCCAGGGAAGCCAGCACAAACCGTAATACACGAGTTGGGTGAGCCAGACAAGCGCCCAGCGCCAGGTCGCGAAGATACCGCTGACGGCGCGCGGATGCACCTTCTTGTGGACTTCGTAGAGGCTCTCCTCCTGGAAGTGAGGCCGACTTTCTTGCTGCGGCATGCGGGGGCTGGATGCCATGATTATGGTATTACTATATTCTTATATGTATAAACAAAAATTCCCCGGCTCCACTGGTGCCGGGGAACTGTAATCACACTTTACTGCTTTTTCTCGTCAGCCGCAGGCGCCTCCTTGGTACCACCGCCAAGTCCATAAACGTAAGCGGTCAGCAGATGCACCTTGGCATCGCCAAGAAATTCCCCAAAAGCCGGCATGCGATTGGTGCGGCCCTTTGTGATCGTCTCGATAATGGTTTCTTCTGAGCTGCTATAGAGCCAGACCTTGTCCGCCAGATTGGGTGCCAGACCGACCGTACCTTTGCCGTCGGGGCCATGGCAGGCGCTACAGGCTGCAGCGTAGAGTTCCTTGCCGCGCTGAACACGTATCGAGTCCGCAGCGAGACCGGAGAGGGATCGCACAAAGTTGGCCACATCCTTGATTTGGTCTCCGTTCAAATCGGGCTTGACCCCTTTGGCCGGCATCATCGCGTCACGACCCTTGGTGATCGATTCCTTGATCTGCTCCGGATTGCCTCCAAACAACCAATCGCTGTCAGTCAGATTTGGGTAGCCGCGAGCACCCCTGGCATCGGACCCGTGACATTGAGAGCAGTAGGTGAGGAACAGGCGCTGGCCCATTTCCCTGGCCTCGCTGCTGGCCGCAACCGTCATGACGTCCTGGCTTTGGTACTTCTTGTAGATCGGCCCGTACTGGGCCTCGGCTTTTTGCATCTCGCCGTCATACTGGCCTGCAGAAGACCAGTTGAATTGACCCTTGTAGGTTCCCAACCCCGGGTACATCGCCAAATAGAACAACGAAAAGACGATGGTGATGTAAAACAACCAGCGCCACCAACTGGGCAAAGGATTGCTGAACTCCCGCAAATCCTCATCCCAAACATGGCCCGTCGTCTCGCCTTCTACATGCACGGCTGAACTCTGCATCCAGAGAAACACGCCACAACCCAAAATACTGACGAGCACAATGCTCACTACATAAATATTCCAGAAACCGCTGACAAAATCACTCATGATGATTTCCTTTCCTGATTCTTTTTAACCTGCGGCTCTGTAGGCACCAATTCATTGTCATCATCAAGCGGCAGCATGGCCGCCTGCTCGTAGGTTGCCTTGCGCCTGTCCGAATACGCCCACCAGACGATGCCGATAAAGGCGATGAACGCCAGCACCGTAAAGATGGAACGCAGGTCGTTGATGTCCACTTGCTTACCTTGTTTGCTTGAGCGCCGTGCCCATGCCCTGCAAGTAAGCGATCAATGCGTCGAGTTCGGTAACGCCCTCGATAGCCTTCATCGCGCCGGCGATTTCAGCATCGGTATAGGGCACGCCTACCATGCGCAATGCCTTCATCTTGGCTTCGATGGCATCGTCCTTGAGCGGACGATCCAGCCAAGAGTAGGCAGGCATGTTCGACTCGGGCACCACATCACGCGGATTCAGCAGGTGGGTGCGATGCCATTGGTCGGTATAGCGCCCGCCGACACGCGCCAAATCCGGTCCGGTGCGCTTGGAGCCCCACTGGAACGGATGGTCATAGACGAACTCGCCTGCCACCGAGTAGTGGCCATAGCGTTCCGTCTCGGCACGGAAAGGGCGGATCATCTGCGAATGGCAGTTGTAGCAGCCTTCACGAATGTAGATGTCGCGCCCAGACAGGCGAAGCGGACTATAGGGCTTGACCAGCTCGTTGGTCGGCGTGGTGGTGGACTTCTGGTAGAACAGCGGGACGATTTCAAGCAAACCACCCACACTGATCGTGAGGATGGTCAAGACAATCAGCAAGCCCACGTTCCGTTCAATTTGGTCATGCGTCAACATGATGTATAGCTCCTTAATCTGTGCAGGTCAGTGGGCCGCAGCGGGTTCGAGAACCGGCGCGTCGACCGCCTTGCCACTCGCCATGGTCAAGAACATGTTGTAGGCCATGATGAACATTCCTGAGAGGAACAGCAGGCCGCCCAGCAAGCGGATGGTCCAGAACGGGTAGGTCGCCTTGACCGACTCAACGAAGGAATAGGTCAGCGTACCGTCCAGGTTCGTCGCGCGCCACATCAGTCCCTGCATTACCCCGGCAATCCACATCGAGGCGATGTACAGCACCACGCCGATGGTTGCCACCCAGAAATGCACTTCGATCAACTTTTTCGACGCCATTTCGGGCCGGCCAAACAAACGCGGCAGCAGGTAGTAGATCGAGCCGATGGAAATCATCGCGACCCAGCCCAGTGCGCCGGAATGCACGTGGCCGACGGTCCAGTCGGTGTAGTGCGACAACGCATTCACCGTCTTGATCGACATCATCGGACCTTCAAATGTTGACATGCCATAGAAGGACAGCGAGGTGATCATGAACTTCAGGATCGGGTCGTCGCGTAGTTTGTGCCAGGCACCCGACAGGGTCATGATGCCGTTGATCATGCCGCCCCAGGAAGGCGCCAGAAGAATCAGCGAGAAGATCATGCCGACACTCTGCGTCCAGTCAGGCAGGGCTGTGTAGTGCAAATGGTGCGGGCCGGCCCACATGTAGGTAAAGATCAGGGCCCAAAAGTGCACCACGGACAAACGATAGGAATAGATCGGGCGACCGGCCTGCTTGGGCACAAAGTAATACATCATGCCGAGGAAGCCCGCAGTGAGGAAGAAACCTACCGCGTTGTGGCCATACCACCACTGCACCATCGCGTCCTGCACACCCGCGTACGCGGAGTAGGACTTGAACAAGGTCACCGGTATCGCGGCGCTATTGACCAGATGCAGAACGGCGACCGTGAGGATGAAGCCGCCAAAGAACCAGTTCGCCACATAAATGTGGGATACCTTGCGCTTGACGATGGTGCCGAAGAACACCACTGCATAGGACACCCAGACCAAAGTAATCAGGATATCGATCGGCCACTCCAGCTCAGCGTACTCCTTGCCTTGGGTCATGCCCAGCGGCAAAGAAACGGCAGCCAGAACGATTACAAGCTGCCAGCCCCAGAATGTAAAGGCTGCGAGCGCCGGCGCGAACAGCGGCGCATGACTGGTACGCTGCACGGCAAAATATGATGTGGCGAACAGCGCACATCCGCCAAAGGCGAAAATTACGGCGTTGGTATGCAACGGACGCAACCGTCCGTAGCTCAGCCACTCGTGAACATTCAATTCCGGCCAGACCAGTTGAGCGGCAATAATGACGCCCACCAGCATACCTACGATGCCCCAAATTACGGTCATCACAGCGAACTGGCGCACGACTTTGTAGTTGTAAGTCGCTTGCGATTGCATGATGGATTTACCTCATAAAAAAGAAACTGTTCACGCTGCCAAATCTACTGCGGTGCAGTATAGAAAGCTTTCAACAACACCGCATCCACAACGTCTCGATTTTTTGATTTATATCAAACATATTGCGATCGAAAATTTTCACATCATTTGTTTTCCTGATGGATCGATGCGAAAAGCGTGCGATCCAGGACGGTCGGTTCCCCTGCTTAAAGTTTCGAGATTCCGCACCACTCCGTAGTGTTTTGTATCGTCTCCGTCATGCGCTTCAGCCTTTCCTCAATTTCAAATTGCACTCATGGAGATACGGCGAACTGATCGACAATTCGCTGACATGCCGCCGACCCACGATGCCCGGAAACTGTTGTTTGAATGGTGCTGAGTAGTCCATAGATCATGGCCTGTGATTGTCGATGTCCTGAATACCGAGACTAAAACCGCCCCGAAATCAAGGCTTCCAAAATGACCGCTGTAAGGATAATCGGATGTCCATATCTTAATAAGAATTCCAATCAACGAACGGATGAAAACCCTGACCCACGTCAACCTTTGTGTTCGTGCAGGAGGCCCGGGGACCCCCTGGTAAACAAATCTGATCCAAATTTTTCATAACGCGTAATACGTTTTTACATCAGGCGGCTTTGACCCGTGCCACAGCTTCAAGTTGTTTCAGGTCTACCAGACTGACGTGACGCCGTTTGGTCACTATGATTCCGGAATCCTGGAATCGCGCCAGAATACGACAGACCGTTTCTTCGGCTATCCCGAGATAGTTACCGATGTCGCCTCGTGACATGCTCAAGTGGAACTGTGTCGCAGAATAGTTGCGCGCAGCAAAGCGTCTTGACAGTCCGATCAGATATTCAGCCAGACGCTCTTCAGCGCTTCTTTTTCCAAGCAACAACATGAGTTCCTCATCCCGGCATATCTGCCCACTCATGATTTTTAACAGTTGATATTGAAGCGACGGAATTTTTTGCGCCAACTCTTCCATCCGCCAAACTTCGACGCAGCACACCGAGGCTGTTTCAAGCGCCCGCGCCTCGCTGTTATGGTGACCCGATGCCAGCGCACCCAGACCAAGAAGTTCGCCGGCAATATGAAAGCCGGTGATCTGCACCCGGCCGTCCGCTGTGCACACGTATGTTTTGACCGAGCCGCTGCGAATGGCATAGATGTAGTCGAACGAATCGCCAGGCCTGAAGAGAAGCTGCCCGCGTTTAAATGTTTCCTTGCGTTTGACCACGCTCTCCAGCAACGACATATTCGCCGAATCCAGGCCAAGGGGAAGGCAAAGCTGATAAACCCCGCATTGCGAGCATGCGATCGGCTCGCAATGATTCTCAGGCATCGGCCTGAGTCGAGTAACTTTCGATACGGACGGAGATTTCATGATCC
>JAIPCS010000121.1 GCA_021738105.1 Sulfuritalea sp.
GAACTGGTGCGCGCCAATCGCAGCAGCCAACACTGGGCCATCCGCCTGCAGCAGGAGCAGCGCACGCTGGTGCAGGCCATCGCCATCTGCGCCCTGCGCCGCGACACCTGGAGCCGCGTTGAAGCCACCTGCCCCGAGGTGCCGCCCGCCGAGCAGTGCCCGCCGGCGCCCCCGCGCAAGCCCACCGGATTCCTGCAACGCTACGAGTTTCGCATCGTGCGCGGCACGCCGTTTGCCGAGAATGCCGACAGCCTGAGCCATGTCTGGGTCTCGGACGTGCCGCCGCGCCCGCTCGATTTCGCCTCGCTGACGGCGCTGTGCGACAGCTTCCTGCCGCGCATCTTTCTGCGCCGGCCCGAGTTCGTGCCGATCGGCACGGTCTCCATCAACATCTACTTTCATGCCGGCGAGGAAGCGCTGGTCCGTCACGGCGCCGCCCCCCTGCTGACCGTCGCCCAGGCCCAGGCATTCAGTGACGGTCACTTCGACCACCATGGCCACGTCTGGAGTACCGACGGCACACTGTTGGCGACGACGCAGCAACTGGTCTGGTACAAGGAATGAAACTGAAAGCCAAAGCATTTGCCACAGAGGACACAGAGGACACAGAGAAAAGGCAGCAGGAAATGTTTTCGTCTTGAGCTTTGGCGGTTTGCTCTTCTCTGTGATCTCCGTGTCCTCTGTGGCTAACAGATTTCCCGAATTTCTATCAATCCGAAGGAGTATTTGTCATGACCCAGCAAGCCCGTGCAGTCGTCTGTCGCGAAATCGGCAAACCCGTCGTCGTTGAAACCGTCAGCGTCGATGCTCCGCAACACGGTGAGGTGATGATCAAGCTGGCCGCCTGCGGCGTCTGCCACAGCGATCTGTCGGCCACCAACGGCACCATCCCCTTCCCGCCACCGGTTGTCCTCGGCCATGAGGGCGCCGGCGAGATCGTCGCCGTGGGCGAAGGCGTCAGCGGCTTCGCCATGGGCGATCACGTCGTCAGTTCCTTTGTCAGCATGTGCGGCAAGTGCCGCTACTGCCAGACCGGTCGCCCGCAGTTGTGCGACCAGGCCGCCAAGGCCGGCTATACCCTGCCCGACGGCACGACCCGCTTCAAGGATGCCGCCGGCAATCCATTGAACATCTTTTCCGGCTGCGGCGTCATGGCCGAATACGCGACCCTGCACGTCGACAACGTGGTCAAGATCGACGCTGCCGTGCCGCTCGACAAAGCCGCACTGATCGGCTGCGGAGTGATGACCGGCGTCGGCGCGGCGGTGAACACGGCAAAGGTGGAAGCTGGATCCGCCGCCGTGGTCTTCGGTTGTGGCGGGGTCGGCCTCAATGCCATTCAGGGTTGTGCGATTGCAGGGGCGCGCATCATCGTCGCCGTCGATACCTCGGATGCCAAGCTGGAAATGGCCAAACAATTCGGCGCCACGCATACCGTGAATGCGAGCAACGAAGAAAACATCGTCAAGGCCCTGAAAAAACTCACCGAAGGCGGCGCCGACTATGCCTTCGAATGCGTCGGCCTCGGCACCATCGCCGCGCAAGCCTACGGTTGCCTGCGCAAGGGTGGTACGGCGGTGGTGGTGGGTGTGGCCGGCCCCAAGGACACGACGACGATCCGCACCTCCAGCCTTACCTTCGAGGAGAAGACGCTGAAGGGCAGCTACTTCGGTTCGGCACGTCCGCAGCAGGATTTTCCGCGCCTGATCGGCCTCTATCGCAGCGGCCGGCTCAAGCTCGACGAACTGATCACCCGCACCTACAGTATCGAAGAAGCACCGCAGGCCTTTGCCGATCTTGCCGAGGGGCGCAACGCACGCGGCGTGATACTGTTCTGAGCTCATTGATCCGACCCGAAAGCCCGCCTTGAAATCCAGAAAACTCCACACGCTTCACCGCCCGGCAAAAAAACAGAATGGCCATCCGCCACTGGTGTTCGTGCATGGCGGTTATGTTCATGGCGGCTGCTGGGACCTGAACTTTCTGCCGCACTTCAGCACGCTGGGCTACAACTGCCACGCCATCGATTTGTCCGGCCATGGAAAAAGCGAAGGGCGCGACGATCTGGACAGTTTTGATATCGATCATTACGCCGCGGATGTCGGGCAACTGGTCGCCGAGTTGCCTGCGCCTCCGGTTCTGATCGGGCATTCGATGGGCGCACTGGTGGTGCAGCGCTATCTTGAAAAGAACCAGGCGGCGGCGGTGATCATGATGTCGCCGGTGCCGCCCACCGGGCTTTCGGGCTGCAGCGTCCAGCTCGCACTGAAGCAGCCGGATTTTCTCAGGGAGGCGGCCTACGCCGTGCGCGGAAAGTTCACCGCCAACACCGAGCGGGTCATGCGCGAAGTGTATTTCTCACCCGATACGACCCGCGAGCAGTTCGAAGCATTCAAACCGCTGCTGCAGCCGGAATCCGACGGCGCGGTGACGGAAATGATGGCGCTGGCATGGCGCAATCCCTTGCGCCGCGCGAAGATTCCGGCGCTGGTCATGGGCGGCGAACTCGACGCCCTGTTTCCGTCGAATCAGCTGTTCTTCACCGCCTCGGGCTGGAACGCGGAAACCTGCGTGATTCCAGGCGGCGGGCACATGCTGATGATGGAGCCGCAATGGACGACTGCCGCAGAGAAGATCGACAACTGGCTGGGACGCAAGCTTTAGCGTGATCCGCCAAGTTGAAAAGCACCATAGATACTCGGCGGGTGGCCGGCGAGTCTGAGGCGGTTGCGGGCATTCAACCAGGCGCGACCGAGATCGCCTTTGGCGGCTTCGCGATGAAACGCTTCCATGAACGCCAGCGTACCGTTGTCGTCGACCGGCCACAGGCTCGATAACACGGCCTGCGTGCCACCCAGATAAAGGCTGCGCGGTATTCCCAGAAAGTCGTCCCCTGCCTCGGCATGACCGACCCCGGTCTCGCATGCCGACAACACCACAACCCGGGCCGGCAGCGGCTTTTCGAACAGTCTTGCTGCTGTCAAAGGCGACGCTCCAGCCAGATAGATTGCCGATCTCAGCGGATTGACGCCAAAAAACTTGCCGTGCGTTGCCAGATGCAACACGTCGACCCCGTTTCCAACGGCTGCCCGCAATCCGCTTTCCGTCGCCGCAGCACCCATGATGGCCTGAGTGCCATACAGGCCGGCAACACGCTCCGCCTCGATCCGGGCACCGGGCAATTGTGTGGCCTTGCCGCGAAAATCCGGATCCCCGATGACCACTGCGCTTTTTGGTTTGGTGAAGCCTCCGTCACTCACTCGCCCCGGCCAGGATCCGGTGGGTACCACCACGACCGGAACCTCTGCCGCGGTGATGCCCCAGGGTACTGAATGAATGATGCCGCTGGGAACGATCAGGACAGCGCCATACCCATGCCAGGAGGCGACGTCGAAGACCTGCGACAGCTTCCTGCCTATTCCTGTCTGCGTTTTTGCGTCTTCGGCAGCCAGCGCTGCGGCAAACGCCGACATGTCCTTGCCAAGCTGCGCCGCTGACAGGGGAAAGCCCTTCAGCCATGCCTTGCTGCGACTGATCATCAGCGCGCGCACTTCGTCTTCGGCACGGGCTGGGAGAAAGTAGATCAGTAATTCGTCTGCCTTCAACGCACTGCGTATCTGCTCCAGACTGGCGGTCCCGAGCCCCCGGGTTTCCGCCAGAGCCGGATCGCGCAGGCGCAGGCGTTCGACCGCGGCGGCGCGCTCTCGCACCAGTGGATCGAGTTTGGCCGCAAGAATGCCCATTGCCCGGGTTTGGCCGGTCGCAGCGGCATGGACTGTGGCGGACCCGCCACCGATCCCGCTTTCGATTGCGGAGACCATGATCCTTGCCTTGTCGTCGATGGCGCGGATCGCCTCGACATCCGGATCGCCGGAAGCGATGTTGACGGTGGCCAGCATATCGACGAACGCGCGTGCCCGCCCCCGCTCCATATCCTGATAGAGCTGGGCCGGATCATTGCGATCGAAATCGAGTTGCGCGAGACGATAGGTGATGTCGTCCTTGCCGACGCCGAAGCGCCGTTTCTCGCGATCCGACCCGATCAGGCCGGTGATGCGATCGACCGCGCCCTGAGCGCTGCGCAGCGAGCTTTCCGCTTCAGCCTTGCGGCCGGCGCCGAGCAAGGCCTCGCCGGCCAGTGCCTCAATACGCCAGACGAAGTCAACCAGACCGGATTGTTCGGCCTGCCCGGCGGCGACGCGCGCGACCTTGCCGGCCTCTTCGACACGACCCGCCCGCAACAAGCCCATCGCCCTGAGCGCGGAAACATGTACCGGGCCATGCGCGTAGTTGATTGCCGAAAAGTACGACAGGGCGGCGGCAAAAAACGGCTCTGCGACCCGATCCGCACTCCCGCTTGCCAAAAGGGATGCACCGAGAAAGGCCAGATTGACGGCGCGCCCCATGTAGAACTCCAGTGTGAGGCGCCCCATCGCCGAGCCGTACAGCGGATGATTCGACACGTGGAACATATCGGCCATGTGGCGTTCAGTTTCTTCCGCCCAGGCCAATGCAAGCTCATGCCTGCCGGTGAAGGTGTATACGAATGACATTCCGAGCAGCGCGCGCGTACGCGCCTCGGCGGTAACCGCCAGGTCCATCAGGTTGGAAGGCGGACCCGAATAACTGGTGGGAAAGGTCCAGCCGTTCAGTGCCTTGAGCACCGTTTGGTAGTCGGCTATCGCCCGGTCATATTCACCCAGACGGGCTCGCGCGTCGCCGCGCAAGGCACGCGCAACGAGGTCGCTGCCACGCAGGACAATCTCCCGGCTACGAACGAGTTCCGACTCGGTTTCAGCTTCAGCGACACGTCCTGCCAGGTTGAGCAAATGTGTGCGATGGGCGGCCAGGTACCAGGACATCATGGGATCTGTTGTCGATCCTTCGGCGGCCAAGGTTTGGCTTATCGCCTCGTCGAGACGCCCCTGAGCCTGAAGCAGGGAAACCTGTTCCAGCTCCGGCGTCAGAACAATGCCGTAGATCGTGCGCTCGCCGGCACGCAGCGGCGCTTCCCTGAAATCCGCCGCCAGCGGCGGCGGTGGCGACAGCGGCTTTCTTTCGAGATGAGGTTTCGCCGTCGTCTCCGGCTCCGCCAGAACCTTGACCACCGGTACTGTCACCGGTGCAGCGCACGCACTCAGAGCGCTGCCCAGTACCACCAGTATCAGTTGCCTGCACTTGCCGCCAACGCTTCCTGACCACATGGTCTTCTCTCCCCAAAGAATTGGGACAAGTGTAACCCTGTCAGTCCGGCAAATGGGAACGGGATAGAGCGTACGACGACGGCATGGATCGTCAATCGGAAAATCTGAAAACCTGTGTCGAGAATGCTTGAATTTTCTGCCGTCAATCTACGTGACGTTGAGTGTCGACGCTTGCTCGCTGGTGAATTGGCAAGCAAAATGGGCCATCGCCGATGGCACTGTTGGCTGTTTTGGTCTTTGTTCGAGGAACCCGCCATGTTCAGCACATCCACCTTCAAATTTCTTGATGAACTTGCCCGAAACAACGAACGGGCCTGGTTCGAACAGAACAAGCCGCGTTACGAAACGCTGGTGAGAGAGCCGGCATTGGAGTTCATCGATGCCATGGCGCCGGCACTGGCGAAGTTCGCGCCGCATTTTCGAGCCGAGCCGCGCAAGATGGGCGGCTCGCTGATGCGGGTATTTCGCGATACGCGCTTTTCACGCGACAAGACGCCGTACAAAACCAATATCGGCATCCAGTTCCGGCACGAGTTGGGCAAGGATGTGCATGCGCCCGGCTTTTACGTGCATATCGCCAACGACGGCTGTTTTTTCGGTGCCGGCTGCTGGCACCCGGACAGCGATGCGCTGGGGCGGATACGGGATCTGATCGCGGCCAAACCCGACCAGTGGCAGTCACTTTTCAAGGATCGCAAGTTTGTCACGCACTGGGCACTGGCAGGCGACAGCCTGACGCGTCCACCGCGTGGCTATGCGGCCGATCATCCGGCGATCGAAGACCTGAAACGCAAGGACTTTATCGGCCTCGCCGACCTGGCCGACGATAAAGTGACCGGCCCCGGCCTGATCAAACTGGCTGCCAGCCGTTTCGCCACCGCGGCACCCTTCATGAAATTTCTCTGTGAGGCGCAGAACGTTCAGTACTGAGACCCGCAGCCGCTTAGCGGCCTGCACGTGTTATGCCGACTGCCCAAACCATCCGACATGCTGGACATCCTCTACCGCGACGATCATCTGATCGCGATCAACAAACCGTCCGGACTGCTGGTTCACCGCAGCAACATCGACCGCCACGAAACGCGCTTTGCAGTGCAGTTGCTGCGCGATCAAATCGGACAAAGAGTGTTCCCGCTGCATCGGCTCGACAAACCCACATCAGGTGTTCTGCTCTTCGCCCTCGATTCCGGAAGTGCGCGAACAGTGGGTCGGCAGTTCGAACGCGACGAGATACGCAAGCACTATCTGGCCATCGTACGAGGCTGGCCGCATGAATCCGGCGAAATCGATCATCCGCTAACGCGTCAGTTCGATGACTATGGAAGGCGTTTCAGTGCAGATAGTCCGGCGGAACCCCTGCCTGCCGTCACCGAATTCCGCCGCCTGGCCGTCACCGAACTGGATGAAGCCGTCGACCGATACGCAACATCACGCTACGCACTGATCGAACTGACACCCAAAACCGGCCGCCAGCACCAATTGCGCCGCCATCTGAAGCATATCGCGCACCCCGTGATTGGCGACGCCAACTGGGGTAAAGGCGTACATAACCGTTTCTTTCAACAGCGATTCGGCAGCCATCGCCTGCTGCTGGCATGCACCCATTTACAACTGCTGCATCCGCAATCCGGCTTGGAACTCTCCATTTCAGCACCACTGGAGAACAGCTTCGCCCGCATCGTTCATGCGTTGGGCTGGGAGCTCCCACAGGAACACCCGGCTGACTTTCATGCAGTGATCCGGCACCTCTGATGATGAAACGCGCGGAAGACGAATTGAAGGGGAAGACGAATTGAAGGCCCCCCACCCCCATCCCCGCCCCAGGGCGGGGCTACCGGTCAGCTCGCTTCGCTCGACGTTTGCCCATCGCTCCGAGCCGCTTGTTACGTTAAAAATGAGGAAACTTCCTGATCCAATGCCTGTCGGATACCTAAGTTTGCATAAAACAATCCATGGCAACGGTTAAGGAAACAGCGATGCGTTTTTTGATCTCGATGATATTCAGGATTCAGGACCAATAGTATGCTCATCAACTATTGTTTCCTGCTATTCTGAACATTGAGCAACATCTTCAGCTTCGAAAGCGGGTGTCACAAGACCACGCTGCAGCAATGAATGCCGTGCTCACCAGAACCCGGCAGGACACCGCAGCGCTCAGTGTGATTCGAGCGGTTTTTTTGACAGACGTCAGGAGGTTCGTAAGTGCTTAAGCTTTTTATCTACTGGGGGCTGTTCGCCCTGGTTGCAGTCGGTATTGTGGTGACTCTGATACGCAATCGTGCCCGTCGGAACATTGAACTCGCCTATGCCCGGGAGCGCAGTGAAAAGCTCGCCGCACAGAATGCTAACCCTCTCCCAAACCAAAGCAAAGCCGCGAAAGCGAGTCCCGCGGCCCGTTCAGCACGCCCTGCCGCTTCCTCATCTGCCGCCGCTCCGGCAGCCG
Source organism: Sulfuritalea sp. (assembly GCA_021738105.1). The sequence goes on from JAIPCS010000121.1 coordinate 7,648, forward strand.
CCCCTGCCGCGGCGACGCCTCCTGTCGCACATCAGGACACCGCTACGTCCAGGACTGAAAAAGCCGCGAGTGAAGAGCCGCCCGCTTTCGATCCCAATGCGACCCGGGTTTATTTTGGCGCATCGTCCGGATCATCGACATCCGGAGTGTCTTCGGTCGAAACGGAGCGTAACGAAACGATATTGACTTCAGCCAGCTCGGCCAGACTGATTTGTGTCGGTGGTCACCTGAAAGGCAAAAGTTTTCCGCTTTCCGTTGACGGCATCACAATTGGACGCGATCCAGGAAACCTTATCGCCATCGCCGATCCGCGGGTTTCCTCCCACCATGCCTGGGTGGGAATCGTTGACTCGAAAGCGGTATTGCGCGATCTGGGATCTACCAACGGCACCTTTCTGAATGCCCATATGGGCTCGCAGGTAGAGGAAGTCGTGCTCAGTCCCGGCGATACCATTTTCTTCGGCGGTCACGGCGGCGATCAGTTCCGTTTCGTGGTGGATTGAAGATTTCCAGACCGTAGCCTTGCTCGTACGCAAACAGGGATCGAACTGAACCCGCATCTTTGCGGCTGCTCACCCCCCAGCAGCTAGAATCGCCCCTCATTCATTTCTTGCCCCTGCCGGGGCTCCAGTGTGTCCATTCGCAACGAAACTGATTGGCGCGCCGTGCTGGCCGCCGTACTCTGCGGTGTCGCGGTCGCCATGAATGTCGGCAAAGTGCCCATCTCGCTGCCCCCGTTGCGCGCCGAATTTGGTTTGTCGCTGCTATCGGCAGGCTGGCTTTCGTCCATGATAAACACGCTGGCAATGGTGACCGGTGTGTTCTTCGGACTGCTGGGAGACCGCTTCGGAGCACTGCGCACCTGCCTGGCCGGCATGGTTGTGAGCATTCTCGGCGGCGCGCTGGGGCTGGCCGCAGGCACTGAACTGGCGCTGCTGATGTCCCGTTTTGCCGAAGGTGCGGGCGCGATGGCGGTCGCCGTATCCGCACCGGCACTGCTCAGCTCCGCCAGCGCCCCGGTCGATCGACGCTTTGCGCTCAGCGTCTGGAGCGCCTACATGCCTGCCGGTACCGGTCTGGCAATGCTCGTGGCGCCCGCAGTGATGCCCTTTTTCGGCTGGCGCGGAATCTGGTGGCTGACTCTGGCGGCTCTGTTGCTTTCGTCGATCGCGATTTATCGATTTCGCCCAGCCTATCGTTTGCCACCACCGACAGCTGCCATCGCCCATCCGCTGATTGCGGCCCGCGAGGCACTGGCCCAAGCGGCCGTCTGGCTTCTGGCGTTTTCGATGGGTTGCTGGACCATCCAGTATTACGCGCTGGTTGTCTGGCTACCGACTTTTCTGAAAGAACAACGGGGGTTTGGCTCACTGAGCGTGGCGCTCCTGTCCAGCCTGGTGGTACTGATCAACGTGCCGGGCAACCTGCTGGGCGGACGATTGCTGCAGCAGGGTGTTCAACGTGGCAAGCTGATTGCCGCGTCCAGCCTGGTTACCGGATTTTGCAGTGTGGGTATATTTCTCGATCCGCTGCCGGACATCCTGCGCTATGCCCTCTGCGTAATGCTGTCGTTCACCGGCGGTCTGATCGCGGCGGCCGTGCTTACCGCCTCCGCCAGTCTCGCCCGGACCCCCAGACAGGTCGGCACACTGCAAGGCCTGTTCATGCAAATCGGCAACCTGGGCGCTTTCGTCAGTCCGCCCTTGATCGCCGTGGTGGTCGCCGCCAACGGGCGGTGGAGCGACGCATGGGTGGTTACTGTCACCGCCGCATTCGTCGGCGGCGTTCTCGGGCTGATATTGCACCGGCTGGAACTCGGAGTCAGGCACTAAACATCCGGCATCGGCGCCGAACCGAAAGCGTCGGCTTTATGCCGCACAGCACACCTGAACGTGCCCATCAAAGGCAAGTGGCAGCACAAGCGCGTAAGATATCGGCCTTTTCCGTGATGGACGTCCTCCGGCGATCATCCTGCCTCTACCGAGACGCCACCATGCCCGAATCCATTGTTCCCCTGCTCTCCGCTGCACTCGATACACGCGCCGAACTGCTGTCGCGCCTCCACGCTGAACACACCGATGCCTACCGGCTGTTTCACGGCAGTGTCGAGGGCCTTCCGGGTCTCACCATAGACCGCTATGGCGATCTGTTGCTGGTGCAGTGCTTTCACAGTCCGCTGAGCGAGGAAACCCTGAACGAAGTCAACGGTTTCTATAGCGCCCGCTTGCCCGGTCTGGCGCTGGTTTATAACGACCGCAGCCATGCCAACTCGCGTATCGGCAATCCTCTGCGGGGCGATCAGCTTGACGCGGCCATGGCGACACGCGAAGTGCATGAGATGGGCGTCAGCTACCGCATCCAGGGACGCCACTCCGGTCAGGACCCCTGGCTGTTTCTTGATTTGCGCGCCGCCCGGCGTCGGGTCATGCAGGAGATCCCCGGGAAATCCTTGCTGAATCTGTTCGCCTACACCTGTGGCGTCGGCATTGCGGCCGCCAAAGCCGGGGCGCGCTTTGTGGTCAATGTGGATTTTGCTGACTCCAGCATTCTGGTCGGCAAGGAGAATGCGCGGCTGAACGAATTGTCCGTGCGTCCGCGTTTCGTCAAGAGTGACGCGTTCGCGGCCATGCGCCA
>JAIPCS010000004.1 GCA_021738105.1 Sulfuritalea sp.
GCCGCAGGCGACGCTGGATTCCATCGAGCGCACCCGCTTGGCGCTCAAGGGACCGCTGGAGACGCCATCGGGTGGCGGTTATCGTTCTTCCAACGTACGCCTGCGCGAGAAATTTCAGCTTTATGCCAACCTGCGGCCGGCGAAGTCGCTGGTGCCGGGCGGGCGTTTCGAGAAGATTGACCTGATTCTGTGCCGCGAGAATATCGAAGGCCTCTACATGGGCTACGAGAATTACGTTCCCATCGACGGTGACCCTCATGCGGTAGGAATGGCTACCGGCATCAATACCCGTCAGGGCTGTCGCAACATTCTCAAGTTTGCTTTCGAGTATGCGATCAACAATGGCCGCAAGAAGGTCACGGTAGTCCACAAGGCCAATATCATGAAGGCGCTGACCGGCATCTTTCTCGAAACCGCGCAGCAGATGTACAAGGACCACTATCAGGGCAGGATCGAGTACGAAGAAGTGATCATCGATGCCTGCGCCATGAAGCTGGTGATGAATCCGTGGCAGTTTGATGTCATCGCGACCACCAATCTGTTCGGCGATATTTTGTCGGACGAGATCGCCGGTCTGGTCGGCGGTCTGGGCATGGCACCGGGAGCGAACATCGGCGCCAATGCGGCGATCTTCGAGGCGGTGCATGGCTCGGCCCCCGACATCGCCGGCAAGGGCATCGCCAACCCCACGGCACTGTTGATGGCGACCGGCATGATGCTTGACCACGTCGGGCGCAAAGACCTCGGCGATCGCCTGCGTCAGGCCATCGACCAAGTGTTGAACACGGACAAGATCCGCACCGGCGATCTGGGCGGCAGCGCGAGCACCGACCAATACGCAAAAGCGCTGGTGGCCCGCGTCAAAGGCTGATTGTTTCAGGGAGCCGGGCCTCTGGAATGACAGAGGCCCGCTGTCCGCAGCGGCCGGTCGTCCGTTCTTCCCGGTCAGGATTTCAGCTTGGCGAAGGCCGCTGCCATGGCGCCCGAGCTTTGCACCTCGCGTTGTTTTGGCGGCGGCTTGCCCGCACTGTTGCGCCCCCTGCTTTCATTTCTCGCCGTGTTACCAGCGCCGACTTTTACGGAACTACCCGGCGCCGGTATCTCGTCCGCCAGTCGCATGGTCAGCGCGATGCGCTTGCGTGTCACATCGACTTCCAGCACTTTGACCTTGACCACATCGCCGGCCTTGACCACGTCATGCGGGTCCTTGACGAATCGATCGGCCAGCGCCGACACATGCACCAGCCCGTCCTGGTGCACACCGATATCGACAAAGGCGCCGAAGTTGGTGACGTTGGTCACCACGCCTTCAAGCCGCATGCCCGGTTGCAGATCCTTGATCTCTTCGATGCCGTCCTTGAATGAGGCGGTCTTGAATTCGGGACGCGGGTCGCGGCCGGGTTTTTCCAGCTCCTTGAGGATGTCCTGCACGGTCGGCAGGCCGAAGCGCTCGTCGATGTACTTGCGGGCGTCCAGTGCGCGCAGGCTGGCGCTGTCACCGATGATCTCCCGCACACTGCGTTTGATGTCGCCGAGGATGCGTTCGACCACCGGGTAGGCCTCCGGGTGCACTGACGAGGCATCCAGTGGATTGTCGCCATCGCGTATCCGCAAAAAGCCGGCCGCCTGTTCAAAGGCCTTGTCGCCAAGGCGGGGCACCTGCATCAATTGCGCGCGTGATTTGAAGGCGCCGTGGGTGTCGCGATAGCTCACGATGTTGCCGGCCAGCGTGCTGTTGAGCCCCGAAATGCGTTTGAGCAGCGCGGCGCTGGCGGTGTTTACATCGACGCCGACCGAATTCACGCAGTCTTCCACCACAGCATCCAGCGAGTGGGCCAGGCGCGACTGATTGAGGTCGTGCTGGTACTGGCCGACGCCGATGGCTTTGGGGTCGATCTTCACCAGTTCGGCCAGCGGATCCTGCAAACGGCGAGCGATGGACACCGCCCCGCGCAGGCTGACATCCAGCTCGGGAAACTCCTTCGCCGCGAGTTCGGACGCCGAATACACCGAGGCACCGGCCTCCGAGACCACGATGCGGGTCAGCTTGAGTTCGGGGTGACGGCGCATCAGTTCCGCCGCCAGCTTGTCGGTTTCGCGGCTGGCCGTACCGTTGCCGATGCTGATCAGGCCGGCTTCGTACTTTTGCGCCAGTTGGCGCAACGTCGCCAGTGAGCCTTCCCAGTCACGACGCGGTTCGTGCGGATAAATGGTGGCCGTGTCGAGCACCTTGCCCGTGTGATCGACCACCGCCACCTTGACGCCGGTGCGAATGCCCGGATCGAGGCCGATGACCGTATGTTGTCCGGCGGGTGCCGCGAGCAGCAGATCGTGCAAATTGCGGGCAAAGACGCGGATCGCTTCTTCTTCGGCACGCTCGCGCAACTGGTTCATCAGTTCCGACTCCAGGTGCAGCGACAGCTTCACCATCCAGGCCCAGCGCGCGGTCTCCAGCAGCCATTTGTCGGCGGCACGACCCTGGTCGCTGATCGAAAAATGGCTAGCCACCATGGTGGTGCAAGGTGAAGACTCCGGCGGGTCGCGCAATTCCTGTTCGGTTTTCAGGGCCAGGCGCAGGACATCCTCGTTGCGTCCACGAAGCAGGGCCAGGGCGCGATGCGAGGGCAGGGTCTTGATCGTTTCGCGAAAGTCGAACCAGTCGCGGAACTTGGCACCGGTGGTCTCCTTGCCTTCAAGCACCGTCGACACCAGAAAGGCGTAGTCGCCCAGATAGGAACGCAACTTGGTCAACAGTGCCGCATCTTCGCTGAAGCGCTCCATCAGTATCTGGCGCGCGCCATCGAGCGCGGCCTTGATGTCGGTCACGTGCTTTTCGGCGGGTTCCAGTTCCGGATTGACGTACTTTGCCGCTTCGATTTCCGGGTCCAATGTCGGATCATTGAACAGCGCGTCCGCCAGTGGCTCCAGACCGGCTTCACGTGCGATCTGCGCCTTGGTACGGCGCTTTTGCTTGTACGGCAGGTAGAGGTCCTCGAGGCTTTGCTTGGTGTCCGCTGCAGCAATACTGGCCTGGAGTTCGGGCGTCAGCTTGCCTTGTTCCTCGATCGAGGCCAGGATCACCGCCCGACGGTCTTCCAGTTCGCGCAGGTAGTTCAGACGTTCTTCCAGGTTGCGCAACTGCGTATCGTCGAGATTGTCCGTCACCTCTTTTCGATAGCGCGAAATGAAAGGCACGGTCGCGCCTTCGTCCAGCAATTGCGTCGCGGCAATGACTTGTTGCGGGCGGACACCGAGTTCTTCGGCGATGCGTTGCGCGATGCGCGACTGAGTGGAAGGCTGCATGAGTGACGACCCGAGCAGAAAATGCGAGACGCGCACCTTAATGGTCGGAGCTCGTAAAGGCAAGTCCTTACGGCCATCTTTTCGTTCAGCGGCACGACCTCACCCGCACTCCCCAAGCTTTGGCGATACGCAGCACCAGATTCGCGCCACAGCAAGCCAATGTTCACTTCATCTGAAACCTGCCAGCAACCTCTAGCGCTCGTTTAAAAAAATGCCTTGGGTATCCTCGTCCTATAAAATAAGCAGTCCGAAAGAAATAAAAAATTCAGACATAAACCAATGACAAACAGCAATAAATTGGCACCACTGAGCGCAATGAAGGTAACGTGTTCCCGGCAGGCCCGTTCGATCTCCCGGCTGCTGACGACGCCCCGGCTGTAGTCGAAGAGCACGACCTTCAAAAGCATCGCCGGTGGGTAGGCACTGGCACCGGTGAGGTCGTTCTTGTAGCGTCGATCAAATCCGGTGAGATCGAGTTGATGATCGACCAGGTAGTTCAGGGCATGTTCAAAAGTGCCGGGCAAGAGTTGCCGTTCGAGATCGACGGCAATGAAGCGCGGACTGGTGTCGATGTGTTTGTAGCGGGCCATGGGATCTTTTCCGAAGGGAACGCGCTTATGACAATCGATATCCAGAATGGTTAACGGCAGGGTGCATGGATGAAAAGACTTTTTCTACAGCTTCCTTAGGCACCTCAGGAAGGCGCGTATGGTATTGACAATGTGTAGCCATACGGATACAGTAACTCTGTGATTGAAATTCGCAAAACCGTCCTCTTCGCTCAATGGCTCGACGACTTGCGCGACCTTCAGGCGAGAGCGCGCGTCCAAGCAAGGATCGAACGGCTCGCCGCTGGAAACCCCGGAGATGTAGAACCGGTTGGCGAAGGTGTCTCGGAGTTGCGAATCAACTACGGTCCCGGTTACCGGGTGTATTTCAAGAAGCGAGGGCGAGAACTGATTATCCTGCTGGCTGGTGGAGACAAGACTACCCAAGCCAAGGACATTAAGGCTGCATTGCGCCTCGCACGTAATATTTCGGAGTAGCAACCATGGCTAAAACCGTTACCACTCACTATGACGTTGCCGAACACCTCAGAACCCAAGAGGAAATGGCCGCTTATCTTGAGGCCTGCCTTGAAGAAGCCGACGGGGATGCTGCATTTATTGCCAAAGCACTTGGCGATATTGCTCGCGCCAAGGGTATGTCACAGGTCGCGCGCGATGCCGGACTGTCTCGCGAAAGTCTTTACAAAGCGCTCTCCGGTGATCGTAGCCCTGGCTTCGACACCATCCTTAAGGTCATCAGTGCACTTGGGCTGAAGTTGCATGCAGAAGCTGGCCACGGCTGACGAGGTGCCCAACGCAGCGCGATAAAGCCGCGCAGCGTCCCTGACCTTGAACGTTCCTGAACGCCCGCTGAACGATTCAGCCAATCTGTTGCATCCACTGGTTGAATCCAAGACACACAGGAGTCATCGAAGGCTTGAGACTTGAGCCAATCACTAACAAAGTTAGTTCGTTTCGCAGCAGGCGCGCCGGATGTCAATTACTGAATCCGGATAGCCGTCTTTACTCACGAGGAATGCGTGACGTCGCACGGCCCCGATATCGGCCGCTACCCGTCCTGCCATCGCCGACTTTTTGGGTACGGCGTTGCCGAAGGTTTAGTTCAGCGTGCGCGCCAGTTGAATTCGGAATTCGCGCACCAGGTCCGCGTGTTGCGGATCGCTGCCGAGCAGGGTGAACAAGTCGAGCATGGCCTTGCGGGCCGCTTCGTCCTGCCACGCGCGGTCGCGCCGCACGAGTTCCAGCAGGTGTTCCAGCGCCTGGCGGTAATCCTCGGCCAATGCCAGCGCATTGGCCAGTTGCAGTCGCGCGTCCAGATCGTCGGCATCGGCCTCGATGCGGGCTTTGAGCGGCGCCGGGTCGGCGTTGGCGCCCGCAGCTACGAGGTTGAGGCGTGCCAGCAGTGCACGCACCCGATCCGTGTCGCGCGCGGTAAATTCGATGGCGCCGAGCAGTGCCTTCGCGGCGTCGATGTCGTGGAGGTCGATCTGGATATCGGCAAGATCGAGCTGAACCGCTTCGTTGGCCGGATCGAGCTTGAGGGCGTCGACCAGCAGGGAAAGGGCGACATCCGGTTCGCCTTGCCCACGCGCTGCCTGCGCGGCGACCCGCAGCGGTTCGGCGGGAGAGGGCATCAGGCGCTGGATGAATTCCCTGATCTGGGCCTCGGGCAGAGCGCCGGTGAACTCGTCGACCATTTTCCCGCCGACAAACGCCTTGACGTTGGGAATGCCGCGCACGCCGAAGCGCGCCGCGATGTCTTGATGCTTGTCGGAGTCGAGTTTGGCGAGAATGAAGCGCCCGTTGTATTCACCGGCCAGCTTCTCCAGGATGGGCTTGAGCGTGCGGCACGGCGCACACCATTCGGCCCAGAAATCGACCAGTACCGGGGTCTGGTGCGAAGCGTCGATAACTTTTTTCTGAAAGTCATCGGCACCAACGTCAATCGAGTAGGCGCTCATAACTGATCTGATTCTTTCAAATTTGACCGGCAGTGAAGCCGGCGTGGATGGCATTTCGAACACGATCCCGCAGGGAAGTTCCGGGGCAACGCCCTGGCTGTCAGGCGGTCGAGTCGGGGATTCGGCTCAGAGTATAATTCCGCGCCTTGGATTTCCAACCCATTCCTTACCCACCCCGGTCTGTCCATTATGGCTGAATTCCTTGCCCTGCGTGGTTCTTCCGCGTTTTCGGCACCCCGTCTCGCGCGCCTGAAAGCGTCCATCAGCACCCTTGTCTCAGGGCTTGAAATTGCAGCCGAGCATTGGTATTTCATCGAGCTCGAAGGATCGCTGAACGAAGAGGAAACTGCCCGACTCAAGGATCTGCTGGGCGTTCCCGTCAATTCGCCGGCTCCGACTGCGGGCGAACTGTTACTGGTCACGCCGCGTCTGGGAACGATTTCGCCCTGGAGCTCGAAGGCCACCGATATTGCCCGCAATTGCGGCTTTGCGAGCGTCAAGCGCATCGAGCGCGGTACGGCGTTTTACGTCGCTGCGGCCTTGACGCCTGAGAAAAAGTCGGCGCACCCCAAGGGCACTTCCTTCGGGGCGCTGGTGACACGGCTGCATGACCGCATGACGGAGTCCGTGCTCGATTCGATCGATGGGGCCAGGGCCCTGTTTCATCATGTTCCGCCGCAGCCTCTGGCCACCGTGGATATTCTTGCTGGCGGGCGCGAGGCGCTGGTCAAGGCCAACCTGGACATGGGCTTTGCGCTGTCCGCCGACGAGATCGACTATCTGGTGGAAAACTTCGGCAAGCTGAAGCGCAACCCGACCGATGTCGAACTGATGATGTTCGCCCAGGCCAATTCCGAGCATTGCCGGCACAAGATTTTCAACGCAAGCTGGACGGTGGATGGCGAGCCGCAGGCCATGTCGCTGTTCGGCATGATTCGGGAAACCCACAAGGCGCATCCCGAAGGCACGGTGGTGGCCTATTCCGACAATGCGGCCGTCATCGAAGGGGCGCAGATCCGACGTTTCTATCCGCGCACCGACGGCGCGTACGCCTACAGCGATCAGCTCACCCACATCCTGGCCAAGGTCGAGACGCACAACCATCCGACGGCCATCTCGCCTTTCCCGGGCGCCGCCACCGGTTCAGGTGGCGAGATTCGCGACGAAGGGGCGACCGGCCGCGGCTCCAAGCCCAAGGCGGGTCTTTGCGGGTTCACGGTTTCCGACCTGCGCATATCGGGTTACGGGCAGCCTTGGGAGTCCGCCTACGGCAAGCCCGAGCGCATCGCCTCGGCGCTGGACATCATGATCGAAGGCCCGATCGGTGCCGCCGCCTTCAACAACGAGTTCGGCCGGCCCAATCTGGCGGGCTACTTCCGAACCTTCGAACAGGAATTCAACGGCGAGATGCGCGGCTATCACAAGCCGATCATGATCGCCGGCGGTCTCGGCAACATCGCCGCCGAGGATTCATTCAAGATCAAATTTCCGGCCGGCACCCTGCTGATCCAGCTTGGCGGACCCGGCATGCTGATCGGGCTTGGCGGGGGTGCCGCGTCATCGATGGCGACCGGTTCGAATACCGCCGATCTGGACTTTGCCTCCGTGCAGCGTGGCAATCCGGAAATCCAGCGGCGGGCCCAGGAAGTTATCGACCGCTGCTGGCAACTCGGCGCAGACAATCCGGTGCTGGCGATTCACGATGTCGGTGCCGGCGGCATTTCCAACGCCATGCCGGAACTCGCCCACGATGCAGGCTGCGGCGCGGCCTTCGATCTGCGCGCGCTGCCCAGCGAGGAGCCGGGCATGAGCCCGCGCGAAATCTGGAGCAATGAAGCGCAGGAGCGCTATGTGCTGGCCATCGCGCCGGCAAGCCTGCCCGTGTTTCAGGCCATGTGCGAGCGCGAGCGTTGTCCCTTTGCGGTGCTGGGTGTCGCTACCGACGACGGCCAACTGACGGTGAAAGACGAACATTTCGGCAACCTGCCGGTGGATATGCCGATGGAAGTGTTGCTTGGCAAAGCGCCCAAGCTGCATCGCGATGCCCGCCGGCAAGAGGTCACCATGCCGCCGCTGATGATTGACGGCATCGATCTGAAAGAAGCGGCTCTGCGAGTACTGCGTCTGCCGGCCGTGGCGTCGAAGAACTTCCTGATCACCATCGGCGATCGCAGCGTCGGCGGCTTTACCGCACGCGACCAGATGGTCGGCCCCTGGCAGGTGCCGGTGGCCGATGTCGCGGTGACCACCATGGGCTACGACACGCTGCGCGGCGAGTGTTTCGCCATGGGCGAGCGTACTCCCCTGGCGCTGCTCAACGCGCCGGCCTCGGGCCGCATGGCTGTGGGCGAGGCGATTACCAATCTGGCCGCGGCCGATGTCGGCGAGATCGGCCGGATCAAACTCTCGGCCAACTGGATGGCAGCAGCGGGTCACGGCCATGAGGATGCCGCGCTGTTCGATACCGTCAAGGCAGTCGGCATCGAGTTCTGCCCCGCACTCGGCGTCTCGATTCCGGTGGGCAAGGATTCGCTTTCGATGCGCACGCGCTGGGAGGATGCCGGTGAAGCCAAACAGGTGACGGCGCCCCTGTCACTGATCGTGACAGCGTTTGCTCAGGTCGATGATGTTCAGCGCACGTTGACACCCGAACTGCGGCCGGATGCCGCTGTCGGAGAAACCGAATTGTTGCTGATCGATCTCGGGCAGGGCCGCAACCGTCTCGGAGGCTCGGCGCTGGCCCAGGTTTATGGCGCGCAGTCGGGTCAATTGGGCGATCAGGCGCCGGATGCAGAGGCCACGTCGCTCAAGGCCTTCTTTGCTGCGATTCAGACACTCAATCGCGACGGGAAGATTCTGGCCTACCACGACCGCTCCGACGGCGGTCTGTGGGCAACGATATGCGAGATGAGTTTCTGCTCCCACGTCGGCGTCTCGCTGAATCTTGATGGGCTGTGCTATGACCCTTTGATGAACGATGTCGATGGCATCGAGCGCTTTCCGCAGATCATCGACGGGCGTCTGCAGGATCGATTGATCACGACCTTGTTCAACGAGGAACTGGGCGCCGTGTTGCAGATTCGCCGCGCAGATCGCACTGCCGTGATGCAAGTCTTGCGCGACGCCGGACTCGGCGCCTGTTCGCACCTGATCGGCAGCACCAATACGGCCGACGAAGTCCGCATCTGGCGCAACGCCAAGCTGGCATTCAGTGCCACCCGCAGCGAGTTGCAGCGCATCTGGAGCGAGGTCAGTTATCGGATTGCGAGCCTGCGCGATGACGCAGTGTGCGCGCAGGAGGAATTCGACGCGCTGCTGGATGCTGAAAATCCGGGTCTATCGCTGCATCTGGGCTTTGATCCGGTCGCGCCCGCGGTCCTTGCGGGTGCGCGTCCGAAAATCGCGATTTTGCGCGAGCAGGGCGTGAACGGCCATGTCGAGATGGCCGCGGCTTTCGAACGCGCCGGCTTCGCGCCCTACGATGTGCACATGTCCGATCTGCAGGCCGGCCGCATGCATCTGGCTGACTTCAAGGGCTTCGCCGCCTGCGGCGGCTTTTCCTATGGTGATGTGCTCGGTGCCGGGCAGGGCTGGGCCAAGTCGGTGTTGTTCAACAGCAGGTTGCGCGACGAGTTTTCTGCCTTCTTCGCGCGCGGCGACAGCTTCGCGTTGGGCGTCTGCAACGGCTGCCAGATGATGGCCCACTTCGCGCCCATCATCCCCGGCGCGCAGGACTGGCCGACGTTCCAGCGCAACCGCAGCGAGCAGTTCGAGGCGCGCGTGGTGATGGTCGAGATTCCCCAGTCGCCGTCGATTTTCCTCTCCGCCATGGCCGGCTCGAAGCTGCCGGTGGTGGTCAGTCATGGCGAGGGTCGGGCGGAATTCGCTGGCGGACAAGAGAAAAAATCACTGGTGGCCCTGCGTTACATCGACAATCGTGGCGCGGTGGCAACGACCTATCCGTTCAACCCCAACGGTTCGCCGAATGGCATCGCCGGGGTCACCACGGCTGATGGCCGCTTCACCATCATGATGCCGCACCCCGAGCGGACCTTCCGCACGGTGCAGATGTCATGGCATCCCGCGGGTCTTGGCGAGGACTCGCCCTGGCTGGCGATGTTCACCAACGCAAGGCGCTGGTTGGGCTGAGCGGCGCCAAAAGTCGGCGCTGGTGATACGGCGCCCGGTAATGAAAAACGGGAGCCGAAGCTCCCGTTTTTATCTGAACCCAAGCCCCGGATTAGCTCGCGCAACTCGTACCGCAGGCGGGGGCGGATGGAATGGGCGTTGCCACTACAACGATCGCCGCGGCGACAACCGGGGTTGCAGCCTGAACAGCTTCGTTGGAAGCCGTAATCAGGGCATTGGCCTGGGTGGCAGCGGCTAGCGCCGGAGCGGCCGCCTGGACACCGGGATCGGCCGCGACCTGGGCAGACGTTAATGCGGCCTGCCCGGCGACCTGTGGGGCAGCAGCCATTACACCCGGATTGGAAGCGATCGCGGAGGACGACGCGGCAATTTGCGCCGCTACCGCTGGGGCGGCAGCCATTACGCCAGGGTTGGAAGCGATCGCGGAGGAAGTCGCGGCAACTTGCGCCGCTACCGCTGGGGAAGCGGCCATCACTGCAGGCCTGCTGGCGACGGCCGACGCTGCTTGCGCGCCGGCCGCGGCGGCAGCGGGGTTAGTCGCCACGACGAAGCTGGCGGCACGAGCGACCAGGCCAGCCAAGGCTCCGGCTCGCGCGGCATTGCCTGCAGAAAGGGTGTTAATCGCCGCTTCGATCTGGGCTGCATTGCCCGACAGCAGTGCCGCGCGCAACGCCGGCGGCAGGGCGTTGACGTCAGCCTGCGTGGCCGCAGCCTGCTGGGCGCTGGAAACCAGGGGAACGGCGGTGAGGGCGATCAGGGCGGCGGTGAGGAACGGGCGGAGTTTCATGGTGGTTTCCCTTCGGAAAATGTTCGGGAGCGGCTGGGTGCGGCTATGTATTCGGGGTGGAACGCCTTCGTGCGCGTGAGCTTACTCCACCTTGGCCTTGGCACGCAAGTCGTCAATATGCTGTTGCACCACACGTTGCGTCAGTTGTTGCCCGATCTGGCCTTTGGCCTGCTGATCCAGCGGAGGTAGCTGGAATGGGCGCGTGTCGTCGAGTTGTATGACATGCCAGCCAAAATCGCTCTTCACCGGCGCATCAGTGAATTTGCCTTTTTCCAGTTTGACCATGGCCGCCGAGAAAGGTGGAACGAAAGAGCCCGGTTTGGCCCAGTCGAGATCGCCACCGCGATCCTTGGAGCCCGGATCCTTGGATTCCTTGGCCAAATCTACGAACTTCTCACCCTTTTTCAGCCTGGCGATGATGGCTTTGGCTTCGTCTTCCTTCTCAAGCAGGATATGGCGCACCCGGTATTCCTTGTCGCCCATTTTCGCCGCGATCTGATCGTACTCCTTCTTGATCATGTCCTCGGTCACCGGGTGGTTCTTGACGTAATCGTTGAGGTAGGCGCCGATCAGTACACCCTGACGGGCCAGATCGATCTGACCGCGAACCTCGGTCTGCTTGTCGAACCCTTTCTTGATGGCTTCCTGCGTCAGAACTTCACGGCGAACGAGTTCTTCCTTGACATTCTTGCGCAACTCCGGAGAGTCGGGCTGGCCCTTGGCGGCCTGACCGGCGATCAGCACTTCGGCGCGGATGCTGGGCACGGCCTTGCCATTGACGGTGACAAACGTCGCCGACGAGGTGGCCTTGTCGGCCTTTTTCTGGGCAAATGCGGGGGCAGCGCTTACCGACATGGCGAAGGCAAGCAGGAGGGCATGGCGAAGGGTGCGGTTCATCTCGGTTCCTGTGTTGGCTGGAGTGGTGATGCGAAAGGGATCAGTCTTCTTCCGGAGTTTTTGCAATAATGCTCAAGGCATGAATCTCCCGCGTCATCAGCGGGCCGAGGGCATCATACACCAGGCGATGACGCTCCATGGTGCGACAGCCGGCGAAACGCGGCGAGACGATGTGCAGGCGATAATGTCCGCCGCCGCTTCTGGCACCGGCATGCCCGGCATGCTTGGCCGAGTCGTCGATGATCTCGATATTGAGTGGTTCGAGCGCCGCCAGGCTGGCGCGCATGGATTCGATCACGCTCATGCTTTTGGCAGCGCCTGTTTGAAAGGCCGTACCGTGACGCGGGCGTATACCCCGGCCGCCACATAGGGGTCGGCATCGGCCCAGGCCTGGGCGGCTGCCAGCGATTCGAATTCGGCGACGATCAGGCTGCCGGAAAAACCCGCCGGTCCGGGATCAGGGCTGTCGATGGCTGGAAACGGGCCGGCCAGCACCATGCGCCCGGCGGCTTCCAGTTCAAGCAGGCGCGCCAGATGGTCGGGCCGGCTGGCAAGGCGTTTTTCAAGGCTGTTTGGCACGTCTTCACCGACGATGGAGTAGAGCATCAGAGTTTCTCCGGGGCAGGTTTCAGTTGGCAGAACGAACCGCCATCAGGAGGATTCATCCTTTTCCCTGCGTGGGTGGCTGGGACGATGCTTCGACAGTGTCCTCGGGAAGGTATTTGGCCAGCACGACGCCCTGGATGATGATGAAGGCAAACATCAGTCCCATGCCGCCGAAAAGTTTGAAACTGACCCAGGTGTCGGTGCTGTAGTTGAACGCAACGTAAAGGTTCACGACGCCCATGACCGCAAAAAAGCCGATCCAGGCGTAGTTGAGCCGGTTCCAGAGCGCGTCGGGCAGCTCCAGTTGCTTGGCAAGCATGGCGGTGATCAGGTTTTTGCCGAAAAACCGGGCCGAGACAAACAGGCTGGTTGCGAACAGCCAGTACAACACGGTCGGCTTCCATTTTATGAAGGTTTCGTCATGCAGGATCAGGGTTGCACCGCCAAAAACGGTGACCAGCGCGAGACTGACCCAGAGCATGGTGTCCACCTTGCCGTGGCGGTACCAGACCCAGCCGATTTGCAGCGCGGTCGCTGTGATGACGACGACGGTGGCGACATAGATGTCGAACACCTTGAAGGCGATAAAGAAAAGGATGACCGGAAAGAGGTCGAAGAGAAATTTCATGAAGTGGATTATAAGGCGGCAGCCGGGTGCTAATCGAGTGCAGCGAGCAAATCAGTCGATCCCTTCTTCGGGAAGGGGGGTGGGGGTCGGCTCGTCAGCGGCAAAATTCAGCGACGCTGAATTTATGCAATAGCGCTGTCCGGTCGGGGCCGGGCCATCCGGAAAAACATGACCGAGGTGAGATCCGCAGTTGCTGCAAATGACTTCGGTACGGACCATCAAATGGCTGTAATCGGCGATTTCGGTAACGCCTTCTCCGGCCACGGGCGCCGTGAAACTGGGCCAGCCGCAGCCGGAATCGAACTTGGTGGCGGAGTCGAACAGGGGTTCGCCGCAACCGATACAGCGATAAGTGCCGGTATCCTTGGAATCCCAGTACTTGCCGCTGAAAGCGCGTTCGGTTCCCTTCAGGCGGGCGACCTGATACTGCATGGGCGTGAGCTGCTCGCGCCATTCGGCGTCGGTCTTGCTGATCTTTGGTTTGTGGCTCATTGCTACCTCCAGGGCCTGACTATAATCTGCCCGATGGAAACTCAGAGTCGGTCGCCCCTTAAAAAGTTCAGGTTTAACCTATGCGGGTGACGGTTCTAGGCGCCGGTGTAGTTGGCGTAACAAGTGCCTGGTACCTGGCTGCGGAGGGGCACGAGGTTACGGTTATTGATCGGCAGCCGCTGCCGGCGCAGGAAACCAGTTTTGCCAACGGCGGCCAGATTTCGGTAAGCCACGCCGAACCCTGGGCCAATCCGCGGGCACCCCTGACGGCACTGAAATGGCTGGGGCACGAGGACGCACCCTTGTTGTGGCGCCTGCGCGCCGATCCGGCGCAATGGGCCTGGGGCCTGCGTTTCCTGCGCGAATGTACCGCCTCGCGGGCGCGGGCCAATGTCGGGGCCATCGTACGTCTGGGCCTGTCCAGCCGCAGCGCCCTCCAATCCTTGCGGCAGGAACTGGCTCTGGAGTATGACCATCTGCAACGCGGCATCCTGCATTTCTATACCGATACTCGCGAATTCGAGCACGCGCTGCCGCAAGCCGAACTGATGCGCGAGTTCGGCTGCGACCGGAGGCCGAAATCGGCAGCGGAATGCCTTGCCATCGAACCTGCGCTGTCCGGTTCGCGGGTGCCGGTGGTGGGCGGCACCTACACCGCCGGCGACGAATCCGGCGACGCTCGGCGATTTACCGCCGCGCTGGCGCAGCGAGCTGCGGAACGGGGCGTCAACTTCCGTTTTGGCGAAACCGTAACCGAACTGCAGCGTGACGAAAAGGGCTTTGCCGGCGTGCGATTGGCATCGGGACAACAGCTCGATGCCGATCTGACCGTGCTGGCTCTCGGCAGTTATTCGCCGCTGCTGTTGCGGGCGCTCGGCGTGCGCCTGCCGGTGTATCCCGCCAAGGGCTATTCGGCAACGCTGACCCTGCCGGATGGCGCGCCAGCGCCGGTGGTCAGCCTTACGGATGACGGCCACAAAATCGTCATTTCGCGTCTGGGCCAGACTTTGCGCGTGGCCGGCACGGCCGAATTCAATGGTTACGACACCTCGCTCAACACCGCCCGCTGTGCGGCACTGCTGCGCCGGATTGGCGAAATTTTTCCGGCGCTGGCCGAGATCGATGAAGTCGACTACTGGGCAGGGCTGCGACCCGCCACGCCGGGCAACGTACCGCTGATTGGCGACATGGAACATACCGGCTTGCGCGGTCTTTGGCTCAATACCGGTCACGGCACCCTGGGCTGGACCCTGGCCTGCGGCTCCGCGCGTCTGCTCGCCGACCTGATTGCCGGTCGGGATCCGGGGCTGGACGCGACGCCATATCGGTTTTGATCGCTGAATTTTGAATTCGGTGGAGGTGAAACCTCAGCGCGCATCGGCCTATGCACATCGGCCTAACCGCATACCGGCCTGAAAGTCGCCGTATTGCCAGCGCCGACTTTTTCTCGCTACCTGGGCGCGCAGCGCATTGCACGGTGCACGGGGTCGTCAGCTTTTGTGCGTGATCAGTGCAAGTGCCGGGGCAGGGCTTCCGCCTGATCTTCCGGCAGTTCGGCATGCACCGGTTCGCCTTCGGGGTTTGGATACAGCGGCGCACCGCAGTCGTCGCAAAACTCCAGAGGAAAACGCTGGTCGAGCATCAGAACATTGCTTACGCCGGCTTCGCGCAACGCGGCTTCAATTTGTGCCGGGGCTTCGTGATTTTCATCTTCGTTGTCCAGCAGCGGCCAGACCACGCCGTGAACCACATCGCTATTCCCGCGCTGGGTGAAGCCGACACGATATTCCTCGAGCTGGCGGTCGTGGAAGGCCGCGACTACGGCACGCAACTCACCGACCGGTTGGTTGAGCATGGTTTGCAAAAAGGCAACGGCAGCGCGCAGCGACCAGGGTCGCGAAGCGCGATCTGCATCCCGAATCGCGGCGTGGTATGCCAGCACTGGCTGGAACTCTACTGCACAGACAGGCAGCAACGGACGCATGGCATCGCCGCCCTGCTGTGTCCATTGACGGAAAGCGTCCGTCGGATCCGTCTCGTCTTCCTGCCAGCGAAACATGGCCGAACCTCGCGGTGCGGCTACTGCACCCAGCAGGTAGCGGGTGTCGGAGAGGAAGTTCATGGTTTCCTGAAGTTGCGCCGGGTCGATTTTCAGATTGCGGCCATGAACGGCGGCTGTCGCCAGCTTGCTCTTCAGGGCAGCCGTTTCGACGTAGTTTTGCGGCAACTGATCAGGACTGTAGAGCATATCGCACAGGCCGAGCTTGGCTTCGGACGCCAGAATGTGAGCCTGCAAATGGACCCGGATTGCCTCGAGTTGGGCACCGGGGATCACACCCGAGGGAATCTGGAATCGCGACCAGGCCAGCAGGGGGACCGCGATCATGACGACGTCTGGCTCGTTGTCAGTTGCTGCACGCTGAGTCTCGGCGCAGGACTCGATCATGTCTGCCAGTTCGTCATAAGCGCGCGAGCCGTTGTTGTACAACTGGTCAAGCACATTGACCAGGGGCTCTTCGTCTTTTTCGGCGAGCATGCGATCGATGTGAGCGGCAAGACGGACTTCCCAGAAGGCATCTTCAATGCGGTTGGACGACTGGCTAAGTCGCGTCGCCAACCGCGCGATGAGTTCGGAATCCGGCGTCTGCCGGGAGCGGCGCGGAGTGCGGTTGCGTTTCATGATGGGATTGGGAGCGACGGGGAAACCGGCATCTATGACGAGAGAGGATTCTACCAGCCGCAGGAATACCGGACCTTCGCAGCGAACTGATACACTCCGCGTGTTTTTTAGCCAGCGGCGGTATCCAATGTTCTCCCGATTGATGCCCAAGGAAGTCAAATTCTTTGACTTGTTCAACGCCCATGCCGAACTGATCGTCAATGGCGGACGAGAATTGGTAATTCTGGTCGACGAGCTGGAGAAGGGGCCCGACGTGCTGGCCCGGCACGCGCAAACCATCGATGAAATAGAGCGTTCGGCCGACCGGATCACGCACGAAACCATTGCGCTGCTGCATACCACCTTCAACACGCCGCTGGATCGCGACGAGATCCATCAGTTGATCATGCGTCTGGACGATATCCTTGATTTGATACAGGATTTTGCCGAAGCGATGTATCTTTATGATATACGCAAACTGACGCCGGAAGCGAGGCAACTGGCTGACATCGTTGCTTCGGGTTGCGAGCGGGTGAAATCGGCTGTTGCCCTGCTGCACAAGATGGACAATGCGCCGGCAATGCTCAAGCTTTGTCGCGAAATCGATCAGCTCGAGTCGGACGCCGATCGTGTCATGCGCACCGGTATCACCAAGCTGTTTCGCGATGAGCAGGACGTCCGTCATTTGATCAAGATGAAAGGTATCTACGAACTGCTTGAATCGGTCACCGATCGTTCGGCGGATGTGGCCAATATCATCGAGGGCATCATCCTTGCCAACTCCTGAGCGATCGACGTGCAATCGATCGAAATGAGTCTGACGGTGGTGGTGGTGCTGGTGATTCTGGCACTGCTGTTCGATTTCATGAACGGTTTTCACGACGCGGCAAATTCCATCGCTACTGTGGTGTCCACAGGAGTCTTGAAGCCGCATCATGCGGTCGCCTGGGCCGCGTTTTTCAACGTTGCCGCCATTGCGGTATTCCATCTCAAGGTGGCCGCGACCATCGGCAAGGGCACCATTGATCCGGCGATCGTGGATCACTATGTGGTTTTCGGAGCACTGATCGGCGCCATCGCGTGGAATGTCATCACCTGGTATTACGGAATTCCTTCAAGCTCGTCACATGCCCTGATCGGGGGGCTGGCTGGTGCTGCTATTGCGAAATCAGGTACCGGTTCGCTGGTCTGGTCCGGTATCGGCAAGGTGATGGCTTTTATCCTGGTCGCACCGATGCTCGGTTTTCTTTTCGGCGGTACGCTGATGGTTGCCGTGGCGTGGATGGCCAATCGAAGTACTCCACGAAGAGTGGACAAGAGCTTTCGTCGTTGGCAACTCGTATCCGCAGCCCTCTATAGCCTTGGTCATGGCGGCAATGACGCACAAAAAACCATCGGCATCATCTGGATGCTGCTGATCGCCGCCGGCATATCGCAGAGCGGTGAATCAATACCGATGTGGGTGGTGTTCGCCTGTTACGCGGCGATGGGTTTGGGTACCTTGTTCGGCGGCTGGCGCATTGTCAAAACCATGGGCCAGCGCATCACCAAGTTGCGTCCTGTAGGTGGTTTCTGTGCCGAAACCGGGGGCGCCATTACACTTTTCCTGGCCACCAGCTTCGGCATTCCCGTGTCCACCACGCATACCATCACTGGAGCCATTGTCGGTGTCGGTACCGCCAAGGGCGCCAGCAAGGTTCGTTGGGGTATTGCCGGCGGTATTGTCTGGGCCTGGATTCTCACCATCCCGGCAAGCGCGCTGATTGCCGCTGGCGCCTGGTGGCTGGGGCGCTTTTTATTGTGAGCCGACATGAATAGCCGCATTCCGCCCGGTCCGGCGGCCTTCGGGCTGATGGTCTTGCTGTGCGCTGCCTGGGGTATGCAACAAGTGGCGATCAAGATCGCCGCAGCAGAAATCAGTCCGATTCTGCAGGCCGGGCTGCGCTCGGGCGGAGCCGCCTTGCTGGTTTTCGTCTGGGCGCGCTGGCGCGGTATTCCTTTGTTCGGAAACGATCTGTCGCTGCGTCCCGGATTGCTCGCCGGCCTGTTGTTCGGGCTCGAATTTCTCTTTATTTTCGTCGGGGTCGATCACACCACCGTGTCGCGCATGGTGGTGTTTCTCTATACCGCGCCGTGCTTTACCGTGCTGGGCTTGCACTTCTTTGTGCCGGGTGAACACATGGGGTCGCGGCAATGGGCTGGCGTACTGCTGGCGTTTGGGGGCCTGGTGCTGGCATTTGTGGACAAGGCCGCCGGCGGCAGCTTTCTGGGCGATGCCTTTGGCGTGCTGGCGGCACTTTTCTGGGCGGCAACCACCGTGTTGATACGTGCCACCCGACTGGCAGGGGTGACGGCGACCAAGGTCTTGCTGTATCAATTGGTCGTCTCGGCCGCGATGATGTTTCCGTTGTCCTGGCTGATCGAGGGCAAGGGAATTGCCGTTCTGTCAGCGCCGACTTTCTGGGCCATGGCCTATCAGGTCGTCATCGTTGCCTTCATCAGCTATCTGGCGTGGTTCTGGCTATTGACTCGCTATCTTGCCGGCAGGCTGCTGGTGTTCTCTTTCCTGACGCCGTTGTTTGGTGTCCTGTTCGGTATGTTGATGATGGGAGATCAGCCCAGTTTGCACTTCATCGTCGCAGCGGCAATGGTCGTAGGCGGCATTGTGCTGGTGAATATGCCGGTGCGTCGATGACTCCTCTTCAGGCGTTTTTGTTGGGCCTGCGATCGGTTGCGCCGATATTGGTGGGTGTGGCGCCGTTCGGAGTGATTTACGGTGTGGTCGCCTTGCAAAGCGGCATTCCGCCCTTCGCTGCAATGGCAATGTCGTCGATCGTGTTTGCCGGGTCGGCCCAGTTTCTGCTGGCGCAATTGATGGGTGTCGGGGCTCCGATGCTGCTGACAGCCGGTGCGGTTGGTCTGATAAATCTGCGCCACGCCCTGTACAGTGCCTCTGTGGCTCCAATTCTGGCGCGTTTGCCGCGGCGCTGGAAAATCCTGTTGGCCTACCTGCTCACTGACGAAGCTTATGCCGCTGCGATTCCCCATTTACTGGCGAGCGGACCGGATTCGTCACCGCCGGCCTCGGCACACTGGATTTTGTTCGGTACCGGATTCGGTTTATGGACGAGTTGGCAACTGGCAACTTTGGCCGGTATTCTGATCGGTACGCAATTACCACCGAATCTGGGCCTGGATTTCGCCCTGCCATTGACATTCATCGCCATCGTGGTGCCGATGATAAGCAGCCCCGGGTTACTGCTGGCGGCTCTGGCTGCCGGTGCAGTGGGCGTAGCCCTGGCGGCACTGCCCTACAAGGTTGGCCTGTTCGTAGGTGCATTGGCCGGACTTGTGGTGGGGGCGGCGTTGTCAAATGCGATGCCGGGAAAACGGACATGAATATCTGGTGGCTGATGATCCTGTGCGGCGTGATCACCTTTTTGATCCGCTATTCCTTCATCGCGGCGGAGGGGCACTATCAGCCTCCCACCTGGTTTCGCCGTTTGCTGCCTTTCGTGCCCGTTGCAGCATTGACCGCCTTGACCGTTCCTGAACTGCTGCTGGTTCAGGGGCAAATACTTCTTGGGGGAGACAATCCACGCCTTTGGGCGGGCCTTGTCGCAATTGTTGTAGCGGCTGTGTGGCGCAATACCTTGCTCACGATCGGCTGTGGCTTTCTTGCACTTTTCGCGTTACAACGGATCTAGCGTCAATCCAGTCGGCAACTGCGAAAGCCGACAAAGATATCGTCTCGGTGATCTTCGTAGTAGTTGCGATAGCGTGGATTGCGTATGCGCTCATGGGTCGCGAAGGAGGCGCCACGCACGCTGCGGTGGGTATGGAAAAAAGGTTCGGCATATTCGGCATAGGGATCCGGGCTGAAGCCGGGGTAGGGTGTGAATGGGCTGGCCGTCCATTCCCAGACGTGCGTTCCCCAGTCCAGATTGTCGGTATGCACGGTGGAATACTCCCATTCCGCCTCGCTGGGCAAGCGACGCCCGGCCCATCGACACCAGGCTTCCGCTTCGTATGCCGTGAGATGAATGACCGGCTCGGCGGGGTCCAAATCCACCCATTTCGTGAATCGTCGTTGCTGCCAGCGCCCGTCCAACCGACGCCAATAGCGGGGCATGGTCTTTCGATGAATGGCCAGCCACGCCTGACCTTCTTTTGACCACCATTGCGGCTGGCGGTAGCCATCGCTTTCAACGAAGGCCTGATAGTCGGCATTTCTTGTGGGTGTCGCTGAAATGGCGAAGCGTCCGATGCGCAGTGGGTGGGCCCATTTCTCATTGTCGAATACAAATCCGCCACCTGCCGGCGAGCTTCCCATGAGGAATTCTCCGCCATCCAGTTCGATATCCACCGAAGACTGCAGGCCACCCAGCCCATCCGTTGCCGGCCAGGCCAATGTCTGGCAGGTGTATCGGAAGGCTTCGTGGTGCATGTCTTCGTGGAACAGGGCGAGCCGGTGAAAGTAAAGTGCGGCGTCGGTATCTGCAAGCTTCTGCAGCGAAGTCAGGGCTTCGTCGAGCGTGTCTGTCAGATAGCGTCGGGTGGCGGTCCAGTCGGGGAGGTCGAGCAGCCAGCGGCTGTCGTGCGGAACATGGCGGGAGTCATACCAACGATCCGCGTCCGTCAGCATTGAGGGCTTGAGGGGTAAGTTTGTGCCTTGATAGCGCTGACACCAGTACTCCATAAACCAGGCCACATGGCCGAGTTCCCACAAGGGAGGATTGATGATGTCGAGACAGGGCACCTGCGACGGATGCGCGGCGAGAGTAGTATCTGTATTGGCTGTGTTGCGGGTGGCGTCAGCCTGAGCCGCCCAGTCGTCCAGCAGGCGGATCGAGCTGTCGCGAGCATCCCCCAACGATTTGGCCAGCAGCATTTTGTCCGCAGTTCTAGGATCCGGCATGTCCACTAAATCTTGTCCTTCCATCGTCATTATCAGTCCGACACTGGCCAGTGAGAATACCGGCAACTGGCATACCGCCAGACGCTGGTCAAAATGTCTTGCCGCGAACGCACGAGTACGCATCGAACGCGAATGGTGCGGCGGTGATGACGATGTGATGATAGCGCTGCATGCGCGCCGATCAGCTCAATCGATCGAGGCTTTTGCAACATGTTTTCCCCACAGACCGCTGACAGTGGTGTTGACGGGAACTGATCTGTATCGCGATATCCGCACGGACGAGCAGGCTAAGCGTTCGCTGGTGCTGGCCAGCCGTCTGATCGTGCTTCAGCAGGAAGGACTGCTGGAATTGCCCCCCGCTATGAAATCCAAGGCGACGGTGATTTACCAATCGGCGCGACCATTGAAGCCGGGTCGGCGCAGTTCGCGTTTTTTCGATCTGGCGCTGGTCGGGCATCAGAGATCCGAAAAAGATCCTCTAACCGCCGTGAGGGCATTGTTGCGCCTTTCCGGCGATCTGCCGGTGCGTTTATTTCATGTCGGTGCTGCACTCGACATAAGACTGGCTGCCGAAGTTGCAGCGCTCGGCGCTAAAGACAGACGGTATTACTGGCTTGGCGCATTGCCGCAAGCCGATACACGTCAGCGTATCAAGCAATGTCGATTGCTGCTTCTGCCCTCGCTGATGGAGGGTGGTGCAAATGTTCTGATTGAGGCGGTCACCAGTGGCGTACCGGTGCTGGGTAGTGACATTGCCGGCAACCGCGGCATGCTTGGCGCGGACTATCCGGGCTGGTTTCCAGCGGGCGATGACGTACGATTGGCGGAGTTGATTCTGGCCGCAATGCACGATCCTGAATACTACGCAGCCTTGTCGCGTCTTTGTGCCGAGAGGGTATCCTTGTTTTCTCCGGCCCATGAATGTGCCGCCGTTTGCAGTCTTCTCGAATAAATAGGTCATCAAAACAATGAATTCAGACAAGCTTTCCATAGACTCCGTGCGCTTGACGTCTTTCAGCCATGGCGGCGGTTGCGGCTGCAAGATAGCTCCGGGGGTGTTATCCGAGATATTGGGGAGTGCACGTGGCTGGCCGATACCGAAGGAGTTGATGGTAGGAATTACGACCAGCGATGATGCGGCCGTTTATCGTCTCAACGACGAGCAGGCGCTGATTGCCACCACCGATTTCTTCATGCCCATCGTCGACGATCCGTATGACTTCGGCCGTATCGCCGCAACCAATGCAATCAGTGATGTTTACGCGATGGGTGGCACGCCGATCATGGCACTGGCCCTGGTCGGCATGCCGATCGACAAGTTACCGCTGGAAGTCATCGGCAAGATACTTGAGGGCGGTGAAAGCATCTGTGCTGCAGCTGGAATCCCGATCGCAGGTGGCCATACCATCGATTCTGTAGAGCCGATCTATGGCCTGGTGGTGATGGGACTGGTGCATCCGGACAAAGTAAAAACCAACGCGGGAGCGCGACCGGGTGACGTGTTAATACTAGGCAAGGCGCTAGGTGTCGGTGTGTTGTCGGCGGCACTGAAGAAAGGTGCGCTGGACGCCGGGGGCTACGACGCCATGATTGCCAGCACCACCAAGCTCAATACGCCGGGAAAACAACTCGCGCATCTCGATGCAGTGCATGCCCTGACCGATATCACCGGTTTCGGTCTGCTGGGCCATCTGCTGGAAGTCTGTCGCGGCGCCGGATTGTCAGCGCGGATCGACATGAAGCAGATCCCCTTGCTGAACAATGTGGAGAGGCTCGCGACTGAGGGTTATGTCACCGGTGCGTCGGCGCGCAACTGGATGGCCTATGGGGACGATGTTTCCCTGGACGAATCAATTACGGAAATGCATCGCGCTTTGCTGACCGATCCGCAGACCAGCGGTGGTCTGCTGGTTGCGTGTGATGCGGGGTCGGTTGATGTCGTACTGGATGTGTTTCGTGATGACGGATTTGCGCAGGCAGCAGTGGTGGGCCGTCTGGAATCGGGGTCGCCACGGATCAGTGTTGGCTTTTGAAACCAGGGCGACCGTATTGAACCTGTTGCCGCTTGGGCATTTGGTCGGTAGTCGCTCAGCCTGTCAGCATCAGGAAGACCGTAGGGCGTTTGTCCAGTTCGGGCGTCGGCTTCGATTTCCATTGATTTACCCGGTATGTACGGATTTGCTCTGAATCCAGCGTCAGATCGGTCGCGAGGCAAATCCGGGTATCAGGGCGGCAGGCCAGCAATAACGCGTTGAATAGTGCGGTATTACGGTAGGGTGTCTCAATGAAGATCTGGGTCTGATGCTTACGGGCCGATTCTTGTTCGAGTTCCACAATGCGGTCGCTGCGCTCAGGCTCTCGTGCCGGCAGGTAACCGTGAAATGCAAATCGCTGGCCATCCAGGCCTGAGGCCATCAGTCCTAACAACAGCGATGATGGGCCAACCAGAGGTCTGACCACACAGTTCAGTTCATGTGCGCGGCGTACCAGCAACGCTCCTGGATCTGCGACTGCCGGACAGCCAGCTTCCGACATCAGACCAAGATCGTGTCCCTCGCTTAGCGGTGCCAGCAGTGTTTCGATTTCTGTCGCTGTGGGGTGCTTTGGCAACTGCTCTATGACCAATTCGCGCAGCGGTACTGGATGACCGAAGCGTTTCAGTTCGGCACGCGCTGTTTTGGCGTTTTCGGCGACAAATCGAGTCAGTCTGCAGGCTGCTTCTCGCGTATCTGGCGGCAAGCAGCGCTCCCACGTAGTGTCGCCAAGGCTGACGGGCAGGAGCCAAAGAGTGCCGGTCATGGAGTGACGATTACCCTTTGTCAGGGCAGCGTGAGTCCTTCGGTGCGCAGCATTTTGCACAGCGCGATCAGCGGCAGACCCACCAGTGCGTTGGGATCGTCGCCGCGCAAATAACTTAGCAGCGATATACCCAAACCTTCTGATTTGGCACTGCCGGCGCAATTGAGCGCATCTTCCTTGTCCAGATAGGCCTCAATTTCGAGGTCGGTCAGGTCTCGAAAGCCGACCTGGGTATCGACGCAGCAAGTCTGAACATTGGCATTCGCGCTGTTGAAAAGACAGAGTCCCGTATGAAAAATGACCTCTTTTCCACGCATCAGCCGCAGTTGCCTGATGGCATTCTCCCGCGTCGCTGGTTTGCCGAAGCGCTGCTTACCATTCGCTGCAACCTGGTCAGAACCGATGATCAACGCTTCAGGATAGCTCTTGGCGACGGCGCGTGCCTTGGCTTCGGCAAGGCGTAGCGCGGTTGAGGCAGGCTCTTCGTCAGGCAGGGGCGATTCGTCGATTTCCGGCGCGACGGTTGTAAAAGGAATTTGCAAGCGGGCCAGCAATTCACGGCGGAAGGGAGACGTCGAGGCTAATACAACGAGGCGGGACATGTTGCTGACTTGAAAAATGAAGGCTGAGCATGATAACATTCGCCGTTTGTGTCGCGTGGGTATTTGACCGTGTCGGATTCAATTGCCGGACCCGTCATAGATCCTCTCGAGTTCGCGCGCAAGGGCGGACGGCTGGAAAGAGAAGTCGGCTTGCACGAGTTGCCGCGTTTGATTGATGTATTGAGCACAACGGCTGGCTCTTTGTCGGTCCTGCTTGTCGGATGGCGGGACGAAGAGGGCGGGTCATGGTTGCAACTGGATATTGCTGGAGAGCCGGATTTGCTGTGTCAGCGTTGTCTGGGTGGCGTGAAATTTCCGCTGCTTGTAAGCAGCCGCCTGCAACTGATCGCTCCTGGCGGAGTTTGGCCGGACGACGAACTGGAAGAAGACGGTTTTGACGCGATTGATGCCGGGCAGGAGTTGGCCGTACTGTCGCTGATTGAGGACGAAGTGTTGTTGGCGCTGCCCATCGCGCCGCGGCACGAAAAGTGCGATTCGCCTTTGGCGAGCGCAAGTGAACATGGATCATCGCCGTTTTCGGCGCTGGCCGCTTTAAAGAAGCATTGAACCAAGGAGCAGCAAAATGGCAGTTCAGCAAAACAAGAAATCCCCCTCCAAGCGTGGCATGCATCGCGCACACGATTTTCTGACCAATCCGCCGCTGGCCGTGGAGCCGACAACCGGAGAGGTGCATTTGCGCCACCACATCACGCCGTCCGGCGTGTATCGCGGCAAGAAGGTTATCAAGGCCAAGGGCGAGTAAGTCACTTTGTCGAATCCGGCCGGATGCGTTTCACGCATCGGGCCGTTTTCATAAAGAGCTCCGGAAAATCACAGAGCGATGGCGATCACCCTCGCGGTGGATTGTATGGGCGGCGACCACGGTCCATCGGTCACGCTGCCTGCAGTTTTCGAATTTCTACGTCATGACACAGATTGCGCCGCCATTCTGGTTGGCCGCGAGGATGAGTTACGACCACTCGCGGCGAGGGCAACAGCCGAGTTCGGCAACCGCCTGTCTTTGCGCCATGCCTCGGAAGTGGTCGAGATGGATGAAGCTGTTGCCAGCGCATTGCGCGGAAAAAAAGACTCCTCGATGCGGGTGGCGGTCGATCTGGTCAAGGAAGGCGCGGCCAGCGCCGCGGTTTCAGCCGGCAATACCGGCGCTCTGATGGCCGTATCGCGCTTCGTGTTGAAGACGCTACCCAGTATTGATCGGCCTGCCATTTGTTCCATCCTTCCCTCCCAGCGCGGTAGTACCTATGTGCTGGACCTCGGTGCCAATGTTGACTGCAGCCCGGAACATTTACTCCAGTTCGGCATCATGGGTTCCCTTTTGGTCTCCGCGCTGGAACATAAGGAAAAACCGACCGTCGGCTTGCTGAATATCGGAGAGGAAGATATCAAGGGCAACGAAGTGGTGAAGCGCGCGGCCGAATTGCTTCGAGCCACCGATCTGAATTTTATTGGCAATGTTGAAGGCAACGATATATTCAAAGGCACGGCTGACGTGGTGGTGTGTGACGGGTTCGTTGGAAATGTCACGCTGAAAGCTTCGGAGGGTTTGGCTCACATGATCGTCAGTGCGCTGAAGGAAGAGTTTTCGCGAAATGTCTTTACCAAGCTGGCAGCTTTGGTGGCAATGCCTACCCTGAACGCGTTTCGACAACGATTCGATGCGCGTCGTTACAACGGTGCGAGTTTGCTGGGTCTCAAGGGTATTGTGGTCAAGAGTCACGGGTCGGCCGATCAAACGGCGTTTCGTTTTGCCCTGGAGAAAGCCGCTGAAGAGGCCCGCCAGCGACTGCCCGAAGCTATCGCAGCACGCATGGCAGCAGTGGCGAGTCCGCCGCGTGTCAGCGCCAACTGACTGAGATTGATGGAGACAACGTGACCATGCATGCACGAATCAGCGGTACGGGAAGTTATCTGCCAGGTGACCCCGTCAGCAATGCGGACTTGATCGCGGCACATGGACTTGATTCGTCTGACGAATGGATTGTCGAACGCACCGGCATTCGCAGTCGACATCTGGCCGAGGCTGGGGTCTCAACCAGCGATCTGGCCCTCCAAGCCAGCGTACGTGCCTTGGAGGCTGCGGGGCGAAAGCCGAATGATGTTGATCTCATTATCGTTGCTACTTCGACACCTGACTGTGTATTTCCCAGTTCTGCGGCTTTGCTGCAACACAAGCTGGGAATAGTCAACGGTGCTCCAGCCTTCGATGTGCAAGCAGTTTGCAGCGGTTTCGTATACGGGCTCACCATCGCTGAAAAATTCATTCTCTCCGGCTCACACAAATGCGCACTGGTGGTCGGCGCGGAGGTGTTCTCGCGGATTCTGGACTGGAAGGATCGTGGTACTTGCGTGTTGTTCGGCGATGGCGCTGGTGCGGTAGTACTTGAGGCGTCCGATGAGCCGGGTTTGCTGGCGAGTGCACTGCATGCAGATGGCAGTCATCATGGAATTCTCTCGGTACCGGGTCAACTGAGCGGAGGGGTAGCCATTGGTGACCCGTTCCTGCGCATGGACGGGCAGGCCGTGTTCAAGTTTGCCGTTAAGGTGCTGGCCGATGTGGCCAACGAAGTGCTGGCTGCCGCGGGCCTGAAAACTGCCCAGATCGACTGGCTGATTCCACATCAGGCCAATGTACGCATTCTGCAGGCGACAGCGAAGAGACTTCATTTGCCTCTGGAAAAATGTATCGTAACCGTGGATCGTCACGGTAATACATCCGCAGCGTCGATTCCGTTGGCGCTTGATCAATCAGTGCGCTCCGGACAAATACGGAGTGGACAGAACCTGCTGCTTGAAGGCGTTGGCGGCGGGTTTACCTGGGGCGCAACGGTGCTCAGGTTCTGATTCCGGAAATACTCAATATGAAATTTGCTCTCGTCTTTCCCGGTCAGGGATCCCAGACTCTTGGCATGATGGCTACCTATGGCGACGCACCGGTGATTCGTGCGACATTTGATGAGGCGTCCACCGCGCTGGGCCGCGATTTATGGGCGCTTGTTGTTGACGGTCCTGCAGAGGCTTTGAATCAGACGGTCAATACTCAACCGTTGATGCTTACTGCGGGAATTGCCGTGTATCGCCTCTGGCGGGAGAAGGGCGGTGCGAGCCCCTCGCTGATGGCCGGGCACAGTCTTGGTGAATATTCGGCACTGGTGGCGGCAGGGGTGCTGCAATTGCAGGATGCCGTCACTTTGGTGGAACTGCGTGCGAAAGCAATGCAAGCGGCGGTTCCAGCCGGCGAGGGTGCAATGGCGGCAGTGATGGGACTGGATGCTGCGGCCGTGATCGAAGCCTGCGCCCAGGCAGCTCAGGGACAGGTCGTGCAGGCGGTTAATTTCAACGAACCCAGGCAGACCGTGATAGCCGGTCATAAAGCTGCAGTCGAAAGAACGGCTGAACTGGTTAAGGGAATGGGGGCCAAGCGTGCTTTGCTGCTGCCTGTTTCAGCGCCATTTCATTGCTCCCTGATGCAGCCGGCAGCCGAAGCCTTGCAGGTCCGGTTAGCGGAGATGGTTCTGGATATACCTCAGATTCCAGTGATCAATAATGTCGATGTGGCAATAGTCTCCGATCCGGCCGCAATCAAAGAAGCGTTGATGGGCCAGGCCGCCTCTCCGGTACGTTGGGTCGAAACCATGCAGGCGATGCAGTCTGCAGGGGTGACCCGCGTCCTTGAATGCGGTCCCGGCAAGGTATTGTCCGGACTGGTCAAGCGTTGCGTAGAAGGAGTTGAAGGTACGGCCATGAATGATCTGGCCAGCTTGGAAACAGCAATGCAATCGATCAAGGGAGATTGAGCGTGGCAGATTTAAAAGGGCAAATCGCCTTGGTAACCGGTGCTTCGCGTGGGTTGGGCCGCGCCATTGCCCTCGAACTGGCAGCACAGGGCGCCACAGTCGTGGGCACGGCAACAACGGTATCTGGTGCGGCAGGGATTCAGGAAGCGCTGGATGCCGCCAACGTCATCGGATGGGGCGCGACAGTGGATGTTACAGAGGCAGTTGCCTGTGAAACATTGATTGCCGAAATCGAAAAGAAATTTGGCCCCGTCTCGATTTTGGTGAATAACGCCGGCATCACCCGGGACAATCTTGCGCTGCGCATGAAAGACGACGAATGGGATCTTGTCATCGAGACCAACCTCAAGGCTGTGTTCCGATTGTCGAAACTGGTCATGCGCGGAATGATGAAAGCGCGCTTTGGCCGCATTATCAACATCACATCGGTCGTTGGCGAAGCCGGTAATCCCGGTCAGGCGAATTACGCGGCGGCCAAGGCAGGTGTGGCCGGTATGAGTCGCGCCTTGGCGCAAGAACTTGGCAGTCGCAACATTACGGTCAACTGTGTGGCGCCAGGTTTCATCGATACCGATATGACCAGAGAACTGCCTGAGGCGCAGCGGAATGCTTTACTGGCAAAGATTCCTCTGGGCCGCCTCGGACAGGCCGACGAAATTGCAGCTACCGTTGCGTTTCTTGCAACCAAGCGTGCCGGGTACATTACCGGTACCACGTTAAATGTGAATGGCGGCATGTACATGGATTGACCGGATAAACCCTCAGGGGTGTCCGGCGTTTTTGATAAAATAGGCAGGTTTGCATCACCCGATCAACTCAGGGAAGGAGCTTCAAGATGGAGAACATCGAACAACGCGTCAAAAAGATCGTCGCCGAGCAACTGGGCGTCAATGAAGCCGACATCAAGAACGAGTCGAGCTTTGTCGACGATCTAGGTGCGGATTCACTCGATACGGTAGAACTGGTGATGGCGCTTGAAGAAGAGTTCGAGTGCGAAATTCCCGACGAAGACGCGGAGAAGATCACCACCGTGCAGCAGGCGATCGACTACGTCAACGCCAATATCAAGAAGTAAGTTTCCCGCCAGTTTCAATTCTTTCGGAGTTCAATCGTGTCACGACGCCGTGTGGTGGTCACCGGTCTGGGTCTCATCTCGCCGGTTGGTAATAGTGTTCCTGAAGCCTGGGACAATCTGATTGCCGGCAAGAGTGGTATCGGGCCCATCACTCGTTTCGACGCGTCGGCCATTTCGGCGAGAATTGCCGGGGAGGTCAAGGATTTTGACGTTGCGGCGTATCTATCGGCCAAAGAAGCACGTCGGATGGATACGTTTATCCATTTCGGAATGGCGGCCGGAATTCAGGCATTCCGCGATTCGGGAATCGAGGTCAACGAAGGAAACGCAGATCGTATCGGTGTGAATATCGGTTCGGGAATCGGCGGTCTGCCGATGATTGAAGATACTCATAACGACTATCTTGCCGGTGGTCCGCGCAAGATATCGCCATTTTTCATTCCGGGCACAATAATCAACATGATCTCCGGAAACCTTTCGATCATGCTGGGACTAAAGGGGCCAAATATTGCCGTGGTGACTGCCTGTACCACGGGTTTGCATGCGATTGGCGTCAGCGCTCGCATGATCGAATACGGCGATGCCGATGTGATGGTCTGTGGTGGTGCCGAAGCTACAATAACGCCACTGGCCGTGGGAGGCTTTGCTTCGGCGAAGGCTTTATCCACGCGCAACGAAGATCCTGCGACGGCAAGCAGACCGTGGGACAAGGATCGCGACGGCTTCGTACTCGGTGAAGGTGCAGGGGTCGTGGTGCTTGAAGAGTTCGAGCACGCCAAGGCGCGTGGTGCGACCATCTATGCCGAACTGGCCGGTTTCGGCATGAGCGGGGATGCTTTTCACATGACAGCGCCGGATACCGATGGTCCGCGTCGAAGTATGGTTAATGCCATGAAAAATGCCGGGGTCAATCCGGATGAAGTCCAGTATGTCAATGCTCACGGAACATCGACCCCACTGGGCGATAAAAACGAAACCGAGGCGATAAAACTTGCATTCGGCGTGGATGCCGCCAAAAAACTGGTGGTGAATTCAACCAAATCAATGACAGGTCATTTGCTGGGAGGTGCAGGCGGACTCGAGTCAGTAATTACTGTACTTGCCGTGCATCATCAGATTTCTCCGCCGACGATCAACATCTTCAGTCAGGACCCCGAGTGCGATCTTGACTACTGTGCCAATGTGGCACGACCGATGAAAATCGATGTCGCGCTGAAGAACAACTTTGGTTTCGGCGGCACCAACGGTTCACTGGTTTTCCGTCGCGTGTGATTTGATGCGGCGATGAAGGCTGTCGCTGCATTAACTGTTTCCATCAAGCAGTCGCCCCGACTGCTTCTGATTCAATCCGTCGCTCATGCCGTGGCCGGATTGTCGGTGCTGGCGGCAAACATCTCCCCTTGGTTGGCAGTGGTGATTCTGATTGCAATCGGCGCTTCCTTGGCGCGCCAGGGCAGACAGCAAGAGCTTGAGCGCCTGATTTTTCACGGCGATGGCCGGATTGAAATAGTCGGCTCTGACGAGACGGTGATTGAATCCAGAATGCATCCGCACACCCTGGTCTGGTCGTTTCTGGTGGTGCTGCTGTATCGGCAAAACAACCGCGTGCGATCAATCGTGCTATTGCCCGACAGTGCTGATTATGATGAGCTTCGTCAACTCAGAATCTGGCTGCGATGGCGGCCCAGTGCTGTCATCCAGACTTGATCCGGCGCTGTATCAATTCTGTCGCGGGTGAAGGACGGTTTCCAGCGCGCGGGGGAGGGTCTCGGGATAATCGCGGCTGAAATGCAGGCCGCGACTTTCATGACGACGTTGCGCGCTTTTTACGATGAGATGAGCGGTTTGAACCAGATTGCGTAGTTCGATCAGGTCATTGCCAACTCGATAATTTGCGTAGTACTCGTCGATTTCCTTTTCGAGCAGCCGAATGCGGTGTAACGCGCGCTCCAGGCGCTTGTTGGTACGAACGATGCCGACGTAATCCCACATGAAGCGACGAAGCTCTGCCCAGTTGTGAGAGATGACGATCTCCTCGTCGGCATCGCGCACCCGGCTTTCGTCCCACTGCGGAAGATGAGGCAAAGGCTCTACTGGAGCGGCCAGAATATGCTGTGCTGCAGACGCTGAAAACACCACGCATTCGAGCAACGAATTCGAGGCCAGGCGATTGGCGCCGTGAAGGCCGGTAAAGCTGGTTTCACCCAATGCATAGAGCCCGCTCAAGTCTGTGCGCGCCTCCAGATCGGTGACGACTCCCCCGCAGGTATAGTGCGCCGCCGGTACCACGGGTATGGGCTCCCGGGTGATGTCGATCCCCAACTGCATACAGCGGGACAGGATGGTCGGGAAATGTTCGTTCAGAAAGGCGGCAGGCTTGTGTGTCATGTCGAGGAACACACAATCCAGTCCGTGACGTTTCATTTCAAAGTCGATGGCACGGGCGACGATGTCGCGTGGCGCAAGCTCCGCGCGATTGTCATGGGTGGGCATGAATCGCGTCCCGTCAGGCAGGCGCAGCAGGCCGCCTTCACCACGCAGAGCTTCCGAAATAAGGAATGATTTGGCATGGGGATGATACAGACAGGTCGGGTGAAATTGTATGAACTCCATATTCGCTACCCGGCAACCCGCTCGCCAGGCCATGGCGACGCCGTCTCCCGTGGCAGTGTCAGGGTTGGTTGTATAGAGATATACCTTGCCAGCCCCTCCGGTGGCCAGAGCCGTGTGGCTGGCGCCGAGCGTTAGCACGCGATCACTGGCGACATCAAGAACATAGGCACCGAGGCAGCGATTGCGAGGCAGGCCAAGTTTGGCTGCCGTAATCAGGTCGACTGCAATGTGTCGTTCAAGAATCGTGATGTTGGGGTGGTTTTTTACCTGTTCGGTCAGGGTTTTCTGAACGGCAGTGCCGGTCGCGTCGGCCGCATGAATGATGCGCCGCTGACCATGCCCCCCTTCGCGCGTAAGGTGGAAGCCTAAAGGCGTGTTGTCTGCCGTGAAGGGGACACCACGGGCAATCAGCCATTCTATGGATTCACGACCATGTTCGACGACAAATCGTGTCACAGCCGGATCGCATAGACCGGCTCCAGCCTCCGAAGTATCTCTGATATGGGCGTCAATTGAATCAGTGGGGTCGAGGACGGCGGCAATACCACCCTGAGCCCAGGCTGAGGCGGAATCGGACAGTGTTTTTTTGGTGACAAGCGCCACGCGACGCGTATCCGCGAGTCTCAAAGCCAAGGACTGACCCGCCAAGCCGCTGCCAATAACGATGACGTCGAAGGTTTGAACAGCGGCTGAATTCATGGTGCCGGACTATATCACTGCTCAGGGTACGGAACTATTTCGAAGGCAAGGGGTCAGTGTCGGCAAAGGTTGTGTGCATTCACAACCCGCTCTGTGAGGAAAGTGGGCTAAGAGGCTTGTTATACTCGCTTGCGGTCAATTTCGAGCCGCGCATTTTTTGGCGAAAGCAAACACCAAGGCCCATGGGAGATCGCGAAACAGACCGAATATTGGTCGAGCGTGTGCAGACGGGTGACAAGCAGGCTTTTGGTCTGCTGGTTGCGAAATACCAGCGCAAGCTCGCGCGTCTGGTATCGCGCATGGTGCGTGATTCAGCTGAAGTGGAGGATATTGTTCAGGACAGTTTCATTCGAGCTTACCGGGCATTACCTGGCTTTCGGAACGAAAGTGCCTTCTACACATGGCTATACCGGATTGGAGTCAATACCGCGAAGAACTGGCTCATCACTCATGGCCGGCGGGCTTCAGCAACCAGTGGAGTAGATGCTGAAGCGGCAGAAGGCTATGACGACTCCGATCTGCTTCGAGACAACGACACCCCCGAGCGATTGTTGATGACCAAACAGATCGGCCAGACGGTAAATTCGGCGATGGAGGCTTTGCCGGAGGAATTGCGCACCGCAATAACACTACGGGAAATTGAAGGTTTGTCGTATGAGGAAATTGCACAAGTCATGGATTGTCCGATTGGAACCGTGCGTTCGAGGATATTCCGGGCGCGCGATGCGATCTCGGCGAAATTGAAGCCCATGTTGGATACAGCTCCGGACAAGAGGTGGTGAACAAATGAAGACACGAATTTCGGCGTTGATGGATGGGGAACTCGAAGACCACGAGCTTTCCGAAACTCTGCGTGCTTTGCGCAAGAGTGAACACCTGCGGAGCCAATGGTGCGACGGTCATTTGGTCGGTGCTGCGTTACGCAGGGAACGCAAGCTCGATATTGATGTCGTTTCCCGAGTGATGTCGG
Source organism: Sulfuritalea sp. (assembly GCA_021738105.1). The sequence continues at coordinate 33,543 of JAIPCS010000004.1, forward strand.
CAATTGATCTGGAACCTACCGTGATGGCCCCTGCAAACAGGCGTGTTCATGACTGGCAACGTCCAGCGCTCGCACTTGCGGCTTCGGTCGCTGGCGTCACCCTGGTCGTTTGGTTGGCGCTTGCTCCTGGTGAGAAAGGTAAAACGGACTTCAGGGAGATGGCAGTTGCCAAGAAAGAAGTTCTAGTGGCGCGCTCACAGGAAAAGTCCACACCGCGCTTGCAGGAGTATTTGGTAGCCCATCAGGCTTATGCGCCGGGCGGTGCGATGGTTGGCGGTGCCCGTAACATTCGTACGGTTGCTGCATCAGGTGAGGGTCACTGATGGTTGGTGTCGGCGCCATCCGATTGCTGGTGTTGGCGTCATTTCTGACGCCTGCCCTGGTACAGGCAGAGGATGGTCTTGCCTTACTGCAGAGAATCGCACAGGGATCGAGACAACTGACTTACAGCGGGACGTTTGTCTATCGCAGCGGCGGACAAGTGGATACCTCGCGAATCGCCCACGCCTTGACCGACGGCGTCGAGATGGAGCGTATCGAAGCGCTTGACGGCAGTCCGCGCGAGGTGCTTCGTGTCGGAGGGCAGGTCCGGTGTTTCTTTCCGGAAGAGCAGCTCGTCATTATTGAGAATAGATCGACTCAACGCGGCTTTCCGGCCTTGCTTCCTGTTGGTCTCGGTTCTCTGCCGGATCATTATTCAATCAGCAGCGGTGGCCAGGGGCGCGTTGCAGGACTGACGAGCCAGGCAGTAAATCTTGAGCCTCGGGATGGTTTGCGTTACGGCCACCAATTCTGGATGGATGCATCGAGTGGATTGTTACTCAAGGCGAACATGATTAGTGAGCGAGGGGAAATTCTGGAGTCTTTCGCGTTCACCGAGGTCAAGGTGGGAGGGCCTCTTCAGGCTGAGGCGTTGAAACCCCGTTTCAATAGTGAACGTGTGCGCGTGCAGCAGGTGCATGCGACCGAGGTAAAAACCGACAATACGGGCTGGATCTTTCGCAACCAATTGCCCGGATTCCACAAGATCGCAGCCATGAGGCGACAAACCACGCGCGAGAATCCTGAAAGCTTGCATGTCGTGTTCTCCGATGGGCTGGCGTCAATATCAGTATTTATTGAGTCAGGCGGAGCATTGGATGAGGCAAACAAGGTGACAACGGTGGGTCCGGTCAATGTGTACCGGCGTCAATTGGGAGCGTATCGGCTGGTAGTCATGGGCGAAGTCCCGGCGCTCGCCGTCAAGCAACTGGCTGAGGGCATCGAACGGAGGTCAAGATGAGCCAGTGTGACGCAATCGTCGTCGAGGCGTCGGGCGAGCAGGTTTGGGTTGAGGTTCCGCAACGCGCTTCCGCTTGCAGCAATTGCCAGACTCCGGAGGCTTGTCAGGATAGCCTGCTTGGATTGCGTTCAGGCCCGCGGCGCTATCGACTGGACAATGTGATCGGCGCGCAGGTCGGCGATCATGTTCAACTGACTGTTGCCGAAGGTGTACTGTGGCACGCTTCATTGGCTTCCTATGTGCTGCCAGTCCTGCTTGCGATTTTCGGCGCGGCAATCGGACAGTCGTTGGCGGGGGATCTGCTTGCTGTGCTGGGAACGGTGGTCGGACTGGGCTGCGGGCTGGCGCTCTTGCGCATCCTCGAGTTGCGTGTCCGATATGTGAACAATCCCTACTCACTGCAAATTCAATCCAATACCGTAAATATCAAGGATCCAACATGAAGAAGCATCTCATCGCCTTGGCTTTTGTTTTTTCTTCCCTGATTTCAATTTCCGCGCAGGCTCGTGATTTGCCTGACTTCACGGAGTTGGTGGAGCAGCAGGGTGCCGCCGTGGTGAATATCAGCACGACTCAGGTGATAAAGGGGCGTCGAGGTGGTCATCCGTTTCCGTTCGATGGCGACGAAGATGCACAGGAGCTTTTGCGCCGCTTCTTTCCCGGCCAGATTCCCAATATTCCGGGCATGCCGCAGGAGTTCAAGAACCGTTCCCTGGGCTCCGGCTTCATTGTCGGTGCCGACGGCCATATTCTGACCAATGCTCATGTCGTCGCCGGGGCTGACGAGGTGCTGGTCAAGCTGTCAGACAAGCGGGAATTCAAAGCCCGGGTGCTGGGGGCTGACAAGCGCACCGATGTGGCACTGATCAAGATTGATGCCAGCAATTTGCAGGTGGCCAGACTGGGCGATTCGTCCAAGATCAAGGTTGGTGAGTGGGTCGTGGCAATCGGTTCACCTTTCGGTTTCGAAAATACCGTGACCGCCGGCATCGTCAGCGCAACGGGACGTTCGCTGACTCACGAGAATTACGTTCCGTTCATCCAGACAGATGTGGCAATCAATCCGGGTAATTCCGGCGGTCCGCTTTTCAACATGAAAGGCGAAGTAATCGGTATTAATTCGCAGATATATTCTCGATCCGGCGGTTCCATGGGCCTGTCATTTGCGATTCCCATCGATCTTGCCGTGGATATCCAGAAGCAGCTCAAGGAAAAGGGCAAAGTCAGTCGCGGTCGTCTCGGTATTGGTATCCAGGATGTCAACAAAGAACTGGCGGAGTCTTTCAAGCTTTCAAAGCCACAGGGTGCACTGGTTGCTTCGGTAGAAAAAGGGGCAGCAGCTGACAAAGCAGGTATGAAAGTCGGCGATATCATTCTGAAATTCGATGGCAAGACGGTAGGCGTGTCCGGCGAACTGCCCCGAATGGTTGGATCCACCCGACCGGGTACAAAAGTCGTCGTTCAGGTTTGGCGAAACGGAGGAAATCTGGATTTGGCGGTCACGGTGGGTGCTATTCCTGATGATGAAGACGATCCGCACCATCCGGCATCCAAGGAAAAGTCGGCTGAACCGGCGGCTGCGAACAGGCTAGGCCTGGTTTTGGCCGTGCCGACGGCGGGGCAGAAGAGAGCACTGGGTATCCGACATGGTTTGATTGTTGAGGAAGTCAGAAACGCAGGTACGCGCACCGAGCTGCGATCTGGAGACATCATCCTTTCGGTGATTGCCAAAGGGCGTCAGACCGATGTTGGCTCGGTCAGCCAGTTCAACGATCTGCTCCAGGGCGTCGATAAAAGCTCAACGATTACGCTGCTGGTGCGACGGGGTAGTTCGCAGACCTTCATCACCATCAAGGGGATCAGTGATAAATAGACTTACTGGTGATCCGTCTTTACCTTTGTTGCAGCTTTTCAGCCGTGACTACTGCCATTTATGCCACGACATGCTTGCTGCGCTTAAAGTTTTGCGCAGCGAGCCTGAGGTTGCCTATTTCGACATTGTCGTGACAGATGTAGATGCCGATCCACAGTTGGTTGCCAAGTACGATGAATTGGTACCTGTTCTGGTCGATAAAGACGGTCATGAACTCTGTCACTACTTTCTCGATACGGTGAAAGTACGTGAGTATTTGAGTGCTTTCCGGTAAAATCCGCCCCTTGCTTTTCCGGTCTCCAAGGTGCTCTGCGGCTTGAACGAGCGCCTTTTTTGTTGCCCCCATGGATCACATCAGAAATTTCTCAATCATTGCCCATATCGATCACGGTAAATCTACCTTGGCGGATCGGATCATCCATCGATGCGGTGGTCTCTCCGATCGGGAAATGGAGGCGCAAGTGCTCGACTCGATGGATATTGAACGCGAGCGCGGCATTACCATCAAGGCTCAGACGGCAGCGCTTAGTTTCAAGGCGCGCGATGGGAGAACATACAACCTCAATCTGATCGACACTCCCGGTCATGTCGACTTCTCCTACGAAGTCAGCCGGTCGTTGTCGGCCTGCGAAGGGGCGCTTCTGGTGGTTGATGCCTCGCAGGGAGTGGAAGCTCAAACGGTGGCGAATTGCTATACAGCACTGGAACTGGGTGTCGAAGTGATTCCGGTATTGAACAAGATTGATTTGCCAGCGGCCGACCCTGACAATGCCCGTCAGGAAATCGAGGATGTTATCGGTATCGATGCCACTGAGGCCATTTTGTGTTCTGCAAAGACCGGCATCGGGGTGGATGATGTGCTTGAAGCCGTAATCGCCCGCATTCCTCAGCCTGTGGGTGACCCAGAGGCTGCCTTGAAGGCGCTGATCATCGACTCATGGTTCGACAGCTATGTTGGCGTGGTGATGCTGGTGCGGGTCATCGATGGTGTCGTGCGTGCCAAGGACAGATTGATGCTGATGTCCACCGGGTCCACGCATTTGTGCGAGCAGGTCGGTGTTTTTACGCCGAAATCGCTGACGCGAAGCGAGTTGCGGGCAGGTGAGGTCGGCTTCATTATTTCCGGAATGAAAGAACTGGATGCCGCCAAGGTTGGCGATACGGTGACCGCCGTAGATCGACGTGCACTCAAGGCGTTGGCCGGCTTCAAGGAAATCAAGCCGCAGGTTTTTGCCGGCCTGTATCCGGTTGAGTCGAACCAGTATGACGCTCTGCGCGACTCGCTCGAGAAATTGCATTTGAATGATGCTTCGCTGCATTACGAACCCGAGGTTTCTCAAGCACTCGGTTTCGGCTTTCGCTGCGGTTTTCTTGGTCTGCTGCACATGGAGATTGTGCAAGAAAGGCTGGAGCGCGAGTTCGACCAGGACCTGATCACAACGGCTCCGACTGTGGTCTATGAAGTGTTGATGAGAGACGGCGCGCTGATTCAGGTTGAAAATCCTTCGAAATTGCCGGAAACGCAAAAAGTCGAGGAAATTCGCGAGCCGATCATTACTGCGAAGATATTCGTACCGCAGGAATATCTCGGTGCGGTGATCACTTTGTGCGAAAGCAAACGTGGCTCACAAGTCAATATGGCTTATCACGGACGTCAGGTTCAACTTGTCTATGAAATGCCGATGGCCGAAGTTGTCATGGACTTTTTTGATCGTTTGAAATCCGTGTCGCGTGGCTACGCGTCGCTCGATTACGACTTCAAGGAGTATCGGGCGGCCGATGTGGTCAAACTCGACATTCTGATCAACTCCGAGAAAGTTGATGCCCTGTCCGTGATTGTGCATAGAGCGAATGCTGCCTATCGTGGGCGCGAGTTGGCTGCCAAGATGCGTGAGCTGATTCCGCGCCAGATGTACGATGTCGCGATTCAGGCTGCCATCGGATCAACCATTGTCTCGCGCGAGAACGTAAAGGCCATGCGCAAGGATGTGTTGGCGAAATGTTACGGTGGCGACATCACGCGCAAGAAAAAGCTGCTGGAAAAGCAGAAGGCAGGCAAGAAGCGCATGAAGCAGGTCGGTCGGGTGGAAATTCCCCAGGAGGCTTTCCTGGCGGTATTGCGAGTAGGTGATAAATGAATTTTGCTCTGATTCTTTTCTTGCTCGTAATGGCAACTGGGGTCATCTGGTGCGTTGATTTCTTCTGGGCCAGAAAAAAGCGCTCGCCGGAGGCCAAGGATCCGTGGTGGGTTGAGTATGGCGCCAGTTTTTTCCCGGTTATTCTGGCCGTATTCCTGCTGCGTTCCTTTCTGGTAGAGCCTTTCAAAATTCCTTCCGGCTCAATGATCCCGACTCTGCTGATCGGTGATTTCATACTGGTCAACAAATTCACCTACGGTGTGCGTCTGCCCGTAATAAACAAGAAGATCATCGAGCTCAATTCTCCGCAACGAGGCGATGTCGTGGTGTTTCGCTATCCGCCGGATCCAACGCTCGATTACATCAAGCGAGTGGTTGGCTTGCCGGGCGACAAGGTGGCATATCGCAACAAGCGGCTGACCATCAACGGTCAGGAAATTGCTCAGAAAGCGGCTGACGATTACCTGGATCGTGACCGTTTGTTCTACACCCCGCGATTCGTGGAAACTCTTGGAAAAGTCGAGCATGAAATCCTTGTCGAGGCAGACGCACCTCCGTTCAATCGTCAGATAGTTCGCTTTCCGCACAGCGACAATTGTCACTACAATAGCGAGGGAGTAAGTTGCGAGGTCCCTCCCGGGCACTATTTCATGATGGGTGACAATCGGGACAATTCGCAGGACAGCCGATTCTGGGGTTTCGTTCCGGATGAAAACCTGGTCGGCAAGGCGTTCTTTATCTGGTTTAATTTTTCCGATCTAAAACGATTCGGCTCGTTTCATTAGGGGATGGACATGAAACACCAACGTGGATTAAGTCTGAATGGCCTCGTACTGGGAGGTGCTGCTTTGGGCCTGATTGGGTTGCTGGCAATGAAGGCTCTGCCACCCTGGATGGAATATGGCAACATCGCCAAGCATGTGAAGGCCACGGCGAGCGACAGCAGTCTCAAATCCGTCACGGTTGCGCAGGTTCGTTCGGCGTTTGACCGGCGTTCCAGTATCGACAACGTAACGAGTGTTACCGGAGCGGACCTCGATATCACCAAGGACGAGGGCGAACTGGTGATCTCTTTTGCGTATACCTCCAAAGTGCCGTTGTTTGGCAATACCAGCCTGATCTTCGAGTTCGAGGGCAGCAGCAGCGCCAAATAATGAATTCGAAGCGTCTGGAAGCAGCACTCGGGCACCGTTTTGTACGGCCTGAGTTGCAGCGCCAAGCGCTCACGCATCGAAGTTTCGGTTCTCCAAATAATGAGCGTCTTGAGTTTCTTGGGGACTCGATACTGAATTGTGTCGTCGCTGCGACTCTTTTCAACAATTTTCCAGGGCTCAAAGAGGGGGAGTTGTCCCGTTTGCGTGCCAGCCTGGTGCGACAGGAGTCCCTGGCTGAAATAGCGCGAAATATCGGTCTCGGTGATGTGCTGTATCTAGGAGAGGGCGAGTTGAAGAGTGGCGGTGCCGCTCGCCCTTCGATCCTTGCCGATGCGCTGGAGGCTATTTTTGGGGCGATCTACATTGATGCAGGATTTGAGGCATCCCGGAGCGTCATCGAACGACTGTATGGTCCGGCAATGGCCCGAATCGATCCCAGCGAGGCAACCAAGGATCCCAAAACAGCGTTGCAGGAGATTCTGCAGGGAAGGCGATTGCCCTTGCCCCGCTATGAACTGCTCGCAACCTATGGTGAGGCGCATGCCCAGGAGTTCGAGGTCGAATGCATCATCCCGGATATGCACATTCGAAGCACGGGCAAGGGCGGCAGTCGGCGGATTGCCGAACAGCAGGCGGCGCGGCGCGCCATGGCCGAGATCAAAACATGAAACCTGAATTTCGTACCGGCTATCTGGCCGTCATCGGTCGCCCCAACGTCGGCAAGTCAACGTTGACGAATCGTCTGGTGGGTGCAAAGGTCAGTATCACATCGAAGAAGGCGCAGACCACGCGACATCGGATTCACGGTGTGCTGACGACGGATGATGCGCAGTTCATTTTCGTCGATACGCCGGGTTTCCAGATGACGCATAAAAATGCGTTGAATCGGCTGATGAATCGCAGTGTGACGTCGACCTTTGCGGATGTCGACGTGATTCTGCTGGTCGTCGAGGCTGGCAACTGGGGTTCTGGAGAGGTCGAGATTTTGCAGATGCTGCCCCCGGATACACCCGTGGTGCTGGTCATCAACAAAATTGACCGGCTGGCCAAGAAAGCCGAACTGCTTCCGTTCATTGCCAAGGTTTCAGCACTGCATGAGTTTGCCGAACTGGTGCCGCTCTCGGCGGAAAAGGGTTTGGGCATCAAGGAACTGTTAAGCGCGGTCGCCGGCTACCTGCCGCAATCGCCGCCGGTTTTTGATGCCGACGATATTACCGATCGTTCCGAGCGATTCATGGCCTCCGAGATACTGCGCGAGAAGCTGTTTCGCAATCTCGGAGAAGAATTGCCCTATGGAATCGCGGTGGAAATCGAGAAATTCGAACAGGAAGGCGAGTTGCGCAGGATTCATGCGGCGATCATTGTCGATCGGGCCGGCCATCGCGCCATCGTCATCGGCAAGGCAGGCGAACGCATGAAGCGGATTTCCACCGATGCGCGCAAGGAAATGGAAACTCTGTTCGGGGGCAAGGTCTGGCTTGAAACCTGGGTCAAGGTCAAGGGCGGTTGGGCCGACGACGAGCGCGCCCTGAAAAGCCTGGGATACGACTAGGCTGTCGCGCATGAATTCCTTGCTTAGCGGACGGGCATGACAGCGTGAGCGGTAAACGCGTCGACGGCCAGGTGGCCTATGTTCTTCATCTTCATCCCTACAGTGAAACCAGTCTGGTGGTTGATGTTTTTACGCGTGACCATGGACGCGTCGCGCTGGTGGCGCGTGGCGCGCGGCGACCGCGCTCGGCGATGCGCGGCGCGTTGATGTCCTTTCAACCACTGGAGCTGGGTTGGTTTGGCGGCGGCGAAGTCAAGACCCTGGCCAAGGTCGAATGGCTCGGTGGCATGCCCTTGCTTGGTGGACGCTGTTTGCTGCTCGGCTACTATCTGAACGAACTGCTGCTGAAAATGTTACCGCGCGAGGATGCCCACAATGCACTGTTCGATGCCTATGCGGCGGCACTGCGTGCGCTCGGTGCGGGAGCGGCCGACGCGCCGGAGTTGCGTCGTTTCGAGAAGTCCTTGCTAAAGGAACTGGGCTACGGGCTGACGCTGGATGTGGACATCGCGTCAGGCCGGCGTGTGGTACCCGACGGTGACTACACCTACCTGATCGAGCGGGGTCCGGTCGAAAATCTCGGCGCTGGCGACACGGCAGAGGGCGAGGCGCCCCGCCTGTGCGGCAAGACCTTGCTGGATATGGCGGCCGACGACTATACCGATCCGCGCACACGGCTCGAAAGTCGGCAACTGATGCGTCAGTTGATTGCGCATCATATGGGCGGCAAACCGCTGCAATCGCGGCGGGTTTTCATGGAACTGCAGGAATTGTGAAAGTTTTCCGGCTTGTTGGCCTGGTGACGGAGGAAGCATGATTGAACTTGGCGTAAATATCGACCACCTGGCGACAGTACGCGAGGCGAGAAAGACTCACGAGCCCGACCCGGTTTGGGCCGCGGTCGAAGCACATCTGGGAGGAGCCGACGGCATTACCGTGCATCTGCGGGAGGATCGTCGTCACATTCAGGATCATGATGTGCGGCGTTTGCGTGAGCTGACCCACATCAAACTCAACCTCGAAATGGCGGCTACCGACGAGATGGTCGACATCGCCTGTCAGATAAAGCCCGAAATGGCCATGCTGGTACCCGAAGGCCGGCACGAGATCACCACCGAGGGCGGGCTGGATGTTGCGGGGGAGGGAGCGCGGCTGCGCGAAGTGGTGGCGCGCTTGACAGATGCCGGCATCGTCACCAGCGTATTCATCGACGCCGAGCTTCCTCAGGTGGACGCCGCGGCCCGAATCGGAGTGCGCGTTTGCGAAATTCATACCGGCCCCTACGCCCACGCGTTTTACAGTCGGGGTCGCGATATCGAAAGCCCTCCGGTGCAGGACGAGCTCGAAAAAATTCGACGCGCGGGTGCGGCAGTTCGTGCCGCCGGCATGCGTTTCAATGCCGGTCACGCGCTCAACTATTTCAATGTGCAGCCCGTGGCCGCCCTGCCGGGAATTCGAGAACTTCACATCGGCCATGCGATCGTTAGTCGCGCGATCTTTGTCGGTATGCGCGAGGCTGTGGCCGAAATGAAACGTCTGATGCGCGAGGCGCAATGTTGACGGTTGGTTTTCCACAGACCGTTCTGACGCCTGAGCCGACGAGGCATTTTTGTCGTCTCGGGTGTGTGCTGTCATGATTGTCGGCATCGGCACCGACATCGTTTCGATTGCCCGTATGGCCGAGTACTGGCAGCGCCATGGCGAGCGCGGTCTGGAAAAAATGCTGGCGCCGGACGAGAGAGCGCCTTGCCGCGACAGCAACGATCCGGCACGCTTTCTGGCCAAGCGTTTTGCCGCCAAGGAAGCGCTGGGCAAGGCATTCGGCACCGGCATCCGTGCCCCCTTGCTGATGCCGGAAATTGCCGTCGATCACAATGATCTCGGCAAGCCCGGCTTTGTTTTTTCGCCACAACTGGCCGCCGTGTTTGCCGATCGTCACTGGGTTACGCACCTCTCAATCAGTGACGAGCAGGAGTACGCCCTTGCCTACGTCATTCTGGAATCCTCATGAATACTAAAGTTTCCGGTTCTCCGCTTCTGGGACCGCTGATGATCGACATCGCCGGCCAGGAATTGTCAGACCTCGATCGTGATCGTCTGACTCACCCGCTGGTCGGCGGCGTGATCCTGTTCTCCCGCAACTACCGTGATATTGCTCAACTCACCGCCTTGTGCGCCGCCATTCACGCGCTGCGCTCACCGGCGCTGCCCATTGCGATCGATCACGAAGGCGGGCGCGTGCAGCGCTGTCGCGAGGGTTTTACCCATATTCCGCCGATGCGTCGTCTCGGCGAGGCCTGGGATCAGGACGCCGCCGAGGCGATTGCGGCCGCAAGCGCTATCGGCTATCTGCTTGGCGCAGAGCTGCGGCAGTGCGGCGTCGATTTTTCGTTCACTCCGGTACTTGATCTCGATTGGGGCCCCAGCGGTGTAATTGGTGATCGAGCGTTTCATCGCGATCCTGAAGCCGTTACGGAATTGGCCGGGGCGCTGATCGATGGATTGCGTGCCGCCGGCATGGGCTGTTGCGGCAAGCACTTTCCCGGGCATGGCTGGGTGGCGGCGGATTCCCATCTGGCCATTCCGGTCGACGAGCGAAGCCTTGCCGAACTGGCGCCCGACATGGAGCCGTACCAGCATCTCAGGCTCGATGCGGTCATGCCGGCACACGTGATCTATCCGCAGATCGACGCCCGTCCGGCCGGATTTTCGCCGGTCTGGCTGGACATGCTGCGCAAGGATTTCGGATTTGATGGAGTGATCTTCAGCGACGACTTGTCGATGGAAGGTGCCAGCTTTGCCGGTGGCATGGTTCAGCGCGCAAATGCCGCCTGGACGGCGGGCTGCGATGTTCTGCTGGTGTGCAACGCCCCCGATGCCGTAGCCGATTTGCTGGAAAACTGGAAGCCCGAGCACGATGCCGTGCGTGCCGCACGGCTGGAACGGCTGTCGCCCACTCCGGGCTGGCAGGTGGACGCGACACGCTGTGCCGCAGGCAAAGCTGCTGTCAGTCGAATGGTGGCGTAGCAGGACGGTTCAGTCGGATGACCTTTCCGCTTTGGTGACGGTTGTTGGCGATCAGTGCTATCAACACAATGGACGCACCCATGAGCTCAAGGGAAGCGGGCAAGCGCCCTTGGGCGATGGCGATCAGATAGGTGATCACAGGCGCAAAGTTGGCAAACAATCCCGCATTCAGGGGGCCGATTTTTGCGACGGCCATATTCCAGAACAGTATCGCGAGCACTGACACACAGAGAATGATGTAAGCCAGTTGCGGCCAGACCGCAATGAGTTGTTCTACGCGTGGCGGACTGCTGTGGCCGGCGAGGGTAGCGATACCGAGTACCACGACGATGGCCAGCCAGCCCAGTGAGCACGATAGCGCCGTGTAGCGTACCGGCGACCAGCCGGGGAATTGCTGGCCACCCAGCGTATAGCCCGTCCAGAACAGCGACGCGAGAAAGACCAGCCCATTTCCCAGAGCGTCACCGCCACTGAGACGCGAGATGTCTCCCGCGGTCAGGACAAAAGCTTCGCCCAGCAGCGCGAGGGCGATGGCGCCCAGCGTGAAGTTGTCCGGACGCAGTCGGGTGCGCCACCATTGGAATAGTGCGACTTGTATGGGGCCCAACGCCAGAATCATGGCGGCGATTTCGGGACGTGTCAGTCGCAGGCCCTCAAACAGGGTAATGCCGAATCCGGCAAACCCCAGGGCGCCGAACAGGGCAATTTTCTTTAGCTGTCCATCGGTGTTCAGTGCGCCACGACCCTCCCTCACCCACAGCAGCACAAGGAAAACACAGGCGGCGGATCCGAATCGCATGGCCGAGATCCAGTACGGGTCCACCATCTGCAACGCCGACTTTCCAGCCGGAGGCAGTCCGCCCCAGATGACGATGACGATCAGCATGTACAAACTGCCGCGGCGATGATCGAGGTGAGAAGGACTCATAGCTGAAGAATGCCGCCAGCGAGATGTCTGGATTCCGCGAGCCGGGCAAGGGTTGGCAGCAAATTCAGACTGGTCGCCCGCTTCAGACGCAAGGCCGCCGCCTTCATATCCGCAAAAGTCGGTGCTGGCGATACGGCGATGGCGGCCAGCGCAATGGCGTTGCCGCTGTCGCAGGACGGAAAGGCAATGGCATGTTTGCCGAAAGCCTCTTTCAGACGCGTTACACTTTTTCCAAAGTCCTTGCGTCGTGACAGCAGGTTGATGCACAGCACGCCGTCCTCGTTCAATCGGCTTCGGCAGTCGAGATAAAAGGGCAGGGTGTCGAGCCGCCCGGCACGGGCGTCGGCATCAAAACCATCGACCAGTATCAAGTCGTAGCGTTGCCGCGATTCGATCATGAAATCGGCACCGTCGCCATGGCGAATCTTGATTCGCGCCGGGTCGTCGGGAAACTTGAAAAACTGGCGGGCGGCCGCTTCCACGCGCGGCTCGATCTCGACCACGGTAATTTTTGCCTGAGGGCGGTAGCGATACAGAAACTTTGTCAGCGATCCGGCACCGAGACCGATCTGAAGGACTTTCCGAGGCCAGTCTTCGCCATGCAATAGCAGTGGCGTCATCATTTCCCGGGTGTAATCCAGTTCCAGTGCATACGGCCGCGCGATTCGCATGGCTCCCTGTATCCACGACGAGCCGAAATGCAGATAGCGGACGCCCGCTTCCTCGCTGATGTCGATGTTCATCAAAGGGTTTCAGCCGCGATCGAGGACCTTGAACGGCCAGCGTGCCTCAATGCAGAATCCGCCCGTCGGGCGGGAACAGTTCGTCTACAATTTCGCGGCCGAAGCGATATTCGTGGCCGCAGACTTCGTCTTCGATGGCGATGATCTCGGCGTCGGCAAGCATGCTTTCGAGTTCATCGCGACCCAGCGACAGCAGCATGTTGCGCACTTTTTCCTCGTCGCGGGGGCAATGCCAACAGGCTTGCCGCGGTTCGAATAAACGCACATTTTCGGTTGAAAACAGGCGAGTCAGCAGCGTCTCGGGTGGCAGTGTGAGTTCTTCGGAGCGCACAGTGGCGGCAAGCATCTCGACACGGTCCCAACCGTCGGGATCGAGCACATCGGCGTTCGGCAGTTTTTGCAGAAACAGGCCGCAGGCGGTATCTGCGGTGGCCGCCAGCCACAAACGGGCGGGCTGTTGCTCTGACTGCGCCAGATAGTGTTCAAAAATTGTCGCCAGCGTGTCGCCGACGACAGGAACAACGCTCTGGTATGGACTTGGCGTCGATTCCAGATGCAAGGTCATCACCAAGCGGCCATCGCCCAGCAGGCTTCCGACGCCCGCGATGTGGCTTTCAGCTTCGGCGGTCAAATCGCTTTTTGCCGTGCCGCGCAATTGAAGTTTTTCGTTGCAGTCCATGAGGAGCATCGATACCGGTCCGTGCCCCTGCATCTGAAAGGTCAGTCGTCCAGGGGCCTTCAGGTTACTGCCGATCAGCGCGGCGACTGCCGCCAGCTCTCCCAACAGGTCGCGCACCGGCGTCGCGAAGTTACGCTGGGTGGTCACCGACGCCCAGGAGGGGCCGAGTTGTACCAGCGCGCCGCGAATGTCCAGATCTTCCAGCAAAAAACGGTGCACCGTATCCATGAGATTTCAGCGCACAAAGCTGTCGAACAAGGTCGGATCGAAACCCGCCAGATACTCTCCGGCATGGTTTTCCACCACCGGGCGACGAATCACGCTGGAGTGCTCCACCATGAGTTTCACGGCCTGTCCGAGCGTAGTAATCGCCTGTTGTTCCGGTGTCAGCTTGCGCCAGGTGGGGCCCTTGCGATTGATCAGCGTTTGCCAGCCAAGCGCTTCGCACCACTTGACCAACTGTTCGGGCGGGACACCCTGTTTCTTGTAGTCGTGGAACTCATAACTGATGCCATTGGCCTGACACCAGGCAAAGGCTTTTTTCATTGTGTCGCAGTTCTTGATGCCGTAAATTTTTATCATCGTGATACATGTTCCCGGAGCGGGGAGAAAAGGGAATCCAATCATAACAAACGGCCGAAAAGACGACGGTCCGCAATCACATAGCAGCCTGAACTCCTTGGCGGTCCAGGTAAATTTGCCAGCGAAACATCTTGTTTCAATTTCCGGCTGAACCTATAGGGTCGTTCAACCCTCTCTTCTGTGTCGTTCGTTCACTGCCACACGTTGGATATCAAGGTCTGCCAACGATGCTGATATCCGTGGCAGCGACGGGAGAAGTCAGGGGCCAGGTATTCCGAATGACTCTCGACATGCCGTGGCCTGAAGGGCTTTGCCGATTTTTACAGCATACAGAAAGGAGCGGATATGGATATTCGATTTTTAACACCCATGCGCCTGATCGTGACCCTCGCGGTCGCCGGCGTCGTCGCAACTGTCGCAGCAAGCCGGATCGGCGAGGTTCAAGCCGCATCGGCTCCGCTGTCCGCGGTGACGGCTCAGCCATCCTCTCCTGCCATGACGCTGCCCAATTTTTCCGAAATAACCGCCAAAAACGGGCCGGCTGTTGTCAATATCAGTGTCACAGGGTCCCGAAAAGTATCCTTGGGAGATTCCCTGGGCGGATTCGGGATGCAACAGCGGGGAATGCCGGGCATCGATCCGAATGACCCCTTCCATGAGTTCTTCAGACGTTTTCAAGGACCGGGTTTCGGGGTACCGAATGGCGGTGAAATGCCCATACATTCGCAGGGTTCTGGCTTCATCATCAGCCCCGATGGCGTGATTCTGACCAATGCGCACGTGGTGCGTGATGCCACGGAAGTTACCGTGAAGCTGACCGATCGCCGGGAGTTTGTCGCCAAAGTACTGGGATCGGATCCGAAGACCGATGTGGCCGTATTGAAAATCGACGCGAACAAACTGCCGGTCGTATCGCAAGGCAGTGCCCGCAATCTCAAGGTGGGTGAATGGGTACTGGCCATCGGGTCGCCGTTTGGCTTTGAAAACAGCGTTTCCGCGGGTGTCGTCAGCGCCAAGGGTCGTTCCCTGCCGGGTGACAGCATGGTGCCTTTCATACAGACCGACGTCGCGGTAAATCCCGGAAACTCCGGCGGGCCGCTGTTCAATACGAGTGGCGAAGTGGTGGGCATCAATTCCCAGATATTCAGCCAGTCGGGGGGCTATCAGGGTTTGTCATTTGCAATTCCGATTGACCTGGCGATCAAGATCAAGGATCAGATCGTCACCACCGGCAAGGCAGTTCATGCCCGTCTTGGTGTAACCATCCAGGAGGTGAATCAGACGCTGGCCGATTCGTTCAAGCTCGACAAACCGCAAGGTGCGCTGATTGCCAACGTTGAAAAGGGCAGCGCAGCCGACGTCGCGGGCTTGCAGGCCGGCGATGTCATCCTGAAAGTCGATGGGCAGTCGATTGATTCTTCCAGCGATCTGCCGGCAATGATTGGTCAGGCAGCGCCGGGCGACCGGGTTACGCTGATCATCTGGCGCCAGGGCAAGGCCTTGCAACGCATCGCCAGCCTCGGAGATGCAGGAGACAAGTCGGAAGTGCCCGTCCTGTCAAAAGAAAACTCAGGCAAGGGCAAGCTGGGCTGGTTTTGCGACCCCTGCAAGCTCAGGAAAGAAAGAAAATCGGTGCTGACGGGTTCCTGATCGAGGATGCGAGTGGTCCATCGGCCAGGGCCGGGGTGCAATCGGGAGATGTATTGCTCGCGATCAACGGCACGTCTGCCAAGAGCGTCGCGCAGGTGAATGAACTGATTGCCGGGGCAGACAAGTCGGTCGCTCTGTTGATACAGCGCGGCGACAGCAAGATTTTCGTGCCGGTTCGCATCGGGTGAGGGGAGCGGTCGTGACACGGATCGCGCGCACGCCTGATCATGATCCTGAGTTCACACGCGGTTGAAAAATGGGGTATCGGGTGACGGTCGCGAGACCACCACCCGATGCCCCGAGCACGTGTGTGTGAACGCCTTTTTAGTGGATCAGCGTCGCTTCCTGGATGAGTACCTTGTACACATAACCTGAGCCGAGATTTATGTCGGTGTTGACGATGCCTTTTACCGTCAGCACATCCCCCAGCTTTGCCGCACTGGTGGACGTGACAAGAATGTCATTGCTGCCATCGGTGCCCGAACCCGAGCCGTCGCGCAGATGGATCCAGTTTTTCCCCATGATGCCCGGGTTGTACTTGACGACTTTGCCGCGAACCAGAACCGGCTTGTTTTTCAGCGCAGCGCTCTTTGTCACTATTTCGGCGACCGTATGGGCATTCGCGCCGCTGGCCTTGGGCACACGCACATCGCCGATAGCCGGTGCACTGGAAACACCCGCATGGGCCTTGTTCATCTCGGCGCTTGGTGTTTTTGCGCTTCCTCCGGTGCCTGCCAGATTGCCGAAAACAATCTTCGGAAAGGTTTTTTTCAGCGACTTGCTCTCGAAGTTGTTCATCACCATCGTATTTTCAATGGTGACCGTTGCACCTTTCTTGACAGCAACCTTGCTCACGGCCGCCCAGGCCTCGCCGTCATTGGTCTTGAGGCGCAGGTAGGTGTAGCCATCGACATTCCTGGCTTCCAGAACCGAACCCTTGAGGACAGCACCCCCCGGCGGCATCGGGGCAGGGGGGGCGCTGGCAAATACCGTCCCGGTGGCAAGAATCATGCAGATCGTCAATAAGGCTTTCATGGTCTCGATATCCATATACAGAAGCTTGAAAGCATAGCAGTCCGCCGGCGATCACGTTTGATCCATATCACTGCTGCCGGGTCTGCTCTGATCAAGTCAGGTGCTGCCCGGTGGTCGAGCGGATTGCCGGAATGGGATTCGGCTTCGCGGATAGACCTCCGCGACGTGGCGGACGGCGAAGCGGCGGATCAGGGTGCGGTTTGAAATTGCAGAACTTGATTGCCTGTTTGCCATGTCGCGCGCGCAAGGACATAAACAAGCCGACACAAACACGGCATAATCAGCTGCCATGAATACCTCAATACTTTTACGCCGGGTTTTACCGGCGATAGTGCTTGTTGCGCTTGTCGCAGGCGGCTTTTACTGGACCACACGCACCAAACCGGTGGCCGTCGTTCTCAAAAGCGTCGATCGGGGAATCGTTGAATCCACTGTCGTCAATACGCGTGCCGGAACGGTGGAGGCCTGTCAGCGCACACGGCTGTCGACCATCATGGGCGGCCGCATCGAGTTCCTCGGCGTCAAGGAGGGTGACCAGGTCAAAAAGGGTCAGTTGTTGATGAAGTTGTGGAACGACGACCAGAAGGCGCAGCAGTCCCTGGCCGAAGCCCAGCGCACCCTGGCGTCACAGCGCGTCAGGGAAGTGTGTACAACAGCCGCCAGCGCGCGCCGTGAGGCTGTTCGGCAAAAATCGCTCAAGGATCAGGGCTATGTGTCCGAGGCCCGCGAGGATGCCGCACGCAGCGAAGCAGACGCACGCCAGGCGGCGTGCGAAACATCACGCGCCGATGTGGCCCAGGCCCAGGCGCGGATCAAGGTCACCCAGGTTGAGCAGGGGCG
>JAIPCS010000122.1 GCA_021738105.1 Sulfuritalea sp.
AAAGCCAAACTGAAAATCGCTGCTACCGAACATATGGTCAAACTCGAGCAATCACCCGAGCGCATCAAAAGCTTCTTCCAAGACCCGCGTGTCAAGTATGCCGCGTGAAACTTCAAACTTCAGCTGGCCGGATCAATAGAGTAGTCTTCCGACGTTGGCGCAAATACAACCACCCCGCAACGCTGGCCACACAATTCGCATGGGTACGCCATAGAACGTCTCCGTAGCCGCGTCATTCGAGAAAAGCTCAACCACCAAAGCATGTGGACAAGCACGGCTCGAAACCGCACAAGCACTAGCACTTTATACAAGCGCGTCGACAAGATTTGCAATCAGGCTGAGTGTAAAAAGTCGGCGCTGATGATACGGCGGTAAAAGTCGGCGCCGGCGATACGGTGCTGCGTTGGCCGCGCCATCGCTCAGACCAGACGCAACTCGAAACAGACACTGCCTGCGGCGCAACGCGCCGCAATCTCGCCGCCGTGGGCGCGCGCGATCGAGCGCGTGATCGCCAGGCCGAGCCCGGCGCCCTCGCCGCCGCCATGGCGCGCGGGATCGGCGCGATAGAAGCGATCGAAGATGCGCGACAGATGCTCGGGTGCAATCGGCGCGCCGGTATTTTCGACCGCCACGACGGCCCCCGCGCCGTCCGCCTCGATGCGCACCTGTATGCTGCCGCCGCGCGGCGTGTGGCGGATCGCGTTGGACAACAGATTGGCCAGCGCCCGGCGCAACATCAGCTTGTCGCCGGACACCTGCGCGCTTCCCGCAGCGGAGAGGCGAATGCCCTTTTCCTCGGCCAGGGCGTCGAAGAAATCGAGCAGCCCGCCTAGTTCCGCCGCCAGATCGACGGGCTCGCGGCGCGGCACGATCAGGCCGTTGTCGGCCTGCGCGAGGAACAGCATGTCGCCGATCATGCGCGCCAGACGTTCGTACTCCTCGGCGTTGGACGCCAGCACTTCGCGATACTCGGCGTCGGTCCGGGCACGCGTCAGCGCCACTTGGGTTTCGGTCATCAGATTGCTGATCGGCGTACGCAGCTCATGCGCCAGATCGGACGAAAAATCGCGCAGGCGACGAAACGAATCCTCGAGCCGGGCCAGCATCTCGTTCAATGTTTCGGCCAGCTCGGCCAGTTCCACCGGCACCGCATCGGCATCCAGCCGATAGTCGAGCCGGCTGGCGGTCACACCCGCCGCACCCTGGCGGATGGTCTGCAGCGGCGCCAGGCCGAATCTCACCGCCACCCAGCCCAGCACGCCGGCCAGAGCCGCCGCCACGGCGACGAACCACCATAGCGTGCGCCGAAACGACGCCATGAAAACTTCATGGTGCGTTATGTCGACGCCAATGGCGACCAGCAGGGGCGCCATGCCCGGCATGGCGGTAGCCTGCAGCGCGGCGATGCCGCGCTGGGACACGCTGCCCTGCGCCTCCGACCGATGCCAGACCTGCGGCAGCGGCGGATCCTGAATGGCGTTGCGCGCCACCAGCGCCGGCGGAAAACTCGCGCCCGCGGTGGCGAACACGATTCTGTCGTCGGCGCCACGCACCATCATGGACAAGCCATGATGACCGACCAGGGAATTGGCGAGCTGGATTTGCAGATACTCGAGATCCTCGGCGCTGCTCACCCTGCCGATCAGGTTGGCGGCCAGACGCAGCTTGCCGTCCATCTGCTCCATGTCCTGCTCGACAAAGTGCTGCTCGACCACGTCGCCGATCAGGACACCGAGCACCAGCAACACGGCTGTCGAAATGGCGGCGAACAGCAGGGTGAGACGAAAGCCGATCGACTGGCGCCCGCGCCTCATTCGGCGTCCGCTTCCAGCACATAACCCATGCCGCGCACGGTGCGAATCAGCTTGGGCTCGAAGCGGTCGTCGATCTTGGCGCGCAGGCGGCGCACCGCCACTTCGATGACATTGGTGTCGGAATCGAAATTCATGTCCCAGATCTGCGAGGCGATCAGGGAGCGCGGCAGCACTTCGCCGCGACGTCGCAGCAGCAGTTCGAGCAGCGCAAACTCCTTGGCGGTGAGATCGATGCGCTGACCGCCACGCGTCACCCGCCGGCGCAGCAGGTCGAGTTCCAGATCGGCCGCGCGCATCTGCTCGGGCTCCTTGGCGCGGCTGCCGCGGCGCAGCAGGGAACGCACCCGGGCCAGCAACTCGGCGAAGGCGAAGGGCTTGACCAGGTAGTCGTCGGCGCCCGCTTCGAAGCCCTTGACCCGGTCTTCAATCTGATCTCGAGCCGTCAAAAACAGTACCGGCATTTCGCTGCCGGTGGCGCGAATTCCAGCCAACACCTGCCAGCCGTTGAGCCGGGGCAGCATCACGTCGAGTATCGCCAGATCGTAGTCGCCGGTCTGCCCCAGGTGCAGGCCATCGGCGCCGTCGCGCGCCAGGTCGACGACGAAGCCCGCCTCGACCAGTCCCTGCTTGAGGTAGTCGCCGGTTTTCGGCTCGTCTTCGACAACCAGAATCCTCATGGTGTTTCCCTAGCGTGTTTGATGCCCATGCCGCGATTGTGCGCCAGCGGAATTGAGCGCCATCAAAGATTACAGAAATGTAATCCCGGCGTCAGCTTGCCGTCGGACTCGCCCCAGCAGAATCCTGCTCACACTTTGCCAAGGAAACTCCGTCATGAAACCGCTGCGCATCGCCTTCGCCTTCGCCCTGCTCGCCACCGCCGCCGCCTCGTCCGCGGTGTTTGCCCAGGGCGCCACCCGCGTCGAGGTCTACAAGAGCCCCAGCTGCAGTTGCTGCGGCGGCTGGGTCGAGCACATGCGCGAAAACGGCTTCGAGGTGAACTCCCACGATGTCGACGACGTTGCAGCCGAACGCAAGAAGCTCGGCATGCCGGAACAACTCGGGTCCTGTCACAGCGCCAAGGTAGGCGGCTATGTGATCGAAGGCCACGTGCCGGCGTCCGACATTCGCCGACTGCTGAAGGAGAAGCCCAGGGCGATCGGACTCGCGGTGCCCGGCATGGTGCCGAGTTCGCCCGGCATGAACGGCCCGAAAACCGCGTATGACACCTTGCTGGTTGGCCGCGACGGCAAGACCCGTGTCTTCGCCAGGCACTAGAGGACGCACCGAGCATGAATGCTTTGCGCTGGAAACGGCAGCTGGCCGCTGGCCTGGCTGGCCTGGCGCTGAGCCTGACGGGGCTGGCCGCCGATGTCGCGCCGGCCGCGTCGGCGCTGGCGGCCGCCCTCGAGCAGGCCTGGCGGTTGCACCCGCAAGCCGCCGGACTCGACGCCCGCGATGAGGAGGCGCGCGCCGCTCAGGACGTCGCCAGCGGCCTGACGCCGGAACCCGGCTCGGTCTCGTTTGGCAGCCGCAACGACCGGCTCAATCGCAATCTGGGAAAACAGGAATACGAAATTGAACTGGCCGCCCCGTTGTGGTTGCCGGGACAAAAAGCCGCGCGCGAGGCCGAGGCGGCCAGCCTCGTCGACCTCGCTGCCGCCCGGCGCGCCGCCTTGCGCCTGGAACTGGCCGGCGAATTGCGCATGGCCTGGTGGACGCTGGCCGAGGCGCGCAATGCCCGGGCGCTGGCACTGCGACGGCTGGACACGACGCGCGCACTGGCCGGCGACGTCGGGCGCCGCTATAAGGTGGGCGAGCTCTCCCGCATCGACGCCAACCTGGCCCAAACGGAAGTGCATGGCGCCGAGTCCGACCTGATCGAGGCCGAGGCGACACTGCATCAGGCGGAACAGGCCCTGCGCACATTGACCGGCATGGCGCCACCGGCCGAGATCGGCGAGGAGACGCCGGTGGCACTGCTCAAGCCTGACGGAACAACTACGCCAAGCATCGAGCACCCGCTGCTGACCGCCGCCGCCGCCAGCGCACGCAGCGCCCGCGCCCGGACCAAGGTCACCGAAGAATCGCGCCGTGCCGCGCCCGAGCTGGCGCTGCGCGTCATCAGCGAACGCGGTCAGTTCGCCGAACGCTACGTCGACAACGTCGGCATCACGCTGAAAATTCCGTTTTCATCGGGATCGCAGGTGCGCCGTGAAGGCTCCGCGGCGCAGGCCGAGGCCGATCAGGCTGACGCCGAGATGCTGCGCACCCGGACCCGCGTCCTGCTCGATATCGAGCGCGCGCAACGCGCCCTGTCATCATCGCAGCGGCAGTTGGCCATGGCGGCGGATCGCCGCGAGCTTTCTGCCGAAAACCTGAAACTCATCGAAAAAGCGTTTTCACTCGGCGAATCGGACCTGGCAAGCCTGCTGCGCATCCGCGCCGCCGCCTTCGACGCCGAAGCCTTTCTCGACCGCCAGCGCGTCGCCCGCGCCGCGGCGCTGTCCCAACTCAAACAGGCCATGGGAGTCTTGCCTTGAAGCATTTCATGACGGCCATTTTCATGGCCAGCATCGCCTTCCCGGCATGGGCGGGCGGCGACAGCAGCGATGGACATACCCACGCCGCGCCCGAACCGGTTCTGGCCGTGGCAACCTCGCCGCGCGCGACCGCCACCAGCGAAGATTTCGAGATCGTCATCGCGCTGGAGGACAACAGGCTGGTGCTGTATGTCGATCGCTTCGCCAGCAACGAGCCGGTGACGAAGGCTCAGGTCGAAGTTGAAGGCGCCGGGCTGAAAGGCCTCGCCAGCGAAGTCGCGCCCGGCACCTATGTCATCGGCAGCGCCAACCCCCTGCCGGCAGCAAGGCATGCGCTGACCATCAGCATCGAAGCCGGCGATACCGCGGACTTGCTGCTGGCAACGCTGGACACCTCGCCGGCAGCGGCAGCCGAAGCGCATGTACACAGCTGGAATGAGTGGGCCGTCTGGATTGTCGCCGCGATGCTGCTGCTGGCCGGCATCGGCTTGTTGCTGGCTCGCCGCAAAAGACGCAATGGAGTCTCGCCATGAACACCAAAAACCCAGCCATGCTGTTCGCCGCAACCCTGCTGGCACTCGCCGCCCATGGCGCACTGGCACACGGCGACGAGGATCACAGCCAGGATGACAAGAAGCAAGCCGCACCCGGCATGGCAGCGGGCGCCGCACCGAGCTCGGCAGCGCTGCAGCGGC
This sequence comes from Sulfuritalea sp., assembly GCA_021738105.1. Next base: position 5,050 of record JAIPCS010000122.1, read on the forward strand.
TGGCCGACGGCAGCCTGTTCGTGCCCAAGCCGGCACAGCGTCAAATGGGATTGCGTACCGAACAGGCGAAGTTCGGCGACCTCGCCGCCAGCATCGAACTGAACGGCAAGGTAATTGCCGACCCGGAAACCGGCGGCCGGGTCCAGGCCACGCAATCGGGCAGCATCCTGCCCGGCCCCAGGGGCATGCCGATCCCCGGCCGCAAAGTGACCAAGGGTGAAGTGCTGGCCTGGCTGCGGCCGATCGGCAGCGCGATTGAGCGCGGCAACCAGAAGGCGCAAGGGGCCGAACTTGAAGCCCAGCTGGCGATCGCCGAAGCCCGGCTCAAACGCTTCGAGCAACTCGAAGGTGCCGTGCCGCAAAAGGAAATCGAATCGGCGCGCATCGAGCGCGACGCCCTGCAAAAACGCCGCGCCTTTGTCAGTGCCAGCATCGACACGGCCGAGCCGTTGCGCGCGCCCGCGTCCGGCATCATCAGCGCCAGCCACCTGGTCGCCGGACAGGTGGTCGACGCCAAGGAGATCCTGTTCGAGATCGTCGATCCGCACCGGCTTGCCGTGGAGGCGCTGGCCTACGACCCTGGCATCGGCGCCACCCTGATCTCCGCCAGCGCGCTGACCGAACAAAGCGCGCTGGAACTCAAATTTGTCGGCGGCGGCCGGCAACTGCGCGACCAGGCGCTGCCGCTGCTGTTCCGGATTGTGTCGGTCAATTCCACCGTGGCCATCGGCCAGCCGCTCAAAGTCATTGTGCGTACCGCGCACGAAATCAAAGGCGCGGCCGTGCCGCGCTCGGCCCTGACAAAAGTTCCCGGAGGGACGCAAAGCGCTGGCGCTGGCCCTGGCATGAATGGGGCGGTGTGGGTGCATACCGAGGCCGAACGCTTCGTCGCGCGCAAGGTGCGCCACCAATCGCTCGACGCCAACCGGGTCGCCATCGCCAGCGGCCTGCATGAAGGCGATCGTGTCGTGGTCGAGGGCGCCAACCTGCTGTCGCAAGTAAGGTAATGACGGCCAATCCCCCGGCCCCTTCCCCAAGAGAAGGGGTGACGCCGGTTCAGCCGCTGCGCGGCTTCCCAATGACTGGCCGCACGCCCCGCCGCACCCATTCGGGTGTGCTTCGCGAGGGCGGTGCGGCGGAGATCTGACATGTTCGAATTCATCATCCACACAGCCCTCAAGCAGCGGCTGATCGTCCTCGGCGTCTCGCTGCTGCTGATCATTTACGGCGCGATCACCTTGCAGCAGATGCCGGTCGATGTGTTTCCGGATCTCAACAAGCCCACCGTGACCCTGCTCACCGAGGCCGGCGGCATGGCGCCCGAAGAGGTCGAACAGTTGGTGACCTTCCCGATCGAATCGGGGATGAACGGCATGCCGGGCGTGACCCGCGTGCGCTCGGTCTCGGGCATCGGCCTGTCGATCATCTATGTCGAGTTCGAGTGGGGCTCCGACATCTACCGCAACCGCCAGCAGATCGCCGAACGCCTGAACCTGGTGCGCGAGAGCCTGCCGCAGGGCGTCGTGCCGCAACTCGGCCCGATCTCCTCGATCATGGGCGAGATCCTTCTCATCGCGCTGCCGATCAACCCGGCCGCTGACGCTGACCAGGCCAGCCCGATGGCGGTCCGCGAGTATGCGGACTGGGTGATGCGGCCGCGCCTGCTGACCATTCCCGGCGTAGCTCAAGTGATTCCGATCGGCGGCGAGGTGAAGCAGTATCGTGTCGAACTCAGGCCCGCCCAATTGCAGGCGCTGGGTATTGAGCGCGAGAAACTCGAGGCGGCGCTACGCGATTTCGGCGCCAACACCAGCGGCGGTTTTCTCGAAGCCCAGGGCCGCGAGTGGCTGATCCGGCATATCGGTCGCAGCTCGCGCATCGACGACTTGCGCAACCTGGTGGTCGCAGTCAAGGATGGACAACCCATCCTGCTCAAGCAGCTGGCCGACGTAAAGCTGGCTCCGGCAATCAAGCGCGGCGACGGCAGCTACCGAGGCAAGCCGGCGGTGATCCTGTCAGTACAAAAGCAACCGGCCGCGGACAGCGTCAAGCTCACCCGCGAGGTCGAGAAGGCCGTCGCCGAGTTGAGCAAGAGCCTGCCGCAAGGCATCGAGGCGCCGTCTTTTCTGTTCAAACAGGCCGACTTCATCGAGCACTCGGTGAACAACGTCGAGGATGCCCTGCGTGATGGCGCAATTCTGGTGGCGGTGATTCTGTTTCTGTTTCTGCTCAACGTACGCACCACCGTCATTTCCCTGATGGCGATCCCGGTTTCCCTGCTGGCCACGGCGCTGGTCTTCAGCTACTTCGGTCTGTCGATCAATACCATGACTCTGGGCGGACTGGCGATTGCGATTGGCGAACTGGTCGATGATGCGGTAGTCGGTGTCGAGAATGTGCTGCGCCGCCTCAAGCTGAATCGCGCGGCAACCGAGCAACGCCCCGTCATCGAAGTCATCGCCGCGGCGACGCTGGAAGTGCGCTCGGCTATCGTCTATGCCACAGTGATCATCGTGCTGGTGTTTGTGCCGCTGTTCGTGCTGCCCGGCATCGAGGGGCGATTGTTCACGCCGCTCGGTGTGGCCTACATCGTTTCGATTCTCGCCAGCATGATCGTCTCGGTGACGCTGACGCCAGTGATGGCCTACTATCTGTTGCCGCAGATGAAACAACTTCATGCCGGCGACAGCCCGTTGGTGATCTGGCTCAAACGCTGGGACGCCAGATTGCTTCACTGGTCATTCCCTCGCTCGCGCCATCTGCTGGCCAGCGCGCTGGCACTGGTCGTCATCGTAGCGGCGAGTGTGCCCTTCTTTCCGCGTTCCTTCCTGCCGCCGTTCAACGAAGGCACGCTGACCGTAAACGTACTGCTCAATCCCGGCACCTCGCTGGCCGAATCCAACCGCATCGGCACGCTCGCCGAGGAGCTTGTGGTTCAGGTGCCCGAGGTGACGAAAGTAGGCCGTCGCACCGGCCGCGCCGAACTCGACGAGCATGCCGAAGGCGTGCATTACACCGAGATGGATGTCGACCTCAAGGCGTCGGCGCGCAGCCGCGAACAAATCATTGCGGACATTCGCCAGCGCCTGGCCAGTTTGCCGGCGGCCTCCAACGTCGGCCAGCCGATCTCGCACCGTCTTGACCACCTGCTTTCCGGCGTGCGCGCCCAAATCGCGCTGAAAATCTATGGCGACGATCTCGATACGCTGCGCGGGCTCGCCAGCGACATGCGCGGACGACTGTCGAGGATTCCCGGCATCACCGACTTGCAGATCGAGAAGCAGGTACTGATTCCGCAGGTAAAGATCCATCTCGACTACGAAAAAGCGGCGCGTTATGGCGTAGCGCCGGGCAGCGTGCTGCGTGGCCTGGAGCAGATGATCGAGGGCGAGCGGATTACCCAGATCATCGAAGGCAATCGTCGCTTCGACCTGATCGTGCGGCTGCCGGAATCGGCGCGCGGTGCCCAGGCCCTGGCCGACCTGCTGATCGAAACACCAACCGGCCACGTTCCGCTGTCGAAGATCGCCAGCATCGAGGAGAGCGACGGCCCCAATCAGGTCAGCCGTGAAAATTCGCGCCGGCGCATCGTGCTTTCGGCCAATACCAACGGCCGCGACATGTCGAAGGTGATCGCCGACGTACGCGCCGAACTGGAGGCCAGACCGCTGCCGGAAGGCTACTTCACCGCGCTCGAAGGCCAGTTCTTGGCCCAGGAGCAGGCGTCACGGCTTATCACCCTGCTGGCTCTGGTATCCCTGACCATGATTTTCATGGTGCTCTACAGCCGTTACCGCTCGGCAGCGCTGACTTTCATCATCATGGGCAACATCCCGCTGGCGCTGATCGGCAGCGTGATCGCCCTTTGGATTTCGGGTCAGCCGCTATCCGTTGCAGCACTGGTCGGCTTCATCACGCTGACCGGCATTGCCACGCGCAACGGCATCCTGAAAATCAGCCACTACATCAACCTGTGCGCGTTCGAGGGCGAAAAGTTCGGCCAGCACATGATCGTGCGCGGCTCGCTCGAACGCCTGACGCCAGTGCTAATGACGGCACTGGTGGCAGCCTTCGCCCTGCTGCCGCTGCTGCTCTCGGCCGACGCGCCGGGCAAGGAAGTGCTGCACCCGGTCGCCGTTGTTATCTTCGGCGGCCTGATCAGTTCCACCCTGCTCGATTCCCTGCTGACGCCGCTGATGTTCTGGTTGTGGGGCAAACCCGCGCTGGAGCGCCTGGTCGGCGCCCATGAAAATGAAAGTTTCTGAACCGATAAAACCACGAAGGAGCCACAATTGAACCCATCATTGATACCCCTTGCCGCTGCCTGCCTGTCCAGTCTATTCAGCGCAGGAGCGCTTGCCCACACCGACGAGTATCTGGCTACCCAAAAAGCACCCAATGGCGGCGAAGTACGCGTCGCCGGTCCCTACCATATCGAGTTGGTGGTCGTCCGGGACAGCAAGGAGGCCAAGGAAAAAGCCGTCGTCGTTCATGTCACCGATCACGCCGGTACCAAAGTATCGACAGCCGGCGCTGGCGGTACGGCAACCATACTGGCCGGCAAGAAAAAGGCGGCCGTCAAGCTGGTGCCGGACGGCGACAACCGACTCAAGGGCAGCGCGGTCTATGCCTCGACGCCGGGCATGAAAGTGGTGGTTGCCGTTACCCTGGCGGGCAAGCCCACCGAGCAGGTGCGCTTCACACCGTTGGCGGCACCGCGAGCGGTGGCGAATGACGGGCATACCGACCACAAGCACTGACTCGGTGCGCGTTGGCAGCGCGCAGATTGCATGCCGCGAACGCGCACCCGGCGTTACTTCACATTTCAACTATGTAATGTTTGAGTAATGCGTGCGACAGGGGTAAATCTTTAAGCTGTGAATCAGGCGGCCTTGATCTGATTTGGCGGAATTTGCATCCGCATCTCGTCGATGTCGCCAATTTCTTGCCGGAGGATTCGCTTTCATGAAACGTCGCTCATCA
>JAIPCS010000123.1 GCA_021738105.1 Sulfuritalea sp.
CCGATGAGCGGCCGCTGGAGGTGCGCTCGACATAGACAATTTCGTCACCCTGGCGCACGCCCAGATTGACGCTTTCGCCCAATTGCAGATGCAGTCGCTGCATCAGTGGCATGGCCGCCTGCCGGATGCTGATTCGTGATTTGACGACATTGCCGGGTTCCAGCAGGCGAATACCCAAGCGGTAGCTACCGGGATCGGCACGCTCGACGAATCCGGAACTGGTCATGGCGGCCAGAATTCGGTGGGCGGTAGAAGGATGCAGCCCGGTTTCAAGCGCCAGTTGCTTGAGGCTCACCGGGTCGGGGTGATAGGAAAGGACATCAAGCAATTTCATCATGCGCTCAATGACCTGGATGCCGCTGCGGGGTTCTGGCGCGGCATCCGCGCGGGGTGATGGCACGGCAATCTCTTCGCGTAATCGGGACTTCGGATACTATAGCAAAAGCCTTCGCCGGCTCGCAGCGATCATGTGCCTCGCGCTCATTGAGTTCCGCTTTGCGGGGTGGCGCTTTGCATGCCTGGAACTCCCCTTCGGGAGCTGGCAACAATAACTATATGGAGTGGGGTCATGGCAAAGGTACGCGTAGGGCTGTTTGTGACCTGTTTGGTGGATTTGATTCGCCCACGCATCGGCTTTGCTGCTTTGAAGCTACTGGAAGTCGCCGGTTGCGAAGTGATCGTGCCGGATACTCAAACCTGTTGCGGCCAGCCGGCTTGGAATTCAGGCGATGCGCCGGGCGCCGTGGCGCTGGCGAAAAAGACCATATCCGAGTTCGAGGCTTTCGAATATGTCGTGGCACCCTCCGGTTCCTGCGCCGATCACATTCGCACCGAATATCCCGTCTTACTGGCGGAAGAGCCCGACTGGCGAGACCGCGCTACGGCGCTGGCCAGCCGGATGTATGAGTTGACGGACTTTCTGGCGACAGTACTGAAAGTAGATAGCGTGCCGGGCGATTACCAAGGCACTGTGACCTATCACGACTCCTGCACCGGACTGCGCAGCATGGGCATCAAGGAGCAACCGCGCACACTGCTGGCAAAAATGCAGGGCATCGAGATCAAGGAAATGCACGCCTGTGAGGAATGTTGTGGTTTTGGCGGCACTTTTTCGGTCAAGTTTGGCGAGGTTTCGGCCGCGATTGCAGAACGCAAGTGCGACAACATACTGGCCAGCGGCGCGCAAGCAGTCGTCGGCGGCGATTTGGGCTGCCTGCTGAACATTGAGGGCAAACTGCGGCGAATGGGAAACGAGAGTACCCAGGTGTTGCACGTCGCTGAAGTACTCGCCGGGGAGGATTGATTCGTGGAAATCAAATCCATGCACTTCAAGGCCAACGCCAAAACCAAATTGGCGGATATAGCGTTGCAGGGCAATCTCGAGAACGCCAGAGGGCGATTTGTCACTACGCGCGCCGAGGCGATCAAGGAGCTCGATGACTTCGAAGGAACGCGCAATGCTGCCGAAGTGATTCGCAATCGGGTGATCGACAATCTTGATCTGTGGCTCGAACGCTTCGAGCGCAAGGCGCAGGATACCGGTGCAAAAGTACTCTGGGCCAAAGACGGTGCAGAAGTATGCCGCCTGGTAATCGAGATTGCCAGACGGCATGAGGTGAAGAAGGTCACCAAGTCGAAATCGATGTTGTCCGAAGAGGCCGGGCTGAACCAGGCGCTCGAAGCCGCGGGCATTCAGCCGGTGGAAACTGATCTGGGCGAATACATTCTGCAAGTCGACAACAACGAGCCGCCCAGTCACATCATCGCGCCGGCAGTACACAAGGGCTTGAACGATGTTGCCGATCTATTCCACAAAGTGCATGGCACGCCGCGCAAGACCGATATTCCGGCTTTGACCCGTGAAGCGCGTGAAGTCTTGCGCCAACATTTCCTGTCGGCGGAAATGGGCTTGTCCGGCGGCAATTTTCTGGTCGCGGAAACCGGTTCGGTGGCACTGGTCACCAATGAGGGCAATGGCCGCATGGTAACCACGATGCCGAAGGTGCATGTGGTCATCACCGGCATCGAAAAGGTAATACCGACCCTGGAAGATTTGTCGACCCTGATGCGCGTGCTGCCGCGCTCGGCCACCGGGCAGTCCATCTCCAACTATTTTTCGATTCTTACCGGGGTGAAAAAGCCGGAGGAGCACGATGGCCCGGAGCATCTCTATTTCATTCTGGTCGATAGCGGTCGCGCCGATGTGGTGGGCAGCGATTTCCACGCCATGCTGCGCTGCATTCGCTGCGGTGCCTGCATGAACCACTGTCCTGTGTATCAGACCATCGGCGGTCATGCCTACGGCTGGGTGTATCCGGGGCCGATGGGGTCGGTACTGACGCCGTTGTATGCGGGTATGGAAAATTCGATCGACTTGCCGCATGCGGCAACTTTGTGTAACCAGTGTGGCGTCGTTTGCCCGGTCAAGATTCCTTTGCCCGATCTGTTGCGAAAGTTGCGCGAAAAGCAGACCGAGCGCGGACTACGCCCACTGACCGAGCGAATCGGGCTGAGGCTGTGGGCCTGGATTGCACAGCGGCCCGGACTGTACGCGTTGGGCGCCCGTGTCGGTGCGCGCTATCTGAAATGGTTGGCGGGCGGTTCGGATCGCATTCGTCTGCTGCCTGCAGCACCTGAATGGTCGTTGGGGCGGGATTTCCCAGCCCCGGAGGGCAGGACTTTCCGTGAGTTGTATGCCGCACGGCGGAATCAAGCAAAGGGATCACCATGAACTCCCGCGACGACATACTCGGCCGCGTGCGCAGCGGTCTTCAGCGCGATGGCAGCAATGCGGCCGTCGGCCGCGAAGAAATGCTGGCCTCGCTGTCCAACCGCGCACAGGGTCCGAAGCCGACGTTCAGCTGTGAGCCCAAAGCCCTGCTGGAACGTTTTCGGCTGAAATCCGAAAAGCAGTCGAGCACGGTGGACGTCGTGGCGCGGGAGTCTGATGTGCCGACTGCAATTGCCCGCTATCTGACGGCAATGACGCTGCCCAAAACGGCGGTCGTCTGGCCCTCGCTGGTCACTCTGGATTGGACTGGAGCCGGCCTTGCTGTCGAAGCACGTGGCGCGCGCGACGCCGACCTGGTAGGCATCACCGGCTGCTTTTGTGCCGTTGCCGAAACTGGTTCGCTGATGCTGTGTTCATCCGCCGACACACCCTCTACCGTTAGTCTGTTGCCGGAGACGCATATCGCTGTGGTGCCTGCGGCGCGCATCCTGCCGCACATGGAAGATGCCTGGGCACTGGCACGAACGGAACTTGGCAGCCTGCCGCGTGCCGTTAATTTCATATCCGGACCGTCACGCACTGGCGACATCGAGCTGACCATTGTGCTCGGCGCGCACGGCCCCTATCGGGTGCACCTGATCATTGTGGAGAACTGATATGTATCGACTGATTGTTGCGTTTTCACTCCTGTTCGCCGTATCGCCAGCGCCGACTTTTGCTCAAATCGGCGAAGAAATTCTGCCGCCAGTGTTTGTCGAAACCTTGCTGGAGCTGCCCGACGATGCCGCCCAAGCCGCCAAGTCCGGCAAGCGATTGCTGCTGTATTTCGGTCAGCCCGGCTGCCCTTATTGCAAGGAGCTGATGCAGACCAGCTTCACGCAAAAAAACATCGTGGAAAAGGTCGCCAAGAGTTTTGTGCCCATCGCCTTCAACTTGTTTGGTGATAGAGAAGTTACCTGGTTTGACGGAAAAGTACGTAGCGAGAAGGATTTTGCCAAACTTCTCAAGGTCCAATTCACACCAACACTGTTGTTGCTCGATGAAAAAGGAAACATCATCGCGCGCATCAATGGTTTTTACCCGCCACATCGATTTTCAGCGGCGCTCGATTACTCGATCAAGCGCCTGGAAAACAAACTGCCGTTTGCCGAGCACATGAGAGCGGTGCCGCAAACCGGCGCCAATGCCAAGCTTAACGAGCAGGCGTTCTTCATGAAGCCCCCCTTCAATCTGACACGCAAGAAGGGCAGTAAGCCGCTCGCCGTGTTATTCGAGACGAGGCACTGTGTACCCTGCGATGAGTTGCACAAAGAAGGATTCAAACGCGAGAAGACCTTGGCGGCAATGTCGCGTTTCGACATTGCGCGTTTTTCGCTGTCGGGGCGCGATGTCTTGACCACACCGGATGGGCGCAGCAGCAACGCCGAAGCCTGGGCCAAGGAACTTGGCATCAGTTATACGCCGAGCGTGGTGTTCTTCGACGACCGGGGCAAGGAAGTTTTTCGTCTCGAAGCCTACCTGCGCCCTTTCCACTTTGCCGGCTCGTTTCAATACGTCGGTAGCGGTGCTTACCGCAAAGAGCCGGAATTCCAGCGTTTCCTGCAGAACAAGGCCGAGCACATGAAAGCGGCCGGCGAGAAGCTGGAACTGTGGAAGTAGGACGCTCTGTCAGCGAGAGTGGATGAATTGCTCGAACTCCGCCAGCGCCAGCGGTGGGCTGAACAGATAGCCTTGATAGACATGGCAGCCGTGCTGTTCAAGAAATGCGCGTTGCGCTTCGGTTTCAACGCCTTCGGCGATGGAATTGAGTCCAAGCCCTCTGGCCATGGCGATGATGGTTTGCGTTACAACACCATCGTTGGTGCTCTCCGGAAGCTTGAGTACGAAAGCGCGGTCGATTTTCAGCTGGTCTAACGGTAGCCGGGTCAGGTAGGAGAGTGATGAGTAGCCGGTGCCGAAATCATCCAGCGAAAAGGTGATGCCGAGCTTTTTGAGCACCAGCATCTTCTTGATGGTTTCCTCGATATTGTCCAGTACCAGGCTCTCGGTAAGTTCAAGTTTCAGTCGCGACGGATTGGCGCCGCTGGCTTCCAGGATGCGGCACAACTGATCAACAAAACCGGCTTCGCGAAACTCGCGCGGACTGACATTGACAGCCAGTCGTAAATCGCGTGTGCTTTGATCGCCTGACCAGACCTTGAGTTGGGCGCAGGCCGTTGCCAGCACCCAGCGACCGATAGGCAGGATAAGTCCGGTTTCCTCTGCCAGCGGGATGAAGCTGAGTGGCGACACCATGCCATGCTCCGGGCTTGGCCAGCGCAGCAAGGCCTCGGCGCCGACAATTCGACCTTCGTTGTCGATTTGTGGTTGGTAATACAATTCAAGCTGATCGTGTTCCAGGGCTCGATGCAGTCCGCCTTCAAGTTCATGGCGATCTTTGGCAGCCTGATTCATGGCGTCGGTAAAGAACTGCACATTGTTGCGTCCCGCCGATTTGGCGTGATACATCGCAGTGTCGGCGTTTCGTGTCAGTGTTTCTGCGTCGCGACCATCGTTGGGGAATATCGCAATACCGATGCTGGGTGTTGAATGAAGTTCGTAGCCTTCAATACTGTAAGGCACTCCCAGGGCCTTCAGTATCTTATCGGCCACGCTGTCGGCGACAGTGGCGTCTATATCGGTCAGTACTACCACGAACTCATCGCCTCCCAGACGGGCGACCACGTCGCTGTCCCGAACACTGGTCGTCAGCCGGGTTGCAACTTCCTGTAGCAGATCATCGCCGACATGATGACCCAGTGTGTCGTTGATGTCCTTGAAGCGATCCAGATCGATGAACATCAGGGCCAACTGGCCGCCATCCCGTCGGGCAGTAGCCAGTGCCTGATCGAGCCGACCCTGGAGGTTGTAGCGATTGGGCAAGCCGGTCAGCGTGTCATGCAGCGCAAGTTGATTGATGCGCTCCTGCGCGGATTTACGCTCGCTGATGTCGGTAAAACTGCCGACGTAGTAGTCGATTTCTCCCGCATTGTTTCTGACAGCGGAGATCGCCAGCCATTTTGGGTAGTAGCTGCCATCTTTGCGCTTGTCCCAAACCTCGCCCTGCCAGAAGCTCTCATCTTCGATGGTCTGCCACATGGTCCGAAATTCCTGCGCCGTGGTACGCCCCGAGGCCAGCATGCGCGGGTTCTGCCCAAGCACATCTTCTGCGCTGTAGCCGGTGAGGTTTATAAAAGCCTGGTTCACTTCCACGATGCAGTTGTCGCTGTCGGTGATCACGATCGCCTCGCCGCTATGCTCGAAAACACTGGCCAACAGGCGCAGCCGGTGCTCAGCTTGAATCCGGTCGGAAATATCGCGCCACAAAGTGTGTAGGATCAATTCCCCCCCCATGACAATGGGCGTCAGGGTGACTTCGACCGGGATGTCAGATCCGTCGGCCCGCGAGTGTATCCATTCGAATCGGTAGTAGCCTTCCTTGATCGCGGTCGCGATCATTTCCTCGGCCTTTTCGGCTGACAATCGTCCATCGGGTTGACGCTCCGGAGAGATTTCTGCAGGGTGGCGGTTAATGAAATCTTCTTTGTTGCGATAGCCCAGCATGGTCAGGGTCGCCGCGTTGCAGTCTACGAAGCTACCGTTCTTGAGCAGCAGAATCGGGTCATTCATGTTTTCGAACAAATGCCCGAATGTCGCCTCGCTTTCCGTTTGCTCGTCCAGCAGGTGCTTTTCCCGAGCAGCCATGCGCTCCAATCTCAGCAGCAGATAAATCAACAGGGCCAGCAGCAGCAACGCAGTTGTGGCGACGAATGACGCGCGCGCTTTCCATCCGGCCAGGACATCATCGTGTGCCAAAGCGACGAGCACATAAAATGGATAACGGGCTAGCTGTTGGAAGCTGAACGTGCGCATGACGCCATCGACAACACCCGCGAACTCGGCAGTTGACTTTCTTGTTCCTGCGCTGATGGCAGATCGAGTCAGACTACTAATGGGCAGAACCTTATTGATCTCTCTGTCGAGCGGTGGCCAGCGCACGACCAGACTGAAATCGTCGCTGCGCCGGATGGCGATCAGACCCAAGGGTCCGATGTCCATCGACTGGAACAGTTTCTGGAAATGTTCGAGATTAAGTCCGGCGACGACCATTCCTTTGAAGCGCCCGTCCCCATTACGAAGCGCCCTTGCCACTGCTACGACTTGGCGGTCCTTGGCAGGGGAACTGATTACCTCGGAAAAAACCAGTCCGGCGCCCGGTTGATCGCGCAATTGCTTGAAAAAATCGCGATTGGAAACGTTTGCGTGCCGTGCGGCCTCCCAGGCTGACGAGTAGAGCAAGTCGCCGTGACCATCGAAAACCCGCAATGCAGCAATCTCTTCAAAATTAACTAGGAGCGAATTGAGTTTGGCGTTGATCTCGGCGGCGCGACCAGGTATCGCCTGCTGGTTCATTACCTCCTCAGTAAGCGTGTTCGCCAGAGCTTGCAATATTGAATCGCAGCGGCGCAACGTGCCATCCAGCCGTGCCTCGATGATGGCGGTATAGTTGTGCGATGTGATTCCGGCCTCGCGCAAGGCTTCCTGGCGCGCGATCCAGATCAGGGTGCCCACCACCAGCGCCGCACAAAGCACCACCAATCCAAGCAGCGTGAACAGCTTTCTGCGGTTTTTGCTATCGGTGGCGACAGTTAACGCTGAACTCATGGGCGCATTGTGCAAAGTCTCGCTCGGCTTGGCAAATCAATGTTTTGGCATGGGTTCGAGTGGCTCGCAGACATCAGGCGCGCCAGCGTTTCTCCAGTTCGATGATGCCCATTGCTGCCACGGCAATAAGCGCGATCTCGCTCCAGGCTCGGGCATCGATCGGTGCGGTGGCGAATGCGGCGTTGAGCGGAGTCCAGTAGGTGATGGCCATCTGCAGCAGCCATTGCAGAACTGCTCCCGCCCAAACCCAGGGATTGGTGAAGGCGGGAACGGACGTAATCGGCAGGTGCAGTGAGCGACAGTTGAACAGATACACCGTTTCGATCGCGACGAACATGTTCATCGCGATGGTGCGTGCCTCCGGCATCGACTGACCGCGATCCAACGCCAGCAGGAACATGCCGAAGGAACCGGCCAGCATCAGAATGCCGACCAGCACGATGCGCTCGATTAGCACTGCGTCGAGCACCGGCGCGCGTGGCGGGCGTGGCGGGCGATGCATGATGCCGCGCTCGCTCGGCTCGAAGGCCAGCGGCAGGCCGAGCAATACTGCCGTGGTCATGTTGATCCAGAGAATTTGCAGCGGTGTGATCGGCAGCGTGACGCCGGCGATCACGGCAGCGAGAATCACCAGTCCTTCACCAAAGTTGGTCGGCAAGGTCCAGGTGATGAACTTCACCAGGTTGTCGTAGATACCGCGACCTTCTTCCACTGCCGCTTCGATGGTGGCGAAGTTGTCGTCGGTAAGTACCATTGCCGCAGCTTCCTTGGCGACATCGGTGCCACCAAGCCCCATGGCGATGCCAATATCAGCCTGCTTCAACGCGGGCGCATCATTGACGCCGTCGCCTGTCATGGCCACCACTTCGTGCCGTGCCTGCAAGGCGCGCACCAAACGCAACTTTTGTTCCGGCTCGACGCGGGCAAAGACATCCACATCGTAGGCGGCGGCCTTGAGCGCTTCGTCGTCCAGTCGGGCCAAGTCGCGGCCGGTCAGCACCTGAGCGCTATCGCCATGCTTGACGATGCCTATCTGGCCGGCAATGGCGCGCGCCGTTTCAGCGTGATCACCCGTGATCATCTTGACCCGGATTCCGGCAGCATGACAGGTGCGCACAGCGCTGATGGCGCGCGCACGCGGTGGATCGATCATTCCGGCGAGACCGAGACAGACCAGTTTCGTGTTGATGGTGGCTTCTTTCACCCCTCTTTCGTCTGGCAGTTGTCGCCTGGCCAGTGCCAGTACGCGTAGACCGCTGGCGGCCATCCGTGCGGCGGCGGCTTCGATTTCAGAGACGTCGAGCGGAGCTTCTTTGCCGTCTGCCGCGAGCATGTCGCGGCAGGACGGGAGCAGCTTTTCGATGGCGCCTTTGACGTACACCAGCGGCAAGCCCTCGACACGATGCAGGGTGGCCATGGTTTGCCGCGTTGAATCGAAAGGCAGCTCGTCCTCGCGGGGAAATACCGTGCGCAAGGTTGCATCATCCAGCCCGCCCTTGCGCGCGACCACCAGCAGTGCTGCCTCGGTCGGGTCGCCGGTGATCTGCCATTGCCGGTTCTCGTGATGCAGTGCAGCGTCGCTGCATAAGACGCCGGCCAGCAGCGTTTCGCTCAACGCGATGCAAGTCTGCACGTCAATAGTCGGAGATGACTCGCTTTGCGTACCTGGGATGCCGCTTTGCGGGCTGGTAACGAAGGATGATGTTTCGCGCTTGAGATGGATCCCGCCTTCCGGCTTGTAACCCTGGCCGCTGACGCGAAAAGTTTCACCCCCGCACCACAGTTCGGTAACGGTCATGGCATTCTCAGTCAGCGTGCCGGTTTTGTCGGAGCAGATAATTGTGGTGCTGCCCAGCGCTTCCACGGCGGGCAGATGGCGGATGATGGCGCGGCGCCTGGCCATGCGGCTGACGCCGATGGCCAGCGTGATGCTCATCGCTGCGGGCAGGCCCTCGGGTATGGCACCAACGGCCAGTGCGACGGCTGCCATCAGCATGTCCACCATGGTTTCGCCACGCCAGACGCCAACACCGAAAGTCAGCACGGCCAATCCGAGAATCACCCACAGCAGCAAGCCTGCGAATTCGCCCATTTTCCTCGTCAGCGGGGTCGCAATTTCCGGTGCGTTGGCAATCAGGCCTGAAATGCGTCCGGTTTCCGTGGCGTTCGCGGTGCCAATTACCAGACCGTGGCCCTGGCCGGCGACCACGTTGGTGCCGGCATAGGCCATGTTGTGGCGGTCGGCGAGTGGAGTGTCAGCCGGCAGGGGTTCGAAGTGCTTGTCGATAGGTGCGGCTTCGCCGGTGAGCGCGGCTTCGGCGGTGCGGATCTGCTTGCCCGAGAGCAGGCGCAGGTCGGCCGGCACTTTGTCGCCCGCCGAAAGCCAGACCACATCGCCCGGCACCAGGTGCACTGCGTCCAGGCGCCGGCGGCGACCGCTGCGCAGGACCGTAACATCGGTCGCCACGGCCCGGGCCAGGGCCGCCAGCGCTTCCTCCGCCTTGCCTTCCTGCAGAAAACCGATCATGGCGTTGAC
>JAIPCS010000124.1 GCA_021738105.1 Sulfuritalea sp.
GTACCCATTTGATGCGCCCATCGGCCATTTGCAGACGATGAGTGATCTCGTAAGGCTCCCAAGTGAGCAGCGAATTCGAGTAGGCCTGATTTACCGACTCCCGGTCATCCGGGTGAATGCCTGCCAGAAAGGCTTCATAAGTGGCGCCGAACTTTTCCGCGTCAATCTCGAATATGCGAAATACCTCATCCGACCAAATCAGTTCGCCGCTGACCACGTCCAGCGACCAGCTACCGATCTTGGCAATGCGCTGGGCCTCGTTCAGTCTGTCCGTACGCGCCCGTAGTGCCTGATTCTGGTCTGCAGCGAGTTGATCAAAAGTACGCTGTCGCCGTTGATAGAAAAACAGACTCAAGACAGAAACCAGAGCCAACGCGCTGAACATGCCGGACTTGATGAGCAACTCTCGATACCAGGGAGCCAAAATCGCTTGAAAATCGCGCGATACAGAGACCACCAGCGGCTTATCCAAATGCAACTCGGCCGGCTGGATGCTCCTCGCCGCTATCATCCGCTTTTCACCAGTGACGATGACAACATCAGAGAACACGTTTTCGACCTTGCCACTGTTGATATGCCTTAGAAACAGGCTGCCTGGCGTGGCGAGATCGCGACCGATCAGATCCGCTCTTTCGGGCTCCATCATGAACAGCTTGCCGTCGCCATGAGCAAGAGCGGCCCAGGCATCCCGTGCGTAGAGCACGGAATTCAGCTGCGATCTGGCGAAATCAGGGCTCAGCGAGGCATAGACTGCCCCGGCGAATTCACCCTTGGGTCCGCTCAGGGAATGCACCAAACCCATGACATACGTATTGACCAAGGTCGTCATTGGCGCCAGGAGATGGAGTGTTTGGGGTGCGTTCTTTTCCGACACCTGCTGAAACCAATTGCGATGCGCGACGCTTTCCCCGATCTGCTTCTCGTAGTTGGAGGCGATGACCTTTCCCGCTCCATCGACAACCAGCATGACTCGGGTGCCGGGTAAAACCTCGTTGAAGACCTCAAGTTGCCGTTGGGCACGCACAAGGCCACCCTGCTCCGCTCTCCAGCGCGGCAATTCGTCGCGAATTGCTTTCAGCGCTCGGTTGGCGGCATACAGCTGAGGCACCAGGTTTTTTTCAATTACCGTCGTCTGATTTGCGAGCCGCTCGCGTTCCTCGCGCACGGTTTGACCATACTCCCGATACAGCGAGTACGTGAGATAGCCGGAAAATGCCAGCAGGGCAGCACCAAGGAACAGCCACTCCGAGCGGTAGCGAATACGGCGTGGAGGGAAACTCGTCTGCGTCATGACGAACTCTGCCCCCCCGGCCTTTCGCGTGCCAACGCCCAGGCAGCCATCAGCATTACCGGATTGAATGGCATCTTCAGGTGGCCTCGGTCGGATTCGGCAACACGGACTTGCCCAAAATGAATTGGGCATACTTGTCGTCGTCCTGCATGATGTGTTCCAGGAGCCAGACGGTCAGGAAAAGATTCAGTTTCAGCGGTGTGCTGCTGCTGGCATGCTCATGAATCTGGTCAAGGAGTTTCAATACGCCGGCCTCGAGTTCGCGGTGCTGTTTTTTGTGGGCTTCGAGCGCCGGATAGTTATGCTTGGCGATTAGCTTCTCTTCGCTGGAGAAATGGCTCTTTACGTAGACCAGCAGCTTTTCAAGCGCACGCCTGGCTGCCTGGAAGCCGGTTTGATCCAGAAGATGGTCAGAACCCACCGATCTGAATTCATCAATCAGTTTGATCAGGTTCGCATGCTGGGCATCCATTTCATCGATACCGATGCTGTACTTGGGATCGATGGTCACAATGTCTCGCTCCGTGCGTGAAATTGGAGCGTCCCGGCATCCACCCGCAAAGCGCGTGTTGCCTCAAGACGGCCTTCATCCCTGATGGCTTGCGCGTTTTTACACACTGCGCGAACTCAGCCAGCGCAGCAAGATGCCAAAAAGCGTCTCGGAATCAAACGGTTTGGCAAGTAAATCGTCCATACCTGCCGCTGAGCATTTCGCTCTGGCCTCAGAGGAGGAGTTTGCGGTTACGGCAATGACCGGGGTGCTGGCGTAGCCCGGCATTTTGCGAATCAGCCGCGTTGCCTCCAGCCCATCCAGCCCGGGCATCTGAACGTCCATCAGAATCGCGTCGAAGCTCATCAAACCGGCCCGGGCGACTGCCGATTGACCATCGATCGCCGCGCTTACCAGAAGGCCAACGTCCTCCAACTGCATTTGAAGCATGGTCCGGTTGACCGCATTGTCTTCGACGACAAGTATGCGACTGCCGGCGAAACTTCGACGGAGAATGGATTCGTTGGTGTCGTCCGTAGCCGGTGCCCCGCGCACTAGCGCGGCCACCATGAGCGAGGCATTGACAGAGCGGCCAGTAGAACATTTGGCGTCGTGCGCCAAGGAAATGGAGCAAAAAGCACTGTTACCGCTCACGATCCCCCTCCTCGATTTGGACCGCAATCGACCTGGAATACTCAGATCCAGACGAGCTACGGCGAGTCAAATTAAGGCGGGTTCTGGGCCTTGGCTTAGTTGCTGCTTGGCGTCAGGGATTGGCGAAGCACCCTGCCGCTCGTTGTACTAACGTACTAACGGCCGAAAGGTAGAATCCTAAAGTAATTTTGTCAAGTAATTTTCGACAGCTGTTATTTTGGAACAGCGATATCTGAACCTGAATTTCTAGAATCCTGCCCTGTAAGCATCGCCCTTTTCAATGAGCGCGCTCAGCGAATTCCGCTGTAACGTGACACTATCCGCCGAACAACTCAATGAATTCATGCGTCTGCCTGCAGTACTTAAAGCAAACGACGCACTCCCGACTTCACGCCGATTCCCAGTCAATCGGCCCCTGATCCAGCGGCCGCGCCGGTCCAGTCCGCACAACAACGTCGCGAAGAGTTGGTCGGGTACAAACGGCTTGGCTATGAAATCGTTCATCCCCGCTGCCAGGCAGAGTGCCTTGTCTACGGCAAAGGCATTGGCCGTCATGGCGATGATCGGTGTTTCCGATAGCCTGGAACCCGGCGAATCTGCTGCGTCGCCTCCAGTTCGTCAATGTTGGACATTTGCATGTCCATGAATATCTCTGCGTAGGTGACGTCTTGCGCCATCGCCATCGCTTCCGCACCATCTTCAGCGACATCGACAATCAGTCCGGCGCTCTCCAGCTGAATCTTCGCTATCTCGCGGTTGATGGGCTCGTCATCAACCACCAACACCTGCTTGCCCTCATGCAGTTTCCGCAGGCGCGTCTCTGCATCATTGCAGGTTGCCGTTGGTGCAACTTCGTCCATACGAGTCTGATTAATCTTCAGTCGAACCGTGAACCAGAAGGTGCTGCCTGCTTCGGTAAGTTTCACGGCGTTGGTGGCATAGTTGAGCAAGGCCTGTTGCAAGCGCGTGGTATCTCCGACCAGTTGAAAAGCCATGGACTCGGCTTCGAAGTGCTGCGCCGGGGTGTCTATGGTATCGAGGTGCTGCGCTTGCCTGGGTGTCAACTCGTCACGTCGGAGGATGTGCACCATGCTCAGAATGCCGTTCATCGGTGTCCGTATCTCGTGGCTCATGTTCGCCAAAAATGCACATTCTTCTCGATCCGCAAGCTGGGCCGCTTCGAGATCGCTCGCAAGTGTCATGGTGCGTGTTGCGACCAGCGCTTCGAGATGCGCTTTCTGATTCACCAATTGCTTGTCGATTTCCCTCCGCTTTGTGATATCGCGAATGACAACGGTGAAAAACCGTCCTTCAGACCCGTCGGGCGCGTAAAATTCGCCCCATCGTCCTATGGCACGGCCTGTGTCAGAGGTAATTTTTGCAGGTTGGAAATGGTCAAAAGAATTCAGCCGTCCGCGATCGCACGCGAATCGCTAAAGCAGTTGAACGAAAAGAAGCTGGCGCCGACGCCAGCCAACTACCAGGCGTGTTACAACGAAATAGCCGGCATCCCCAATGTCGCAGGATTTCCAGAATTGCAATTGCGACAACTTTCGCTGGCGTTGACTGCCAAGAATCCTGAGCAGGTCGCCCAGCTTGTATCGCTCGACTCCGCCATTGGGCAACGTAGCTGGCAAGAGGTGCAGGCCGCAATAGTTGCCTTTGCCGGTAGCGCCCAGACGACAGTTCCCAGTAACGGGAATGCTGTACCCGTCATGACGAATGATTTCATGACGAATCTCGCGCGCACGATAGAGAACGTGATGTCATTCCTGAAAAGCGAGGATGCGGATTTTTCAGGACAGATGTCTGAATTATTGACGGCGCTGTGCAACCCGCTGGATGAGGCTTCGGATATCGAGACCAGGCTCGCCGACTTCAATCATCGCGCATTGCTCGCCGCCGAAGATCAGGCCGAGATCAAGGCGATGCTTATGAAGCTGCTGAATCTGATTCTCGAAAACATCGGAATCCTGTGCCTGGACGATAGCTGGTTGAAGGGCCAGGTTGATGAGCTGCTGCAGGCAGTAATGCCCCCGCTGACTCTGCGTCGCCTTGACGACGCGGAACGGCGGATACGAAATGTGATGGCAAAGCAAAGCGAGGCAAAAAGTCGATCGATTGAAGCTCAACAGGAAATGCGCACAATGCTGACGACATTCATCGAGCGGCTGTCCTTGATGAACCTGTCCAGCGACGTGTACCAGACCAAGATTGAAGCCAGCGCACGAAAGATGGAACAGGTCAGGAAAATTGAAGAAATAACTCCGCTCCTCAAGGAAGTCATCGATGCCACCCGCACCATGGCTGAGGACACCCGAAGTGCGCACGACAAGCTTCAGTCAATGCAGGAAAAAGTACTGGCCACCGAAGTGGAAATAACCAAACTTCATCTGGAACTGAGCCAAGCAAGCATGCTGGCGCGGCACGATCCACTGACCGACGTACTGAATCGCAAAGGGCTCTCGGAAGCATTGGCACGTGAGATCGCCAACATGCGACGCAAGGATGCTCCCCTGTCGATCGCCTTGCTGGACATTGACAATTTCAAGAGACTCAACGATCACCTGGGCCATGACAAGGGAGATCAGGCATTGCAGCATTTGGTGAAGGTTGCCCGCAAGTGCATGCGCCCAGTGGATTCGCTGGCGCGATACGGCGGCGAAGAGTTTGTGATCCTGATGCCGGATACGACGCTGAATATGGGAATTCAGGCCATGACGCGTCTGCAGCGGGCACTGACCAAGGCGTTTTTTCTGGAAGGGAGCGATAACATTCTGATCACTTTCAGCGCCGGAGTTGCCCAGATGAAATCGACCGAATCGGGTGATGCCGCTATCAAGCGCGCCGACCAGGCCATGTATCTGGCAAAGCGGGCGGGGAAAAACCGGGTGCTCGGTGCCTAGCCGGTTTTGCTGAACATCAGCAAGCGGACGCAATCACCGATAAAAATTCGGCGCTGACGAGGCTCCTGCGCAGCAGGGCGGTCGAGCAACAGACGCTCTCCTCGCCGCTGCGGATGGCGACACGGCGATACCGAATCGCAAGCCGACAGGGTTGAGTCCTCAAGCTTCAGGACCTTTGCGCTTCGCGCCGCTCAACGCGGCGCCAGTCCCCACAAGCGTTCAGCATTGCCGTGTGCGATGGCATGGGCGACAGCGGGTGGCAATGACGACAGGGATTTACGCCACAGTTCCGCTTGATCGAGATAGAGCCGCCCCCAATGCTCGGGCCACACGTTGTCGAAGGCCAGCATGAAGCGCTCCGGATTCGCCAGGATCACCTCTAGCCATTCCCTCGAGAGTTGGTCGCCAGCGAACAGATTCGCCCAAGGCTGACCAGGATTTTCGGCACGAGTAACGGGATTGCTGTGCGACATCAGAAAATTGACATTGCCGTGGGCGGCGATCAACCGGCGGGCTTCAGCGGCATCGAGTTGTCCCATATGGATCAGTACAAACGGATGAGTTGGATGAGCACGCAGGGTTGCCTCGAATTCTTTCATGAACCGGGACGTGTCCGAGCCGGCCGCCTTGAATTCATAGTGAGCGATGAAGGGCCATTTCTTCGCTATCGTGATGTCAAGCAGCTGCCGGACCTGAGGGCTGTCGATCCCAACTTCGATTCGTGGGGCCTTTTTTCCTTTCTGAGCATGGAACAACAGCACTTCAGCCATCGCTTTGTAAACCGGCTGGCTCATTTGGCGAGAAACCAGGCTCTTGAATTCTGGCGAATTTTTAATGAACGATCTGCCCTTGCTACGCACCGCCGCAGTGATCCGGTCCGGGTGTTCCGCAGTGAACTTCTCAACATCCTCAGGATCCCGATCATTGCGCGCCGAAAGAATGGTGCGCCACACGCCTGCCTGGTTCATCAAGGGAATGATCTCGCCGGGGTCAAGGCCGCCCGGAAGTTGACTATGCGCATCGACGAAATATAGTTCTGGCATATCAGCCGCGCGTACCGGATTTACGACAAATGCAACCATAAATTGGGTCGCTGCCCAAAATACAAAAAAAGAACCCAGTTTCGCCCGCATTCTGTCTACCGCCTAATTATTTGGTTTAACGCTGCTGGCTGGCCCAAATCTCGTAGCGTTTCCTGGTCGCTTCGTTCGGCGGATAAAGACCAGGCAAGGGAATGCCGGCCTCGATCTGGGACATGATCCAGCCTTCCAGCCTTTCCTGCTCCACCGCCTCGGCCACCACTTCATCAAGTAGTGCAGAGGGAATCAGCACGGCACCATCGCTGTCGGCCACCACAATATCGTTGGGCATCACGGCCACTCCGCCGCAGCCGATCGGCTCCTGCCAGCCGACAAACGTCAAGCCGGCTACGGACGCGGGTGCCGCAGTGCCCTGACACCACACCGGCAAGCGGGTGCCCAGCACGCCGGCGAGGTCGCGGATCACACCATCGGTAATCAATGCCTTCACTTCACGCTTTTGCATGCGTGCGCAGAGAATGTCGCCGAATATTCCGGCGTCGGTGACGCCCATGGCGTCGACCACGGCAATACATCCGGCGGGCATGGCTTCAATCGCAGCACGGGTGGAAATCGGTGAGCCCCAGGACGCGGGTGTGGCCAGATCCTCACGCGCCGGGACAAAGCGCAGAGTGAACGCGCGGCCCACCTGGCGTGACTGATCAGCCTGCAGCGGCATGGCGCCGCGCATCCAGATATTACGCAGCCCCTTTTTCAGCAGTACTGTGGTCAGTGTCGCCGTCGTGACTCCCGAAAGAATCCGGACAGTTTCACCATCCAGCGGCAAGGGATCGATACCCATGTTCAATTCTCCATCTATCAAAGTGACGCGCTCGGCGTCCGACTCAACTGCCGAACGCCGCTGTGAGTGCTGCGGTCATGTAAGCCTGATCGAGCGCACCGGCACTTTCCCGGGCGCTGTGCATGGCCCAAAGCGGTGAACCGACGTCCACACCTTCGATTCCAAGCTGTGCCGCCACCATCGGACCGATCGTGCTGCCGCAGGCGAGATCGCTGCGATGCACATACTGCTGCCAGGGAACTTTCGCCTGTTCGCACAAACCGATAAAGCGCGCAGCCGTCCCGGCACCTGTGGTGTAGCGCTGGTTGGCATTGGCCTTGATCACCGGACCGCCATTTACTCTTATCTTGTGACCGGGCTCGTAAGCGGCAGGAAAATTGGGATGATAGGCATGCGCCATGTCCGCACTGACGAAGAAACTTCGGGCCATGGCACGCCGCCTGTCCTCGTCGTCGAGACCTGCCTGGCTGCCAATGCGCGCCAGAACATCGCTGATGAAGCTGCCGCTGGCCCCGGAGGAACTTTCGCTGCCGACTTCTTCATGGTCAAACAGCGCCGCAACGCAAGTCGCCGAAGGCTCCCGAGTTGCCACCAACGCCGCAACTGCGGCATGGCAGGAGGCCAGATTGTCCAGTTGCCGGCTGGCGATGAATTCCTCGTCCCTGCCCCACAGGCTGCCTTTCTGCACGTCATGCGCCACCAGTTCCCAGCTCAGCAGATCGGCAGGCTCGGCGCCGACACCCTCAGCAAGCAGGCTGCGCAGACCGGAATCGGCATCCTCGCCATCCGCCTGCAACCCCAGGATCAACGGCAGCTCCGTTTGCTTGTCAAGTTTCAGGCCTTTTTCATTCACGTCGCGATTCATGTGAATCGCCAGATTGGGCAGGCGCAGCAGCGGCTGCTCAAAACGCAGCAAGCGGATTTGCGGGCCGCCGGCCGCGCGCGTGACGACGCGCCCGGCCAGACCCAGGTCGCGATCCGTGAACGTGGCGAGAATCGGTCCGCCGTATATCTCCACGGCCAGCCGCAGCAGACCGTCGCCGGCATCGGCGGCACGCGGCTTGAGCCGCAACCCCGGTGAATCGGTATGGGCGCCAACAATTCGAAATCCCGCTTCCGTCAGATCGTGTCCGCCCACCACGAACGCGATCAAGGATGCCCCTCCGCGTACCGTGTAGTAACGACCGCCGGCGAGCAATTGCCAGCGCTCATCTTCCTTCAGTCGAATGAAACCATCGGACGACAGAATTTTCTCGACGGTGGCGACGGCGTGCCAGGGGCTCGGACTGGCGTCAATGAATCGTAGAAGTTCAAGCGCGGGTTTACGGCTTTCAGCAGAGGCGGCCATAGCGAACAGATCAGTGACAGGACAGACGAAGCATACAAGAGGTTCAACAACATCCGTGTCAGCCGACACGCCGGGCGCGGAGGATGCGCTTATGCAGAATTCAGCGCCAATACGGCCCTCGCGAACGCCTGTTTCTATTTTTTGGGCGGCACCAGCTCAGGATATTCCTGCACCAGCGTTTCACCATCTTCGCGCCAGGCGTGACACTGATTGAGAAATGTCAGTGTGCTCTTGTCGGGCCATTTTCGCGGATCCCGATCGACCGCCATCTGTCGCGCGATACGGTCGGGCCAGGAGGCCTGCATATAGGTATTGGCCGCCTGCAGGACCAGCTCGGTGACATGCGTGCAGCCGCGCGTTCCACCCATTACCTTGCGCACCTGGCGGGAAAATCCGGGGCCGATGCGCAATCCGACCAGCCCGCGGTAGGCGGGGTCGGTCCCGCCGCACATGGCCCAGGGTGCCTGCTCGGTAACGGCTTTGGCGCCTTGAATCGTGTAGTCGCTATCGATGGTCAGGGTCACCGACATGCGATGCATGGTCTCGCCCACCTGAACCGATGGGCGCGAACGGAATGCCACTTCCTGACCCTTCTCGTCCGACAGCGTGGCTTCGATATCGAGCATTCCATTCGGGTTGCGAAACGCCCGGCAAATGATCTGACGGGTATGGACGAGCTCGCGTTCGTTGGTCTTGGGCATTGTCAATCTCGCTGGAAATGGCAGAAGCGGCGAATGGACCGGCTCGATAGCCGTCTCATCAGCGCCGACTTTTCGGGAATCTTCATGAGGACGTCTCGGAATGAAGCGACTGTTCCAGCGCGTCGCGCAGCGCGTGAAACGGCAGCAATACGCATTTTTGCCGGCTGACGTAGGACCGCACCGGTTCGAACATCGTCAACTCGGGCCAGTTTGCAGGGGCCGGAGCATGCGCTTTGAGCATGGCCCCCAGGGCCTGCGTGACCGCGTCGATGCCCGCCGGTGTCGATCCCGGCGCGTGTTTGCCGATCACCGAAGCGGCCGCCCGGCATAGCAGGCAGCCTTTTGTTTCATGCGCGACGGCGGTAATCTGCCCGCCAAGCATCGCGACCTGCACGCGCACACGATCGCCGCAGAGTCGATTGTCCAGTTGCGCCTCGCCGGATGCCTGTGCCAGCCGCCCGTGGCCATGGGCGGCCTGGGCGAATTGCTTGATGGCATCCTGATAGAGGGATTCGCCAGAGCTCATGTCAATTCCCGCCGCGCCGCATCGAGACCGACCAGCAGCGCGTCAACATCGGCCTCGTCGTTGTAGAGCGCGATGCTGGCACGCGTGCAGCTGTCCACACCCAGTGCCGCCAGCAAGGGCTG
>JAIPCS010000125.1 GCA_021738105.1 Sulfuritalea sp.
CGATAGTCTCCTCGCTGTCAAGGTAGTCGGCTGCATCGAAGGGGGTAAAACGGGTCATGGCTCACTCCTTGGACAATGTGCGCGCCATCTCTTTGGCGCGCTTGATGTCACGTTTCTGGGTCGACTTGTCGCCACCCACCAACAACAGATAGATCACTTCGCCACGTCGCGCGAAATAGATGCGATAGCCGGGGCCGAAATGAATCCGCATCTCAGATACGCCTTCACCGATCGGCTCGCAATCGCCAAACCTGCCCGCCTCGGCGGCACGAATGCGCTTAGCAATGATCGCCTTGCCGACGTGGTCTCTGAGGTCAGCGAGCCACGCACTAAATTCATCCGATCTCAGAAACGTGTTCATGGCTTGAAGTGTATTACTTCGGATACGAAAGGCAAGCCATATTTGGCGCGCCACACTAATTATTTTCTCAACAACCGAGGTCAGTTCCCGGATCTCGCGGCTCAACATGCGTGGCATCGGCGGCTCGACGATCTTGGGCAGCGGCGAAGTCGCCCTGATACTCGACGTGCCGTCACTGGTCAGTCGTTGCGCGAAGAGCGAAGAGCAGGCATCACACGGCGTCACCGGCATGCGCCGGCTTGAGGCGCATTGATCATGTCCAGCGCCTTGCAGAGTCTTTACCGAGTTTCACTTACGTTCGTTACAAAGGAGATCGCGCCATGTTCAAGAACCTCAAGATAGCAGTCAAATTGACGCTGGCATTTGCCCTGGTGCTGGCCCTGCTGCTAGCAATTTCCGTGACCGGCACCAAGAGCCTGATGGAGTTGAGCAGCGGCACCGACCACATTGCCAAAAACATTTGGCCCAAGACCCTCCTGTTGCAGGAGGGTCTCGCCGGAGTCAACGATATTGGCATCGGCGCCCGCGATTTGGTTCTGGCCACCGCAGCCGACGCGCGGCAGGAGGCCAAATCCCGGATGCTCGAGGGGCGCGCCAACATCGGCAAGGCCTGGGCGGCGCTCAAGCCGAAACTGACCGAGGCCCGGGGCAAAGAGATGATGCAGGGCATTATGGATATTCGCGAACGTTATATCGTCACCCAGAATCAGGTGATAAAGCTGGTCGAGGAAGGCAAAAAGGATGAGGCCGCGGTCTTCCTGAATGGCGATTTTCGTATGGCCGCAGTCGAGTACCGCAAGCAGGTGAACAACTTCATCAAGTTTCAGGGCGACCTGCTCGATAACGTTGGCGCGGAGGCGGCAAAAACCGCAGAGACAGGTCTGGTCATGAATATCGGCCTGTCGATTGCCGCGATCCTGATCGCACTGGTTGGCGCATTCTTTGTTACCCGCTCAATTACCGTTCCGCTCAACAGCGCTGTACGCGTAGCCGACGAGCTGGCGCAGGGCAACCTGACGGTCAAGATTACTTCCGATTCGAAGGATGAGACCGGCATGCTGATGGCCTCGATGGCAAACCTGGCGGGCAAACTCGCACAGATCATCAGCGAAGTGAAAACCGCGGCTGACGCCTTGAACAACGCCGCCGGCCAGGTCTCGGCCACTGCGCAGTCCTTGTCGCAGTCGTCTTCCGAGCAGGCCGCCTCGGTCGAAGAAACCACCGCCAGCATCGAACAGATGACGGCCAGCATCACCCAGAACACCGAGAACGCCAAAGTCACCGATAACATGGCCACCAAATCGTCAAGTGAAGCCGAACAGGGCGGTACGGCGGTTAAGGAAACCGTGGAAGCGATGAAATCCATTGCGGGCAAGATCGGCATCATTGACGACATCGCCTACCAGACCAACCTGCTGGCGCTGAATGCGGCCATCGAGGCGGCCCGGGCTGGCGAGCACGGCAAGGGCTTTGCCGTGGTGGCCGCCGAAGTGCGCAAGCTAGCCGAGCGCAGCCAGGTCGCCGCACAGGAAATCGGTGAGCTGGCCGGATCGAGCGTCAAGATGGCCGAGCAAGCCGGCATGCTGCTTGACGAAATGGTGCCCAGCATCAAGAAGACCTCGGATCTGGTGCAGGAAATCGCCGCCGCGAGTCAGGAGCAAAGTCAGGGCGTCGGCCAGATCAATGGCGCCATGGGACAACTCAACAAGGCCACGCAGCAGAACGCTTCGGCGTCCGAAGAGCTTGCCGCCACATCCGAGGAAATGGGCGGCCAGGCCGCGCAACTGCAGGATCTGATGGAGTTCTTCAGCATCGACGAGCAAGGCAAAGTCGGCGCTGGCACCACGGCGAAGCGTTCGCGTCCGGCACCGGTCGCCGCCCCCAAAGCGCCCAGCACAGCGCGTCCGGCGGCGGTCGCCGTCGCCGAAGCCGATTTCGAACGTTTCTGAGCCGGGGAGATCATCATGGGAGAAGTCGTTCAGCAAACTGCCGGCAGGACCGCAGCCACGTCGTCAAGTACCGCCGAAATTGCCCAGTATCTGACTTTCCAGCTCGGCGGCGAGATGTACGCCGTGGGCATTCTCAACGTCAAGGAGATCATCGAGTATGGCAGCCTGACCGAGATTCCGATGATGCCGGCCTTCATTCGCGGCGTGATCAACCTGCGCGGCGCGGTGGTGCCGGTGATCGATCTGGCGGCGCGCTTCGGCGGCCGCCAGACAGAAAGCTCGCGGCGCACCTGCATCGTCATCATCGAACTGACCACCGCTGACGAGCATCACGACATTGGCGTGGTGGTCGATGCAGTGTCGGAGGTGCTGGAAGTGTCCAAAGCCGACATCGAACCCCCGCCGAGTTTTGGCGCCAGGATCCGCGCCGACTTCATCGCCGGCATGGGGAAGATTGCCAACAAGTTCGTCATCCTCCTCGACATCCAGAAGGTGCTTTCGGTCGATGAGATCGCTTCGCTGGCCACCGTGGCGGACGGTCAGGCGACGTCAGGTACAGCCGAATGAGTGACGGTTATTTACTTTAAGGAGAGAGTCATGAACCTGGGATCGATACGCGTAAGACTAATGTTGCTCTTCGCGGCTTTCGCACTGGGCCTGGCGTGGTACCTGTTTGCCGATGTCAGCGGCGAGATTATCAAACTGCGCGAGGGCGGCAGCATTGCGGCTGTCAGCGAGGCGGCGGTGGCCAGCAGTGCGCTGGTGCATGAACTACAGAAGGAACGCGGACTGTCCGCCGGTTACATCGGTTCCAAAGGCGCGAAGTTCCGCAATGAACTGGAGCAGCAGCGCAAAGCTACCGACATCAGGTACAAGGCGCTGATCGAAATTTTCACAAAAGTAAAGGTTGACTTGCCGTCCGTTCTGGCCGGCCGCATCGGCAAGGGCAATGAACTCCTGGGCGCTTTCAGTAGCCGGCGTCAGGAGATCAGCGGGCTATCGCTGACTGGCGCCGATTCCTTTGTGTTCTTTACCAGTGCCATCGAAGACTATCTCGCCGGCGTGGCGGAAGTTGCTCCCATGCTCAGCAACGCAGGCATGATGCGCTCATTTTCGGCCTACGTCATGTTCCTCAACGCCAAGGAGCAGGCGGGGCGCGAGCGCGCCACGGTCAATGCGGCGGTATCGGCCGATACTCCAGTTAGTCCGGCTTTGCTGAGCCGTCTGATCGGTATTGTGACCAGCCAGAACAATTTTCTTGGCAACTTCCGGGCCGTGGCCACGGCCGACGAAAAGGCCGCACTGGATACCCTGCTGAACCTGCCCGCCAGCACGAAAACCGCCGCCATGCGTCAGCGGGTATTGGACAAGGCCGGTGAGGGGCAATTCGACATCGTGCCATCGGACTGGTTTACAACCATCACCGCCAAAATCGACGCCATGAAAGTGCTGGAAGATACCTTCGCCACGGGTATTGCCGACGCGTCGTCCGAACTGGCCAGCAGCGCCCGGCGCGGACTGGGGATCGCCATCGTCATGACACTGATAGTCATCGGTTTCACCATTGCTTTTGTGCTCGTGCTGTCGCGCATGTTGCGCGATGTGCATGACATCGCACAGGCCGCCGGACGCATGGCCGACGGCGATCTCACCATCCGGTTGCGAGTCTCCCGGAGGGATGAAATAGGTGAGTTGCAGGACGCCCTGTCACGCACCATCGGGAAGCTCTCCAATACCATTGGCGAAGTCATCACCGCCTCCGACGCGCTCAACAGCGCGGCGGGGCAGGTTTCGGCCACGGCGCAATCACTGTCGCAGTCTTCCAGCGAGCAGGCCGCCGCAGTCGAGGAAACCACGGCGTCCATCGAACAGATGGCGGCTTCGATCGCGCAGAATACCGAGAATGCCACGGTCACCGACAACATGGCGGCGAAGTCTTCGGTCGATGCCGTCGATGGCGGCAAGGCGGTGCAGAAAACCGTCGAGGCCATGAACGCCATCGCGGAAAAAATCGGCATCATCGACGACATCGCCTACCAGACCAATCTGCTGGCTTTGAACGCGGCAATTGAGGCGGCGCGCGCCGGAGATGCGGGGCGTGGTTTTGCCGTGGTGGCGGCAGAAGTCAGAAAACTGGCTGAACGAAGCCAACTGGCTGCGCAGGAAATCGGTGAACTGGCGGCCTCCAGTGTCAAGATGGCCGAACAATCCGGTCGGCTGCTGGATGAGCTGGTGCCGTCCATCAAGAAAACCTCCGACCTCGTACAGGAAATTGCCGCGGCAAGCCAGGAACAAAGTCAGGGTGTCGGGCAGATCAACGGCGCCATGGGGCAACTCAACAAGGCGACGCAACAGAACGCCGCAGCTTCGGAACAGCTGGCCGCGACCTCGGAAGAGATGGGTGGACAGGCAGCACAGCTTCAGGACCTGATGGAATTCTTCAAAATCGGAGAACATTCAGTAGAGGACGGCCCGTCGTAAATGTTCCCTGCCCGGAATTATTCTTATCACGAAGTGGCGGAAGACCTCGCGTTCTCAGTCGAGGCGCTGAAAGGTACCTTGCTGCTGATCGTAGACGATGTGCCGGAAAACCTGAGCTTGCTGGGCGATCTCCTGCATGGCGCCGGGTACAAGGTCAAGGCGGCCAATTCGGGTCAGGCGGCACTGCATTATGCGGCTCAGGAACCGCATCCCGCTCTCATCCTGATGGACGTAATGATGCCGGACATGGACGGCTATCAGGTTCTTGCCCGGCTGCGCCGAAATCCCGCGACGCACGATATTCCGATCATCTTCATCACCGCCCTGGACGATTCCAGCGATGAAGAGCGCGGGTTTCAGCATGGCGCCGCCGACTACATAGCCAAGCCAATCAAGCCGGACGTTGTTCTGGCCAGGGTACGCAGCCAGTTGCTGGCGAGGTTGGCGACGAACTGGCTGCGTGACCAGAATGTCGCCTTGGAGTCCGAGGTGAGTCGCCGCATGGAGGAAAACGAGCAGATCCAGACCATCAGCATTCGTGCCCTGGCTCATCTCGCCGAAACCCGTGATCCGGAAACAGGCAATCATATTCTGCGCACCCAGAGCTATGTGCAGTTGCTGGCGACTTGCTTGCGAAATCATCCACGGTTCTCGGCCACTCTTGACGACGGCTACATAAGGATGCTGACTCACTCAGCGCCGTTGCACGACATCGGCAAGGTCGGCATTCCCGATTCGATCCTGCAAAAGCCCGGAAAACTGACAGGCGAAGAATGGACGATCATGAAGACACATGCCCGGCTCGGTAGCGATGCCATTGAATCGGCCGAGCAAGATATCAACAAATCGGTTGAATTCCTTCGCCTGGCCAAGGAAATCGCCCACTGGCATCATGAGCGCTGGGACGGTAAGGGCTACCCCGATGGTCTGGAGGGAGAGGCCATCCCGATTGCTGCAAGAATCATGGCCCTGGCGGATGTTTTTGACGCGCTCATATCGCGGCGTGCCTATAAAGAGCCGATGTCGTTTGGTCAAGCCCGGGACATCATCGCGGCCGAACGCGATCGCCAGTTCGATCCCGACGTGACTGATGCCTTTCTGTCATCTTTCGCCGAATTCACCCAGATTGCCGAGCGCCACAGCGACGGTTACTGAAAGGCAATGCATCGTGACGAAGCGGGTGAAAATAAAATGAAGCCAGCGCCGACCTCGCGCCACGGCGCCATTCTGGCGCTAGTACTTGGCTACGCCGTCTTCGGCGCGCTATGGATACTTGTCTCCGACCAAGCTGTGGAGTGGCTGCTGCGGGACCGGGAAGCCATTGCCATCGGCAATACCCTCAAGGGCTGGGTGTTTATTGCCGTGACGTCGCTGCTGTTGTATCAACTCATGCAGCGCTGGTTTGGCAATGACAGAAAGAGCAATGGCGCCGCATCTTTCGGGTTCCCGATCTCGAGGTACTCGCGGCGATTCCTGAATACGATGCTGATTTCGGCCACGCTGGTGATTGGCGCCTTGACGGTTGCTTCAATCGTCTACGTCGTCAATGTTCAACAGACGCGCGCAACGGCCCGTCTCAATACCATTGCGGATATTAAAGTCCAGGAAGTCGGAAGTTGGCTAAGGGAAAGGCGTGCTGACGCGGCATTTCTTGCATCCAGTTCCGACATGGCGGTGAGATATCTGCGCTGGCGCGATAGCGCCGATGTGGAAAGCCGTGATGCGCTACTGGCACAGCTTGAGCAGTTTCGCGCCAGCAAAGGCTATCAGAGCGTTTTGCTGAAAGATGCCAATGGGCAACGGCTCTGGGATTCGGCAGACGGAAAGCGTATTGCCAAACCCGATCGTTCCGCCGCGAAGCGCAGAGAGGATGCCGGCGCGCACATTGACATCGCAATAGCGGGCGATGCAGCTTCCGGGACGCCACCTCATTTCGACGTTGCCATCGGCATCGTCATGCCGGATGACGGCCCGGGTCCGACGATTGTCTTGAGCAGTGCCAATGCGGCCGATCTGTTCCCGATATTGCAGACCCGGCGGGGAACCAACGACAGCGCCGAAATCCTGTTGTTCCGGCGTGATGGCGATCAGATTCTGTATTTGAATGAGTTGCGCTTTCGCACGGACGCAGTGGGGCGGTTTCGCAAACCGGTCAGCACGCCGGAACTGCTTGCAGCCCAGGTGTTGCGCGGTGAAGCTGCCGAGGGCGAGCTGATCACGGGACGGGATTATAGGGAGCTACCCCACATGGGCGTCGCCCGTGCCGTGCCTGGTTCCGACTGGTTTCTGATAGCCAAGCAGAGCCGGGAAGAGTTCCTGGCACCGGCCTGGAGTGATTCCCTCTGGATTTCAATGGTTGGTTTGCTCGCACTGTTTGTGACGGGTGCCGGCACGGTGGTGGTTCGTCAACGCCAGCGCCTGGAAAGGGTGAGCCGTCAGCGCGAGGACCAATATGAAAAACTGCGTACCCTGGAACTGTTCCGGGCCATCGCTGAAAATACTGTCGAGGCCATCATTGCAAAGGATATTGACGGCCGCTATCTGTTTTCCAACCGGGCCGCGTGCGAGATCATGGGCAAGGCGGAGCATGAATTACTGGGGCGGGACGCCGCGTCTGTTTTCCCGTCTGCGGAAGCCGAAAGACTGGCTGAAGTCGATAGACATGTCCTGGCCGCTGACCGGGTGCAGATCGATGAGGAGTCCGTCACGACCATTCACGGACCGAGGACGATGCTGATCACCCGCGGACCGCTGCACGACACGGAAGGGAATGTAACCGGCCTGTTCGGCGTTGCGCACGACATTACCGAACGCAAGCAGATGGAACTGGCTCTGGAAGCATCTGCAGCCGAGCATAGAACAGCCTTGTTGCAGACACAGTTGTTGGTCGATTCGGCGCTGGACGCGGTGATCTGCATGAATCAGGAAGGCAAGGTGGTGTTCTGGAACATCCACGCCGGGTCCATGTTTGGCTACACGGAAGAACAGGCAATGGGCCGTGAGATAGCGGATTTGATCGTGCCTCCTTCGCTACGCGATCGGCATCGGCAGGGTTTGGCTCATTATCTTGAAAAGGGCGAGGGTGGACTTCTTGGCAAGCGCCTGGAGCTACCCGGCATGCGCGCCGATGGCACCGAGTTTCCCGTCGAACTGACCATCGGGACGATCAAGGACGCCGGGGCCCGCTTGTTCAGTGCCAACATCCGTGACATTTCCGAGCGCAAGCGCAGCGAAGACCAACTGCGCAAACTCTCGCAGGCCGTGGAGCAAAGTCCGGAAAGCATTGTCATCACCAACCTCAATACTGAAATCGAATACGTCAACGAAACCTTCGTACGCAACACCGGCTATAGCCGGGAAGATGCTATCGGACAGAACCCGAAGCTTCTCCATTCAGGAAAAACCCCGAGCGCGACTTATGAATCGATGTGGCAGGCGCTCTCCCGGGGCCAGGTGTGGAAAGGCGAGTTCAACAACAAGCGCAAGGACGGTAGCGAGTATGTCGAGTTCGCCATCATTACTCCGATCCATCAGGCCGATGGGCGTATCAGCAACTACGTTGCGGTAAAGGAGGACATTACCGATAAGAAACGTCTTGCCGAAGAACTGGATCAGCATCGTAGTCATCTGGAAGAGCTGGTACACAGCCGCACCGTGCAACTGGAAGAAGCGCGGGGGCGGGCTGAAGTAGCCAGTCGCTCAAAAAGCGAATTCCTGGCCAATATGAGCCATGAAATCCGGACCCCAATGAACGCCATCATTGGTTTGACCCACATACTGCGTCGCAACGATCCAAATCCTGACCAGGAACTGAAATTGGCCAGTATTTCCAGGGCTGCCGACCACTTGCTCTCGGTCATCAACGACATTCTCGACCTGTCCAAGATCGAGGCCGGCAAGGTGATTCTGCACGAAACCAGTTTTTCGGTTGCAGCATTGCTCGACAATGCGCGTTCAATGCTCGCCCATCAGGCGAAAGCCCAAAAGCTGGAGCTGAGGATTGAATGTGAAGTCTTGCCTGACTCCCTTTACGGTGACATGACCCGAATCAACCAGGCTCTGCTGAACCTCGCCGGCAATGCAATCAAATTCACCGAGCATGGCAGCGTTACACTGCGCGCGGTTTCCTGCCAGACAAGCGGAGATCAGCTTCTCGTTCGCTTCGAGGTCGAAGACACCGGCATCGGCATTTCTCCCGAAATACTGGCCGGTTTGTTCAAGGCCTTCGAGCAGGGTGACACTTCGACCACCCGGAAATATGGCGGGACCGGTCTTGGCCTGGTTATCACTCGTAAACTGGCCAACTTGATGGGGGGCGACGCTGGTGCTGACAGCACGCCAGGCCAGGGTAGCCGCTTCTGGTTTACCGCCCGCCTGCAAAGGGCGCGTCGCGACGTGCAATCCGTTCCAGGCGCAGGCGCCAGCAGTGCGGAGACGATGCTGCGGCGGCATTACGGCGGTGCGCGCCTGTTGCTGGTCGAAGACAATAGGGTAAACCGGATGGTCGCTCTTGAACTGATTCGTTCTGTCGGTCTCGACGCAGACTTCGCCGAAAATGGCCGTGAGGCCGTCGCCATGGTTGACGCCACCGACTACGATTTGATACTGATGGACATTCAGATGCCGGTGATGAACGGCCTGGACGCAACGCGGGAAATTCGATCCCGGCCTCGCGGCGCAGTGATACCCATTCTGGCACTGACGGCCAACGCCTTCGACGAAGATCGAAAGCGAAGCGCCGAGGCGGGCATGAATGCCCTGATCGTCAAACCGGTGATGCCGGATCAATTCTATGCAGCCTTGCTGAACTGGCTCCCGAAAGCCGTCAGGGATGAGGCCTCGTCGCCGTCAGTGGTGGAAACCCATGCGCTCCCGGATGCTACGCCGGCAGGCGATGACGAAGCTCTACGACGGGCTTTGGCCGGCATTCCGGGCCTGGATCTTGAGCGTGGCCTGATGACGATGCGGGGCAGTCTGGGCAAATACATCCGGCTCCTGACCTTGTTTGTGGACAATAGTCGAGATCAGGAAATTCGCCTTGCCGAACTCGTGAATTCCGGCAACTTGGCTGCGATCGAACCCATCGCACATGCCTTGCGCGG
>JAIPCS010000126.1 GCA_021738105.1 Sulfuritalea sp.
GTCATGCTCTTTCTCCTGTTTTGGTTTGAGATGGGGTTGGGGGTACGAGCGCGTTGTGCACTTCTATGGTTTTGTGTTTACCAGCCGAAATGTTCCTTGGCGGTGGCGTTCATCATCGAGGGCTGCCAGGGTGGCTCCCAAACAAGTTGGATGTCGGCGACACAGTCCGGCGGCAAGGACGGCGCCAGCGCGTCCCTGATGTTTTCGATGATCATGTCGCCCAGCGGGCAGGCTGGTGAAGTCATGGTCATTTCGATCAGCACCCGAGCCGGCGTGGCGTCGACCCGATACACCAGGCCGAGGTCGACGATGTTCATGCCCACTTCGGGATCGATCACCTGACGCAGGATGTCGCGTATGGTTTCTTCGTCGGGCGGAGTAGGAATGCTTGTGTTCGTCATGGCAGCTTTAAAGCAGTAGAATGAATACAGCTTCATTCTAGTACGATCTTTTTCATAAAGCAATATATAAAATACATCTTATGAACGCTGAGGTATCGCCATGAAACTCACCACATTTTCCGACTACACATTACGTGTTCTGATGTTCCTCGCGCTCAATCGCGATCGGCTCGCCACGATTCCCGAAATCGCCGCAGCCTACGAGATTTCAGAGAACCATCTGATGAAGGTGGTGCATCAGCTGGCACGTGCGGGAGTGATCGAATCGGTGCGTGGCAAGGGCGGTGGCGTTCGTCTGGCGCGGGCGCCCGAGGAGATCCGGCTGGGCGATGTCGTTCGCTGCAGCGAAGGCAACGCGCCAATTGTTGAATGTCTTGCAGACGATGTTTCAGCCTGCTGCATTGCACCCGCCTGCCGGCTCAGCGCCATTCTGGTGAGTGCCTTCGAAGCCATGTACGCATCTCTGGATGAATATACCGTAGCCGATCTGGTTCGTTCGCCACGTAGCTTGAACGCGCTATTGGTCCGCAGCTAGCGAAGCGCCGATATTCATGATTTCTGTGACTTTACGCACCTAAGTGTTCATTTATATGCTTTATCATGGTTCGTGTCGCATTGAATGAAGGAGGGCGGGGTGGAGGCAATTCCGGGTTTGGAATTTTCGGAAAGCGAAGGGCGCTTGTTCGCTGCCATTCTTCCAATTACAGAACGGCCACCGCTTGACGTCGATGCGCTCAAGAGCCTGATCGAGAAGGCCGGCTACGGCGACTGGTTCCTCCTCGAAGATGCCCTGGAGAAGCTGGTGGGGTGCTACCACCTGCCCAATAGCGAATTGAACTTGCCGCTGGCAGAACGTCGTGATGGCAGTTTTACGCTCGAGATATCCGAAGATGCCATGTTCGCCTGGATCGATTTTGTTCCCGCGTCGGGAGGCAAGGCGGTAACGCATTCGGAAATTTTCGCTGCACTCGATTCGGCGGGCGTCACCTATGGTATCGATCCGCTGGTGGTGGAGGCTCTATGCAGCAGTACCACGGCTGAGCGCCGCGCAGTGGCTACCGGGGAGGCTGCCGAGAACGGGCGGGATACCATTTTTGAGCAGCTGGTTGCCGATGCTCGCGATCGGGTTCCGCAAGTTGATGAAAACGGATTGATCAATTACCGGGAGTTGGGCGCGATTCCCATGGTCGTCGCCGATCAGGAGTTGATGCGTCGGATTCCTCCAACTACTGGAAGCAACGGACGCAATGTTCATGGTGGCCTTGTCGAACCGGTGCCGGGACGAAACGAAGCATTTGTAGAGAATCTGGCTGGTGCCCACATCGCAAAAGACGACGCCAATCTTTTGCGCGCCACCTTCAATGGCCAACCGATTCGTTGTGGCAACGGGGTCATGGTGGAGCAGGTTTTGCACGCCAAGAATGTCGACATCGCTTCGGGAAACATTTCCTTTGATGGCACGGTTCATATTGACGGCGAGGTTCTGCCGGGTATGAAGGTGCACGCCACGGGCGACATTATCGTCACGGGTCTGGTGGATGGCGCGGAACTCGATGCCGGCGGAGACATCACCATTGGCGGCGGAGTCATCGCCCAGGCCAGGGTGCGGGCGGGAGGATCCGTCTCGGCGAGGTTCGTTGAAAGCGCCCATGTCTATTCCGGAACCATGATTGCAATCGATGATGCGGCACTGCAAAGTGATTTACAGGCGATCAATCAGATCGTTGTCGGAATCAAGGCGACCCAACGCGGACATATTGTCGGTGGCTCGGCGCGGGCAATGTTATTGATCAGGGCACCCATCGTGGGGGCGGCAAAAGGCGGTGTGACCGAAATTCAGTTGGGCGTCAATCCGGTGCTGGAAGCAAAGTATCAGGAATTGCTGCAGAGGATCGAGGCGCAAAAGACTGAAGAGGCCAACCTTGAAAAATTAGTCAAGCATCTCACCACGCATGGTGACAAGGGGGGCATGCTGGGACGGGCAAAAGCTTCCTGGCAGCAGGCGATTCAGGCGTGGGCAAAACTGATGCCGGAGCAGGAAGCTCTGGAAGCCCAGTTGGCATTGATCGGCGGCGCTCAACTTGAAGTCGGGGTGAGTGTGTCAGGGGCGATTAATCTGCATTTCGGCAAGAAGACTCTGACTGTTCGCAAGAACTACGATGCAGGCGTGTTTTCGCTCGTCGATGAAAAAATCGTCTTTACCGATCCTGGTGGTGTTGTGACAACAGCCGGCTGACCGGAAAATTGTCTCTGAACCCGGCGCTTCAGGGGCGCACTGCCGGCGATTGACTGGCGATTTCCGATTGGCAACCGCTTCAAACGAAAGACGGCCAAAAATCGGGCTATTTTTTGGGCTCGTGGAAGCGGATTGTATTGCGGCCGGCTTCCTTGGCTTGGTACATCGCCATATCCGCCCAATTGAGAATATCTTCCGTTCTGGATTCGTGATTGATAAACAGGACTACCCCGATGCTCGACGTGCAGCGGTATTCGACAATAATTTCGGTATTGTCTTCCTGCTGATACTTCAGCAGATACGGTTCAGCAAGAGAGTTGCGGATCTTCTCCGCCGCGACACGGGACAGCAACAGGGACTCGCCTCTGTCCGTGTCGAGTTCACTGAGTACCACTACAAATTCGTCGCCACCAAAGCGCGCGACCGTATCCGTTTCGCGCACGCAACCGGTGATGCGAAGCGCGACCTCTTTCAACAACAAATCGCCGACGCTGTGACCGTGCATGTCGTTCAGAGGTTTGAAGTCGTCAAGGTCTAGAAACATCAGACCACCATAACGCCCACTTCGCCTGCTGACCGCCATGGCCTGATCCACGCGGTCAATGAGCAGTCGACGATTAGGGAGTTGCGTCAACAAGTCATAGAACGCGAGATTGTGGATTTCATCTTCCCTTTCCATGCGCTCCGTGATGTCACGGGACACAACCACCATTCGCAACGGCATCCCCTGACTGTTTTTGATCAGCGTGCCACAGGATTCCATGTGGCGAATGCTGTTGTCCGGCAGTACAAATCGGAAATTCAATTTGTGGCCTTTGCCGGATCTGACAGTTTCCGCGAACGCATGCTCGACTCGCTGAATATCATCCGGATGAATTTCGGTGAAAGAGTCGGTGCCTTTCATGGCGTCAATATCGCCAAAAAACCGAGCGTACGACGGACTGTTGTAAAGGCGCCTGCCCTTCAGGTCGAGTACTGCAATAAAGTCGTCGACGCTCTCGGCGATCAGGCGAAAAAACTCTTCCTTGGAACGCAAGGCATCCATCAGCAAATTGCGTTCGGTAACGTCGGTCAGGGTGACGTGCACGGTGCCAGGGTGTCCCGGCTTAATCTGGCGTCTGCTGTCCAGCCGAACATGGATGATGGATCCATCTTCATGCTGCAATGCCAATTCAACATTCAGTTTGTCGTCCTGACGAAGTGTGCCGGCGAAATGCGCGTTCCAGCGGAACGCATCGTTGGGGGCAACAAAATCTGAAAAACGCCTGTTAATCGTCGAACCGCGGGATAGTCCCAGCAGTTCTGCACCCGTCAGGTTGATACTTTCGATCACGCCCTGATCGGAGAGAGTGAGGTAGCCGAGCGGAGCAAACTCAAAAAAATCAGCGAAGTGGCTGCGTGATTCTTCAAGTGCGGATTGTGCCTGCCGTAGAGTTTCGTTTTTTGTGTCCAGTTCAATCTGGAGCCCTTGCAGTTCATGCAGAATTTCGTCGACCTTGTGTCCGGACAAGGCGTCAGCAGCAGACTTGGTTTTGGTGATGCGTTTCGTTGCCTCAGGTCTCAAATGAAGACTGTCAGGCTTTGAATCCTTGGCTGCATTCATCGGTATCCCTTATGGATCGATGCACTGACGGCTAGAGGGGCTGGACCAGGACGTTGGAGCGACACAAGTGCATTCTCTGCGCCCAACCTTGTCAATCGCATATACTCTCTTTAGGGCTGAAGATTGTCAAGAGGGGGGTAATCCGCACCAAATCTTCGACCGGTCGTGATTTTCATCGACATCATTGCAACCGCGTCCCGGGGATCCCGGGGACTATGTACGCCTGTGAGCATCCCCTAGGCTCTCAACCTTTCATTCAGCGTATCGACCAATTCGGCCCAATCGGCGTCATTGAGAACCTCCTCACACAGGAAGCTGGACTGGGCCGGCGACCAGAATGCGGCCTCGTGCAATGGCGTTTTGTTGGGCAACGGGCGGTGTTGATCGAGAAAATTCTGGATCTCTTCTTGTTCGGAAGGGAGTCCCAGCTGGGCAAAAAGATTTGCCAGTGTATGTATTGAAGTTTCCATATCGCTCCTGTTGAGTCATTATGCGCGTATTGAAACTTGATCTGCAGGAGAACAAATGGCTGGCTCATGGGGTTGTCCGCACGAAACCAATGATAGGTGTTCCAAAGTGAACAATCTGCCCTGCGATCCGGGCATGAAAGGCTGTGTACTGCATGGCCGCTTTGTTTTTGCCAACGACGACAAGAACGAACGGCTCAGGCAGAAGCAGGCCCGTGAGACGCAGGATCAGGATCCTGCCGTGCCGCGGCCTCGGTGACGGCCCTGATATCGAGCGTGCGCATGGCGTCAATGGCGACTTCCCAGGCCCCTTCCTGACAGAGACCGGCAATCTGGGCGTTTTCATAGGCGTCGAGCGCGGCGCGAACGCAGGCGTTGCGCACGGCAGTCGCAATTTTCAGCGAATTGCTTGCGGTCATCTCAGTCTCCCTGAAGATCCTGCAACTGAGGCAGGAGGAAGCTGCCGGCCGGATTCAAATG
The DNA here is from genome assembly GCA_021738105.1 of Sulfuritalea sp. The sequence goes on from JAIPCS010000126.1 coordinate 5,188, forward strand.
CTCGTCCCGATGCAACTGAGCCATTCGCGTCACCATGCGCTCTCCTTTAGAGGTCAGGTGGATTTCCACTTCGCGTCGATCCGTCTTGCTTTGCCGGCGGATCACCCAGCCCAGTTTTTCGCAACGCGATATCAGCGCGACAACGCCATGATGCTGAGCCTGCATCCGTTCGGCAAGTTGTCCGACACTTGCCCAGTCGCGTCCGGGAAAGCCCTTGATGTGCAGCAGCAATAAGTACTGCAATGGAGTGATGCCGTGTTTGCGTGTCACCTGCTCGCTGAAGCGCAGGAAGCGGCGCAGCCGATAGCGGAACTCCGAGAGTGTTTCGAATTCCCTTTTGCTGAGCGTCGGATCGGTCATGCTGCCGTGTCTCCATGGTCCTGCAACAACGCCGACAATATCATATTGTGCTTTTATCACAACGTGATGTAATATTTGGGCGCTGTCTGTACTCGAATGCATGGAGGTGACCAATGGAAACGATGGAAATGCCGGCAACGGACGAAGAGGGCTACCTGGTCGAGCCGGCGGATTGGAGCGAGCCGCTGGCCTTGGCACTGGCCGGAATGGAAAACATCGAGCTGGGTGACGCGCATTGGGACGCGATCCGCTTCATGCGTGACTACTACCAGGAGCATCAGGTGATTCCCGACGTGCGCCATGTTGTAAAACACTTGTCGTCGCGGTTTGGCGCCGCCTCGCGCAACATGATGTTCGAGCTGTTTCCCTACGGCTACGTCAAGCAGGCCTGCAAGATCGCCGGTATGAAACGCCCGCGCGGCTGGAGCACCGGCTAAGACGCAGCGCGAAACAGCTGATCGGGAAGGCAGCACCGCTTTCAAGTCCGGTGGCGTCTGCCATGCGGCCTACCAGCGAATAGAAGACATTCTTGCCGGATATCCGGGTATGCCGTGCGTCCGAGCTGACGCCTTGGCATGAGGCTTGCACTGCTTTCCGGATGCTTCGAATCCTGATCATTGACGAATCCCGTGTGCGTGCGGCTGAACTTTGCGCGGGACTTGCGCTGGCCGGTCATCAGGTGGCGGCCGTACTGCCATCGGCGCTGGATCTGACGGCGAAGATCGAGGAGATCAAACCCGATGTGATCCTGGTCGAAACCGATTCGCCCTCGCGCGATACGCTGGAAAATCTGGCGGTGATGGATAGAGCCATGCCGCGACCCGTGGTCATACTTACACCGGAGAGCAATACCGAAAAAATGCGTGACGCTTTCCGTGCCGGCGTCTCTGCCTATGTGGTCGACAACCTCGACCTGGCGCGTCTCAAGCCCATTATCGACGTGGCCATCGCTCGTTTCGAGGCGCACCAGAATCTGCGCCGCGAACTGGACACCGCCACGCGCAAACTCTCCGAGCGCAAGTTGATCGACAAAGCCAAGGGCATATTGATGAAAGCCCGTGGTCTCGACGAAGAGCAGGCCTACACGAGTTTGCGCAAGCTGGCCATGGAGCGCGCGCAACCGATTGGCAAGGTGGCGGCGGAACTGATCGAAATGGCCGGCCTCCTGCTCTGAAAATCGCGGTGCCGGCATTCGTCGCGGCAGCCTCGGTCAGCTTCAATTCGGTGCATGCGCGGTCTAACGTGCGCTATTGCAGTGCAGCACTTTTTGTCAGATCGCCGTCTCACCAGCGCCGACTTTCTTCGCAAGCTGCTGTTTGACTGCAAATTTCCAACTCATTTTGATATCTGGCATAGGGATTGCTGAGTAAGTTTCGAGTGTCCGGTCAATGGCGGCCGGATAGCAAAGGACAACGGTGTCTGTTGCATGAGTCGGTAGCTGGCTGGCCGACCATTGTGACGGGCACTTTTTTTTTGGCTTGGAGAACGCAATGGCGGAAAAGCATACAGACGACAAAAAGGCCGCGCCGGATACGACCGGCGGTCGTCGTGAATTTCTGCGCCATACCGCAGGATTGGCGACCGGCGTCACGCTGCTAGGCGTGACAGCGGGCTCAATTGCTTCGGTGGCCTCCGGCGCCCACCTTGCCGGTACGGATATGCCGGAAAAGCGCGTGCTGCGGGTCGGCTTCATGCCGCTCACCGACTGCGCTTCGGTGGTGATGGCCGCGACCGAGGGCTTCGATGTGAAGCATGGCATTCGCATCGCGCTTTCGCGCGAGACTTCCTGGGCCAGCGTCCGCGACAAACTGGTCAATGGCGAACTTGATGCCGCCCATTCCCTCTACGGCATGGTCTATGGCCTGCATCTGGGCGTTGGCGGGCCGCAGCTCGACATGAACATTTTGATGACGCTGAATCAGAACGGACAGGGCATTTCCTTTGCCCGTCAGATGGAAGCGTTGGGGGCGGTCGACGGCCCGTCGCTGTTTCGTCTGGTGGCAGCCAATCCGGTCGGCACCTACACGTTTGCCCAGACCTTTCCCACCGGTACCCATGCCATGTGGCTGTACTACTGGCTGGCGACGCATGGCATTCATCCGCTGCGCGACGTCAAAACCATTGTCGTGCCACCACCGCAAATGATCGCTGCCTGCAAGGCCGGCGTGATGCATGGCTTCTGCGTGGGCGAGCCGTGGAACCAGCATGGTATCGACGATGGCGTCAGCTTTTCGGTGGCTTCGTCGCAGGACGTCTGGAATGACCATCCGGAAAAGGTGCTGGCAACGACTGCGGCGTGGGCCGCGGCCCATCCGCATGCAGCGCGGGCGCTGACGGCCGCGATGCTCGACGCCAGTCGCTGGATCGATGCCTCCGACGAAAACCGCAGTCGCGCTGCTGCGGTGATCGCCGGTGCGGCATACGTCGGCGCGCCGCGCGAGGCAATCATTGGTCGCATGCTCGGTCGCTACGAGGATGGTCGCGGCAGCCGCTGGAATGACCCCCTGCGCATGAAGTTTTTCGCCGATGGCGCGGTCAACTATCCCTATCCATCCGACGGCATGTGGCTGCTGACGCAGCAGCGCCGCTGGGGCCTGCTGGAAGCCGAGCCCGACTATCTGGCCGTGGCGCGCGCCATCAACCGCACCGACATTTATGCCGCTGCCGCATCCGAAGTTGGCGTCAGCCTGCCAGCGAGCGAGATGCGCTCGCATCGTTTGGTGGACGGTGCTGTCTGGGACGGCACCGACCCGGCGGGCTACGCGAACAGCTTTGCCATTCATGCCTGAATCGTTTTCAACCACTCCAACCGATAGAGGTGACATCATGTCCAACACGTCAAACACGATAGACCGCCGCAACTTTCTAGCCGGTGTCGGGGCGATGGCCGGCGCCAGCCTGCTCAGCCTGCCACTCAGCGCTCGCGCTGCCATGGCAAAGCTGGAAAAGGAACAGCTGAAGCTTGGTTTCATCAAGCTCACCGACTGCGCGCCGCTGGTCATCGCCTACGAAAAGCACTATTTCGAGGACGAGGGCTTGTTCGTCACGCTCGAGGCCCAGGCCAACTGGAAAGTCCTGCTCGATCGGGTGATCGATGGCCAGCTCGACGGCGCCCACATGCTCGCCGGCCAGCCGCTCGGCGCCACCCTGGGCATCGGCACCAAAGCTGACGTAGTCACCGCCTTCAGCATGGACCTCAACGGCAATGCGATCACTGTATCCAATGAAATCTGGGCAGCGATGAAGCCCCACCTGCCGATGAAAGACGGCAAGCCGGTGCATCCGATCAAGGCCGACGCACTCAAGAAAGTGGTCGACGCCATGAAGAAGCAAGGCAAGCCCTTCAAGATGGGCATGGTCTTCCCGCTGTCTACACACAACTACGAGTTACGCTATTGGCTCGCCTCCGGCGGCATCCATCCGGGCCTTTACACGGCCACCGATACCAATGGCGTTACCAATGCCGATGCCCGCTTGTCCGTCACGCCGCCGCCGCAAATGCCGGCGACGATGGAAGCCGGCACCATCAACGGCTATTGCGTCGGCGAGCCGTGGAACCAGCAGGCCGTGTTCAAGGGCATCGGCGTACCGGTGATCACCGACGAACAGATCTGGCCGAATAATCCGGAAAAGGTTTTCGGCGTCTCCAAAACCTGGGCCGACAAGAATCCGAACACCCACATCGCCGTGGTCAAGGCGCTGATCCGCGCCTGCATGTGGCTGGACGCCAGCATGGCCAATCGCGTCGAGGCGGCGAAGATCCTGTCGAAGTCGAACTACGTCGGCGCCAATGAAGCCGTGATTGCCAACAGCATGACGGGCACCTTCGAGTTCGAGAAGGGCGACAAGCGCCCCATGCCCAACTTCAACATCTTCTTCAAGAACGATGCGACCTATCCCTTCTACAGCGATGCGATCTGGTACCTGACGCAAATGCGCCGCTGGGGCCAGATTGCCGAGACCAAGCCGGATTCCTGGTATCTCGAAACGGCGAAGAAGGTATACAAGCCCGACGTTTACAAAGCCGCGGCAATGGCGTTGATCGCCGACGGCAAGGCGCGTGCAACCGACTTCCCGCTCACGTCCGATGGCTATCGCGGTGTGCAGGGCGGATTCATCGATGGCATCAGCTACGACGGCAAGACGCCGAATGCCTATCTCAAGCAAATGAAGATCGGTCTCAAGTAAGTCGCAACCCGCCCGGCGGCAAACGCCGCCCGCATGATGCAAAAGGAGCTGGCAATGGGACAGACAAAGGCCGTAGGGAGCAATGCGGGAAGTGACAAGGCAAACGGTGCGGCAG
>JAIPCS010000127.1 GCA_021738105.1 Sulfuritalea sp.
TGAGCATCGGCGGCAGCACCGAAAGATCCAGAATCTCGCCATCCGGTGTCGCCGGAATCCGCTCCGGCGGCTGGCCGAAACGATTGCACCAGAGCGTCTGAAAGCCGAAGGCCTTGGCCGAGAACGCGTCCCATCCGTTCGAGGACAGGAAGCAGATGTGCGAGCGCTCGAGTCCCAGGCTTTTCGCGGCCAGTTCGTAAACCGAGGGGTGCGGCTTGTACACGCCGACCTCCTCGACCGAATAGATGCCATCGAATACACCTTCGAGCTGTGAGTTCCTGACCACGGCGTCGAGCATGGACGGTGAGCCGTTGGACAAAATCGCGAGCTTGAAGCCGCGCGATTTCAAGGCCTGAAGCATGGCCGGAACCTCGGGATAGGTTTTGAGCTCGAGATAGAGATGCATCAGGCGTTCGCGCAACCCTGGCCGTTCGATTTTCAGGGTGGCCAGCGCGAAATCCAGCGCGTCGCCCGTGACCTGCCAGAAATCCGCGTGCTGCTGTCCCAGCCCGCGCAGCCAGGTGTATTGAAGCTGCTTCAGGCGCCACAACTCCGAAAGACGCTGCCAGTCGTCACCCAGTTCGTCGCGGGCGGCGATCGCGGCACTGTTGAAATCGAACAAGGTACCGTAGGCGTCAAAAACGCAGGCATCGACGTTGTGAAGTTGCAGCGAGTTGTCTGACATGGTCTGTCCCTGTAGTTGGGTGCGATCAATTCCGAAGTTCAAGCCTAACGGACTTTTTCAGGCTGCGGGTTATCTCGCGGTTCGCAAGTGCATTCCACCGCCGCTCACGGCTTGCAGCTGGGCGCGGCCACCGTTTCCTGCCCCAGCGCACCGCCGCAGCTCGAGCCCTGACCTGCGGTGCAGCCGTAACAATGGTCGGCGACCCGGATCGGCAAGGCGTCCAGCCGATCCATGCCGGCCTCGGTGATATGCAGGCGAGCACCTGGCGCGTCGCTCAGGTTCAGGCCGAGCTGCTGATTGAAGTCGCAATCATAGATATAGCCTTGCCAGTCGATGCTGATCAGGCTGCGGCACATCACGTGGGACAGGTTGTCGTCGCTGTGAGCGGCGCGCAGCGTATCCATGTAGGCGTTGAACTGCCCCTTGGAGATCAGCATGCTGCCGAAGCGCTGGATCGGCATGTTGGCGAGCGTGAACAATTGGTTGAAAACGATGCCAAAGTTTTCGCCGAGGTGCTGCTTGTAGGCAGCCTCAAGTTCGGCCTGTGCGGGCGGCAAGCTGGCGCCTTGCGGGTTATAGACCAGATTCAGGCTGAGCTCGCTGTCATCGCGACCATAGCCCAGAGCGTTGAGCTTCTTGAGCGCTTGCAGGCTTTTCTCGAAGACCCCGTTGCCGCGCTGTCGATCGACGTTTTCCTCAAGATAGCAGGGCAGCGAGGCGACGATCTCGACCCGGTGGCTGGCCAGAAATTTTGCCATGTCTTCGAAGCCCGGCTCTTCCAGAATGGTCAGATTGCAGCGATCGATCACGCGCAGGCCGCGGGCGCGGGCGGCGATCACCAGTCGGCGGAATTCCGGGTTGAGCTCGGGCGCGCCGCCGGTCAGATCGAGGGTATTCACGTCCGGATTGGCAGCGATGAATGCAATGACGGCATTGATGGTCTCCGCCGTCATTTCCTCCTTGCGGTTCGGCCCGGCATTGACATGACAGTGCAGGCAACTCTGGTTGCAGCGGTAGCCGAGATTGAGTTGCAAAGTCTGTATCGTGTGTCGCCTGAGGGCGGGAAAGTCACTGTGGGTCAGCAGATGCAGGGTGTCATGCATTTATGGGTCTCCAGGGATGCAGTGGCTTTGTCGGTCGAATGTTCGAGAACTTACAGTGTGCATCGAATTCTGCCTTGTGGACGCTTCGATCCGGATTCCGCAAGCAAAGCCCCTGGCAGCATCGTGGAAGTCCACAATTGAATCCCGGCACTGGGTGTTCTAGCATCAAGCCCACGGTATATGACGGTGGAGAGGGCGCGCGTGGACTTGATCAGGCTGAGCCAGGATCGGTACATCGGGGTGGTGGCGCTGGATACTCCGCAGAAGCGCTATGCCCTGAGTCACGAACTGGCCGGCGACATCATCATCGCCTCGCCCGATCCCAAACCGGCCACGTCGCGCGGTTTCGAAAAAATGCAGGGGCTGCGTCGTGTCGTGTACGACAGCCATGATTACCACGAGGGAATTCGCGCCTTCAAGAAAAAACGCAAACCCGTGTTCACCGGCCGCCAGGAGTCTTGATGGAAGCAGATTCCGGATGCGGCCCGCGCCCGAACGATTGATATCGCATAAAAGGACATTGCCATGAAAATCAGCCTGGATTCAAGTTCCCGCGGCACCAAACTGCTGCACGACCCGCTGCTCAACAAAGGCACGGCGTTTACCGAGGTCGAACGCGACGCGCTGGGACTGCGCGGCCTGTTGCCGCCGCACATCCATACCCAGGACGAACAAATGGCGCGGTTCATGCAAAACCTGCGCAATCTGAGCGACCCGCTGGAGCAGTTTGTCGCGCTGTCCGCCCTGCACGATCGCAACGAGGCCCTGTTCTTTCGTGTGGTGTGCGATAACGTCGACGAGGTCATGCCGCTGATCTACACGCCGACGGTCGGGCTGGCCTGTCAGCGTTTCGGCCATATCTTTCAACGGCCGCGCGGCATGTTCATCAGTATCAATGATCGCGGCCGCATCGCCGATATCCTGCGCAACTGGCCGCGCAAGGCGGGCATCATCGTCGTCACCGACGGCGAGCGCATTCTCGGGCTGGGCGACCAGGGCGCCAATGGCATGGGCATTCCGGTCGGCAAGCTCTCGCTGTACACCGCCTGTGCCGGTGTCGATCCGGCCATTTGCCTGCCTGTCACGCTGGACATGGGCACCAACAACGACACCCTGCTGAACGATCCCTATTACGTCGGCTTGCGTCGCCGCCGGGTCACCGGCCCGGCCTACGATGAATTGATCGATGAGTTCATCAACGCGGCCTGCGAAGTGTTTCCCAACGTCATCATCCAGTTCGAGGATTTCGCCAATCACAACGCGTTTCGTTTGCTGGAAAAGTATCGCGACCGCATCTGCACCTTCAACGACGACATTCAGGGCACGGCCTCGGTCGCGCTGGCCGGTGTCTTGTCCGCGTTGCGGTTCAAGGGCACCACGCTGGCCGACGAAAAATTCCTCTTCCTCGGAGCGGGCGAGGCGGCTACCGGCATCGCCGACCTGATCGTGGCGGCGATGGTGGCGCAGGGACTGGATCGGGAGGCGGCACGGCAGCGCTGCTGGCTGGTCGACTCCAAAGGGCTGGTGGTGAAATCACGCGAAGGACTGGCGGCGCAAAAGCTGCCCTACGCCCACGACCACGCCCCCGTGGCGGATTTTCTCGATGCACTGAATCAGCTCAAGCCCACCGGCATCATCGGTGTGGCCGCGGTCGGCGGCACCTTTACGCCGGAGGTATTGCGGGCCATGGCCGACATCAACGAACGGCCCATCGTCTTCGCCCTGTCCAACCCGACGTCCAAGGCCGAATGCACCGCCGAAGAAGCCTACCGCGGTACGGACGGGCGCGCCCTGTTCGCCTGCGGCAGCCCGTTTGCCCCGGTGCAACTGGAAGGCAAAACGCTGGTACCGCGACAGGGCAACAACTCCTACATCTTCCCCGGCGTCGGCCTCGGCGCCATCGCCTGCGGCACCAAGCGCATCACCGAAGAGATGTTCCTCGCTGCGGCCGAAACCCTGGCTGCGCAAGTGACACCGGCCGATCTCGATCAGGGCAGCCTGTTTCCGCCCTTGTCCAATACCCGCGACGTCTCGGCCCGCATTGCCGTGGCAGTGGCCGAAGTGGCCTACGCGCGAGGGCTTGCCGCCCGCTCGCGCCCCGAAGACATGATGGCGCTGGTGCAGGCGCATGTGTACGATCCGCACTATCCCGGCTATGCCTGACGGGCCGCCTTGAACACTTGAGCTATTTTCGTCAGGAGCTATAGTAGTAGTTCGCGGCTTCCTCCCTGGACAAGGCATTGATGATGGACATCTCGACAATTCCGCTGGATCTCGCCAGCCTGCTGGCTTTGGCCGCCGGGCTCGGCTGGGCGTCCGGCTTCCGTCTCTACACCACGCTGTTTGTTGTCGGCGTGGCTGGGCAACAGGGCTGGGTGGTCCTGCCCCACGGATTGCATCTGCTGCAGCATCCCTGGGTCCTGGGCGCTGCCGGGCTGATGCTGATCATGGAGTTTTTCGCCGACAAGATTCCGCTGCTCGATTCGGTCTGGGACACCGTGCATACCTTTATCCGCATTCCGGCCGGTGCGGCATTGGCGGCGATGGTGTTTGGCGGGCAGGGGGTCGAATGGCAGACCGCCATGGCCATTCTGGGCGGCTCGCTGGCGGCCGGCACCCATTTCACCAAGGCCGGCACGCGCGCCATGATCAATTCCTCGCCCGAACCTTTCAGCAATCTGGCCGCGTCCTTCGGCGAAGACACGGCGGTGCTCGCCGGTCTGTGGCTGATGTTTGCCCATCCCTGGCTGATGCTGGCGCTGCTGCTTGCGCTGGCGGCGCTGATCGTCTGGCTGCTGCCCAAACTCTGGCGCGGGATCGCCGGGGTCATTCGCGGTTTCTCGCTGCCCCGCGTCACTTCCGGAACGAGTTACTAGTCGCTCAATGGGGGTCACGGCCTGATCCCGGACGGCTCAGGCCGTGAGTTGCTGTTTGCCTGATACCGTCGGACCGGATTCGTCCGGGTCGCGCTGCAGGCGCTATGATCGCTCCTTTTCCACATCCCTGTCGCCGTATCGCCATCCGCAGCGGCGAGGAGAGCGTACTTTGTTCGACCGCCCCGCTGCGCAGTTGTTTTATCAGCGCCGACTTTTTGTCGCTCGATGGTGCGCCGGTGCGAGGGCGATACATTACGCAAAGCTGAAACACCCATGCCCGACAAGCGTCTGAGACGAGTCCGACTGCTCGCCCAACTGCTGACCCTCCTGATATTTCTGGTGGTGATGATCAGCGCCTATCTGCGTCTCAGCGGTGCCGGGCTGGGCTGCGACAACTGGCCGCAGTGCTACGGCGAGATCCTCGCCAGCGGGTCGAGCCTGCAAAGCCCGTTTGCGCGCATCATGCATCGCGTCGTCGCCACGGCCGCCCTGCTGCTGGGCTTCTACCTGAGCTGGGATTGCCTGCGCCCCTTGGCGCTGCAACCTGCTGCGCATTACGTCACCCGGCTTGTCGGGCTGATGATCGTACTCACCATGATTGGCGTCTGGAGTTCCGACCCGCATCGAGCCTGGGCCAGCTTCGCCAATATGCTGGGCGGCATGGCGCTGGTGGCCTTGTCCTGGCGTGTCGTGCTGGCTACCCGACCCGAGTTTGAACGCGTCCGCCCGGCCGGTCCCGCGTGGGTGTTGACTGCGGGCATTGCGGCCTTGCTGCTGACGCTTGTGCTCGGCGCCTCGATCGGTGCCCGCTATGCGGCGCTTGCCTGCACCACGACGCCCGACTGCGCCGGTGTCTGGTGGCCGGCGGCAAGCAGCTGGACGGCACTCAATCCATTCGTCAGCGTGGCCGCGCCAGCCGTGTCGGGCGACCCCGAAAGCGTGACATTACATCTGCTGCATCGATATGCCTCGATTGCCGCCTTGCTGCTGATGGGGCTGGCCGGACTGCAAGCCTTGCTGGTGGACGCCACACGACGCACATCGAGCGTGTTGCTGGCGCTATTGGCCGGCGAGTTTGCGCTGGGCAGTTTTACCGTGATCAGCGGATTCACGCTCTGGCTGGCGATTGCCCACAGCGCCCTGGCCGCCGCACTGCTGGCCGCCGCGATGCAGCTTCGTCTGCACATCAAGACCGGATAGGTCGCCTCTGACGCAGGCTTTGCCGTCTCGTCAGCGCCGACTTTTTGGCAGCGAGCTAGGCCGGCGCTTGAACGAGGTGCCGGAATCCGCTGGATTGAATGACTGTAGCCGCCGCAGGGCGGCAAGGCGCGTCAGGCGCCGATCAGGGAGGGTTTGCTTGTTTCCAGGAAGCCCAGCGGGCATTCCGGCGTCTGCGAATTACAACCGACATTGCCGGTGGTCCGGCAAACGTGACAGGCCATCACTTTCAGCGATTTGTCGGCCACCAGATCCGGTGACTCGCTGTTGCTCATCTGGCTGGCCATCTGGCGCAGTGTCTGCGCCGCGTTGCGATGGGTTTCCTCAAGGTCCGGTTGTCGGGCCCATTCGGCCACCGTCCGGGCAATCAAATCAAAACTTCGCTCCATGGAAACTCATGTACTCCAAAAGGCATAGGCGCACACGCTATTCATCCTGCCGCCGCCCGTCAAGTCATTGCTTCTGATCGCGGCATTTCACCGCTTTATTGTGTCGTAAAACAACACTCGGGCCGGCGTGAAGAGGGCATGGCGCCTGGTGCGCGTCAGGTTTCGACACCGGGGGGCGCCAACTCGCGATAAGCTGCCCTTGCGAAATTCCTGGGAGACAACGATGAAGATACTGGTGCTCGGTGCCGGCGGGGTGGGGGGCTATTTTGGAGCCAGACTCCTGCGTGCCGGCGCGGATGTGACATTTCTGCTGCGCGACAAGCGCCGGCGGCTGATTCAGGAGCACGGCCTGAACATCGAGACACCAAAGGAGCGCTTTACCGTGCACCCCCGGTGTGTGACCCGCGAGGAACTTGTGCCGGAATACGATCTGATCGTACTGGCGCCAAAATCCTACGATCTCGACGACGCCCTGTCGTCGATTGCCGGGGCCAGCAGCCAGGGAGCGATTCTGCCCTTCCTCAACGGGCTGAATCATTTCGACCTGCTCGATCAGCGATTCGGCAAGCCGCGGGTTCTCGGCGGCGTCGCGCACATTGCCGCCACCCTGACCGACACCGGCACCATCCGGCAACTCACCGAATTGCATTCGCTCACCGTGGGGCATCGTCACGCCGATCACGAATCGATTGCCCGTGCATTTTTTGCGCTGTGCGCCGGCGCTGAATTCGATAGCTTCTATTCAGACACCATTGAGCAGGCGCTGTGGGACAAGTGGGTCTTTCTGGCCACCCTGGCGAGCATGACGACCCTGTGTCAGGGCACGGTGGGCGATATCGTCGCCACGCCCTACGGCGCCGATCTGGCGCGCACGGTCTATGCCGAGTGCTGCGCCGTCGCCGAGCGCAGCGGCTATGCCGTCGATGCGTCGTCGCGCGACAAGGCGCTGGCCATGCTGACTGCATCCGGCTCTTCATTCACCGCATCCATGCTGCGCGACATGAAGGCCGGGCAGCGAACCGAGCACGAACATATTCTCGGCGACATGGTCCGGCGTGGTCTCGAGCATCGGGTGAACTGCGATCTGGTCGCCATGGCCTACACGCACATGGCGGTCAATGCCGCGACCGCGGGTTAACGCTTGACGTGGATCGCCCGTTCCGCTCCGACAGAATCTGCCAAATTTTCAGGCCAGGGCTGCGCGCAGCCTGGGCCACAGCAGATTGAGCGCCAGGCCGGCCATTACCAGCGCGGCGGCGGACAGTTTCCAGGCCGGCAGCGATTCGTCCAGCCACAGCGCCGAGGCACTCATGCCGAACACCGGCACCAGCAAGGCCATCGGTGTGATCGTGGCGGCGGGGTGCCGGGCCAGCAGCCAGCCCCAGACGGCAAAGCCGAACAGCGAATTTCCCCACGACTGGTAGGCTACCGCGGCCCAGGTCGCGGCGTCGGCCGCCTGTAGCGCCATCGATATGGCGTCCCAGCCTTCGAAGACCAGCGAGAGCACCATCAGCGGCGGCAGGGCAAAGGCACTGGACCAGACCACGTAGGCAAGAATGTTGGCCGGCGCGCCCTGTTTGGCGGCGATGTTGCCGCCGGCCCATGACAGCGCCGCCAGCAGCACCATCATCAATCCGAGCGGCGTAGTGCTGCCATCGGTATGCAGGATGATGATCAGAATTCCCGATGTGGCGAGCAGCAGGGCGACCCACTGGAAGGCGCGCACCCGCTCGCCGGCGAGATGCATCGCGAGGGCGATGGTGAAGAACACCTGGGTCTGGATCACCAGCGAGGCGAGGCCCGGCGAGATGTGTCCGTTCATGGCGACATACAGCACGCCGAACTGGCCGACCCCGATCAGCACGCCATACAGTGCAAGATTGCCCAGACGCACCGCCGGGCGCGCGAGAAAGAACAGACCGGGAATCAGCACCAGGCCAAAGCGCAGAGCCGCAAACAGCAGCGGTGGCATCTGGCCGAGCGCGATTTTGATGACCGCGAAATTGGTTCCCCAGACGGCGACCACGGCAAGCGCGAGCAGAAAGTGACGCAAGGGCAGGGCAGCGGGCATGCGGCGATTCAAGTTAAGCGTCGGCGCTGGCCATGAGCTTGTCGAGGGGGCAGGAGCCTTGGCCGCTGGTCGCCACGCCCATGCTGATGGTGATGGACAGGCTTTGGTGCTCCAGCGCAACCGGAGTGATGCGAATCTTTATCAATGGCTCAGCGCATCTGCGCAATCAGCCGGCCCAGACGCAGTACCGCGTCATCCATTCGTTCGCTCCACGGCTGACCACATGCCAGGCGCAGGCAGTTTCGGTACTGGCCGCTGGCGGAAAACATCTCGCCGGGAACAAAGGCGATGCGCTCGGCCAGGGCACGCGCGTGCAGGCGTGAACAATCAATCTCGGCCGGCAATTCCAGCCAGAGCACGAAACCGCCTTGCGGATCGGTGATGCGGGTCTCCATCGGAAAGTGGTGCGCCACCGCGTCACGGGTACGCGCCACCTGTTCGGCAAAACGGCGACGCAGCGTGCGCAGATGCACATCGAAGCCGCGCGATTCCATCAGTGCCGCCACCACATGCTGGGTCAGGGGATTGGTCTTGCCGCTGGTCAGGGTCTTCTGCAGCACGATGTCGTTCGTGCGCCGACCTGCAGCGACGAAACCGATGCGCAGGGATGGGCTGACGGTTTTCGAAAACGAGGTGCACAGCATCGTGTTGCCGCTCTTGTCGAAGGCATATATCGGTCGCGGCCGCGCGTCGGTGAAGCAGACTTCGCCGTAGATGTCGTCCTCGATCAGGGGAATGTTCCGTGCGGCCAGCAGATCGGCCAGCCGCTGCTTGGTCTCGTCCGGCATCAGGCTGCCCAGCGGGTTGGCTCCGTTGGGGATCAACAGGCAGGCCGCAACCTTGCGCTCGCGGGTCGCCAGTTCGAGCGCGTCGAGTGAAATGCCGCTGACCGGATGCGTGGGAATTTCCAGCGCGCGCAGGCCCATCGCTTCCAGCAGTTGCAGCATCACGTAGTAGGTCGGTGATTCCACAGCCACCGTGTCGCCGGGCTGGGTCACCGCGCGCAGGCACAGCGCCATCGCCTCGGTACAGGAATTGGTGATCACCAGTTCTTCCTCGGCGATCGCGCAGCCCCATTCCAGCGCGCGATGGCTGATCGCGCGCAGCAGCGGCGCCTCGCCCAGATCGCTGTGGCTGCTGCTTGCCAGAAGCTGCGGCTGGCGACGGGCGATGCTGGCGTAAAGCCGGTTCAGGCGCGGTGCCAGCATCAGTTCCGGCGCCGGCAGTGCGGAACCCAGCAGGGCCATGCCCGGCGCCTCGTTGGCTTGCAGTACGTCTACCAGACGGCGGCTGACGCCGACATCGACGGGCTTGACGGGGCGTGTCAGGGTGGACACCGTGGCCGGGCCAATCAAGCGTACCGGCCGCCGCCGCACGTAATAGCCGGACTGCGGCCGCGCCTCGACCATGCCGCGGCTTTCCAGCGAGCGCAAGGCCTGCACCACCGTCGATATCGACAACTTGCGCTGAC
>JAIPCS010000128.1 GCA_021738105.1 Sulfuritalea sp.
CGTTTGACATGGGCCGATGGTGGCGCGTGGTGAAGATCCTCATTGTCACTTCTGCGACGACCGATGGCGTTGTCCTGCTCCTCCCCGCTCATGGCGTCGAACCCGTCAAAATCGTGAAGCCACTGCTGAACCGCGACACAACTGGCGCCATCCAGACCGCTACCCTGCCCTCGAACAACCGCTGCTTCGAGAGCCGCCTCACCCTGGGGATTCTCGGTGCCATCCTCATAACCGGTCAGGTCGCGACCCGACGCGTAGCGGAAGGCATCAATCCCCTGCCGCAGGCGAAAGGCGCCAGACACGGCTTTCTCAATCCGCCGGGCACGATGCACGAGTTCGCCGCGGTCATCACCGCGAAGCCAGCACCACAGATCGGCCGGGGTCGAGGGTGGCTCAATCCTGGCGCCGGCAAATCCGGGAAAGACGCTCAGCCCGGGAACTTCGCAGCCAAGTGCCCACACCAGCGAGCGCCCAAGTCCAATCACGCTGCTCTCGCCATCGACCAGTTCAGTTAACTCCCGCAGTGCAGCGCGCAAATTTGCTCCCGGAATGGCTGAAAAAAACATATGGCGTGCGAGCAACGGCACCTGCGCACAGATGCCGGCTTGGGCTTGTGTCATCTTTTTTCCTTCGCTGCTGCCCCAAATGCCGGGCTCGAATCCACCATTTTCTCCATGAAGGTCGATCCGGGTCGAAATGGTCCCGGGTTCTTCCACACCAGCTCTTGTTCCGAATGCTGCGCTGCCCCAATATAATGCGTGTCTCGGTGTTTGCCCGCGTGGCAGACACCCGCTTACCGGGTTGGTTCGGGCTTGTTGTTTAGGCCTGATCGGTTTCTAATGCGTGCTGTTGGTCAATTTTAGCTTCGGAAAAGCAAGGGCATTAACAGTTTGTCGCTTTAACGAAGTTTGCCAAACGCTGGATTTTTTCGTCTCAAGGTCATATCGCCGTGCAGTTGTTCGCTTTGGGCATCAACCACCATACGGCCCCGCTGGCGGTTCGCGAGCAGGTGGCGTTTGACCCCGCTAGCATGGGGCTGGCTCTGCACGACCTGCTGCGGGCCAAGACGGTGCGCGAAGCGGCCATCCTGTCGACCTGCAACCGCACCGAACTCTATTGCGCAGCGGAGCAACCCCAGGCGGCGGCAGATTGGCTTGCCGAGTATCATTCGTTGTCGCCACAGAATATCCACCCTTACCTCTACCAGTATCCGCAACAGGACGCCGTGCGCCACATGTTCCGCGTCGCCGCAGGACTGGACTCGATGGTCCTTGGCGAACCGCAAATTCTAGGCCAGATGAAGCAGGCGGCCCGCGATGCCGAAGAGGCAGGGACGCTGGGCACCTTGCTGGGCAAGCTGTTCCAGCGCACTTTTGCCGTGGCCAAGGAAGTGCGCTCGACAACCGCCATCGGTGCCAACACCGTATCGATGGCTGCCGCCGCAGTGCATCTGTCAGCGCGGATCTTCGACAGCCTCGCCGCACAGAAGGTGTTGTTCATCGGTGCCGGCGAAATGATTGAACTGTGCGCCGCGCATTTTGCCGCGCACAAACCCAAGCGTCTCACCATTGCCAACCGCACGCTGGAACGCGGCGCCGATCTGGCCGCACGCTTTTCAGGCGACTCCATGCGTCTTGAGCAACTCGGCGAACGCCTGCCGGAATACGATGTCGTGGTCTCCTGCACTGCGAGCTCACTGCCCATCATCGGGCTGGGCATGGTCGAGCGCGCGCTGAAAGCCCGGCGTCACCGGCCGATGGTCATGGTTGACCTGGCCGTGCCGCGAGATATTGAGGCAGAAGTCAATCGGCTGGATGACGTGTTTCTCTACACCCTCGATGATCTTGGACAGATCGTCGAATCCGGCCTGGAATCGCGTCAGGCCGCGGTGGTTGAAGCCGAGGCGATCATCACTGAACGCGTCTCCGGATTTCTGCACTGGCTGGAATCGCGAGAGACGGTACCCACCATCCGCGCCCTGAGAGATTCCGCCGACCGCGCCCGCCGCCACGAGCTGGAGCACGCCTTGAAACTTCTGGCACGCGGCGACGATCCGGCCAAGGTACTT
This sequence comes from Sulfuritalea sp., assembly GCA_021738105.1. The sequence continues at coordinate 2,069 of JAIPCS010000128.1, forward strand.
GATGCCCTTTCGCACGGCATCACCAACAAATTGCTGCACGCTCCGACTCACGCCTTGAATCAGGCGGAAGGAAAGGAACGGGCAGAAGTTTCAGCGCTCATTTCCCGTATTTATCACCTGAAATCAGGGGAGTAGCTGCGTGTCTGCGCATCTACCGCCCGGGGTCCGGCCCGGCCGCCCGTGAGCAAGCTGCCCTACTTCGATTTTCCCGGCTGGACGCTCGACGTTTTGCGCCGGGTGCTGTACCTGGGAACGCGCACCAAAGTCTTCCCCGAAACGCCCGAAATGCTCTCGCTGCAGGCCGAACTGCCTGTGTGTTATGTGCTCGACGAGCGTTACCTTTCAAACTTGCTGGTGCTTGATCACGAATGTCGCCAGATGGGCCTGCCACCCGCCTTGCGCCCCTTGCAGGACCCAGCCTTCAGCGCGCGGCGTTCGTTTTTTTTCCTGTCGCGCAATCCCAGCGGGCGCTATACATTGAACCCGCGCAGCACCCATTCAGCCTTGATGAAAGCGCTGATCAGGGCTGCCTTTGCCAATCCGCATTTCGACGTCCAGCTGGTGCCGGTGACCGTACTTTGGGGGCGAGAACCCAACAAGCAGGACTCGATTCTGAAGGCGCTGTTTGCCGAAACCTGGCAATCCGTCAGCCACCTGAGACACCTGTTTGCCATGCTGATCCATGGTCGCCACACCGTCGTTCGATTCAACGCCCCGATCTCACTGCGCGAGCTGCTCAATGAAGACATCGACGAATCGCACGCGGTGCGCAAGCTCGGTCGCATCCTGCGGGTACATTTTCGCCGTCAGCGCGAAATTGCCATCGGCCCGGACCTGTCGCATCGCCGCACACAACTGCACAGCCTGTTGAACACACCTTCGGTACGCGAGGCGGCTGCACTTGAAGCGAAGAGCAAATCGATATCGCTGCTGGCCGCAAACAACAAGGCCAACGAGTACGCACTGGAAATAGCCTCGGACTACAGCTATTCCGTAGTGCGGGCTTTTTCCCTGCTGCTGACCTGGGTCTGGAACAAGGTCTATAACGGCGTGGAAGTACACAACTTCGAACGTGTGACTGCCGTGGCGCCAGGCCACGGAATCATCTATGTTCCCTGTCACCGCAGTCACGTGGACTATCTGCTGCTCTCGTACATCATCTTCAATCGCGGACTGATGGTGCCGCATATCGCTGCGGGCTCGAATCTGAACCTGCCGCTGGTCGGATCGATACTAAGACGCTCCGGCGCATTCTTCCTGCGACGCAAGATCAAGGGGGAGCCACTGTATGCAACGGTATTTCTCGAATATTTGCATCTGATGATCGATCGCGGTTTTCCCATCGAATACTTCATCGAAGGCGGGCGCAGCCGCAGCGGGCGGTCCTTGTCGCCCAAGGCCGGAATTCTGGCCATGACCGTGCAAAGCTTCGTGCGCAGCCACTCCCGACCGCTGGTTTTCATCCCGGTGTACATCGGCTATGAGAAACTGATGGAAGGCAACAGCTATCTGGCCGAACTGCACGGCAAACCGAAAAAATCCGAATCCCTGACCGGGCTGCTGAGCGCTGCGAGACTGCTGCAGCGTAATTTCGGCAAAGTGCATGTAAATTTTGGCCAACCGCTGCCCCTGGCCGAGTTCCTCGACGCGCATCATCCGACGTGGCGCGATGAAAACTTCGACACGCAGGCGCCCTGGCTTCGCACTGCCGTGGACTCCACCGCTACCGGGCTGGCGCGCTGCATCAACTCAGCCGCTGTCGTCAACCCGGTCAACCTGCTGGCCGTGACCTTGCTGTCGACACCCAAGCACACGGCTGATCTTCAACTGCTGCAAAAGCAGATCGAGCATGTTCAATATTTGCTGGCGGAGATTCCTTACAGCGACAGCATCGTCACATGCGATCTTCCGGCCGACGAAGTGATTGACTACGTCGGCCGGCTCGACTTGCTGGAGCGTCGCTCCCATCCCCTGGGCGACATGGTTCGCGCGTCTGAGCAGCAAGCCGCGCTGCTGACCTACTTTCGCAACAATGTGCTGCACCTGCTGGCATTGCCGGCCTTGCTCGCCTGCCTGCTCAGCCACAACCGGATACTCACGCGAGAGCGCGCCAAAGAAGCGATCAAAGGCATTTACTGGTTGCTTCGCGCCGAACTTTTTCTACCATGGGATGCCGAGACTCTTGATGCGCAGATTGACCTCACCGAGTCGGTATTGTGCCAGCGTGGTCTGATACTCGGCGACGATCAAGACACTTTTCTGCGGGCACCGCCGCCCAATAGCGAGGCCAGCCCGGAGTTGCATCAGCTTGGTGAAATCATCCGCCCGACACTGGAGCGGCAGTTCCTCACGTTGGCACTGCTGCAGCATCACGGTAGCGGCCAGCTCAAGCGCGCCGCGCTGGAGGATGCAACTCATTTGCTGGCGCAGCGGCTGACGATGCTCTACGAGTTCAACTCTGCTGAATTTTCGGAAAAGCTCATGTTTGCCAACGTGATTCGAAATCTGATCGACGCCGACCTGCTCCAATCCGGCCCCGGAGGAATGTTGCACTTTGACGAACGTATCAGCCTCGCCGCCGCGCAAACCGAGCTTTTGCTGGCGGCCGATGTTCGCCACAGCATTCAACGCATCGCCCGCCGCAGCAGCAGCTCTGTACCCCATGAACCGCCGCCAGAAAACGGCGCCCAATCCTCCATCCCATGAAAAAAAGCATACTCGACAAGCTTGAAAACCTGAGCGAACGCCTGGCTGAAATCGATGGTCTGCTCGGCGGCGAACACGCCGCGCGCGATATGGACAGTTACCGCAAGCTGACTCGTGAGCGCGCCGAAATCGAGCCGATCGTCGAACTTTTCCATGCGTACCGTAGCGCCAGCGCCGACTTTTCCGGCGCCGCCGAAATGCTCGCCGATCCGGAGATGAAAGAACTCGCCGTCGCCGAGCAGGAATCTGCCAGCACTGAAATGGCTCGACTTGAAGCCGACTTGCAACGCGCCCTGTTGCCCAAGGATCCGAACGACGACAAGAACCTGTTTCTGGAGATTCGTGCCGGTACCGGCGGCGACGAATCGGCGCTGTTTGCAGCGGATTTGTTCCGCATGTACAGCCGCTATGCGGAACGCCAGCGCTGGAAAGTGGACATCGTGTCACGCAGCGAATCCGACCTCGGCGGCTTTCGCGAAATCATCGCCCGTGTCGAAGGCAACGGCGCCTACTCCAGGCTCAAGTTCGAATCGGGCGGGCATCGCGTCCAGCGCGTGCCGGTGACCGAAACCCAGGGTCGCATCCATACCTCGGCCTGCACCGTCGCGGTGATGCCGGAAGCCGACGAACTGGTCGACGTCGACATCAATCCGGCCGACTTGCGCATCGATACCTTTCGCGCATCGGGCGCCGGTGGCCAGCACATCAACAAAACCGATTCGGCGGTGCGCATCACCCATGTGCCGACCGGCATCGTGGTCGAATGCCAGGATGACCGCTCGCAGCATCGCAACAAGGCACAGGCTCTGGCGGTGCTCGCGGCACGCATCAATGACGCCAAGCAGCGCGAACAGCAACAGTCGATTGCGTCGCAGCGCAAATCGCTGATCGGTTCCGGTGATCGCTCCGAGCGCATCCGCACCTACAATTTTCCTCAGGGGCGGATTACCGATCATCGCATCAACCTGACGCTTTACAAGATCGACGCCATCATGGATGGCGACCTCGATGAACTGATCAGCGGCTTGACGGCCGAACACCAGGCCGAACTGCTCGCGACGCTGGCCGAATGACCACCATCGCCGCTGCTCTTGAGGCAGCACGGCCGAAACTCGGGGCGGGCGAAGCACGCCTGCTGCTCGGACATGTGCTGGACAGGCCTGCAGCCTGGCTGTTCGCCCACGATGACGAATCATTGGACGAAAACGCGTTGTTGAGCTTTGCGTCTTTGGTGGCCCGTCGCGCCGCAGGCGAACCCGTGGCGTACCTGCTCGGTCAGCGCGAGTTCTTCGGGCGCGTGTTTGCAGTATCCAGGGCCGTGCTGATTCCGCGCCCGGAAACGGAGCTGCTGGTCGAGTTGGTGCTGCAAAAAGTCGGCGATGGCGATACGGGGGTCGAGTCACCGCGGATCCTGGATCTGGGCACCGGTAGCGGCTGTATCGCCATCACATTAGCGCTGGAACGCCCTGTGCTGAACGTGACTGCGGTCGATGCTTCCGAATCCGCGCTCGCGGTGGCCGAAGGCAACGCTAAACAACTTGGCGCTCGACTGCGCTGGCTGAAAAGCGACTGGTTCAGCGCGCTGGAAGGTGAAGTCTTTGATCTCATTGTTGCCAACCCGCCCTACATCGCGGCCACCGATCCTCACCTGAGCTCCGGCGATTTACGCCACGAGCCGGTCGAGGCGCTTGCCAGCGGTGTGGACGGACTTGATGCCTTGAGACACATTATTGTTGAGGCGTCGAAACATCTGGCACCCCATGGACGGATTTTGGTGGAGCATGGTTACGATCAGGCCGGTGCAGCCCACGATCTGCTGAAACGATCGGGGTTCGTCGAACTCGAGCAGCACCTCGACCTGGCGGGCATTGTGCGTGTCAGCGGCGGGCGAGCGGCCTGATGGCGATGTGAATGGCGCCTAAACCCAGGATGAAGACAAAAAAATGGCCCGGAATTACCGGGCCATTTTTTGAATACGATGTGGGTCAGCGCAAGCCGGCAATATAGTCGGACACCGCCTTGATTTCGGCGTCTGTCATTTTGATGGCAACCATGCGCATCATTTTGCTGGGATCATTGGCACGGGAGCCTTCGCGGAAACTCTTCATTTGCGCCTCGATATACTCGGCAAACTGTCCACCGATGCGGGGATACTGCGCCGGCATCCCGGCGCCAGCCGGGCCGTGGCACGCGGCGCAGGCGGGAAGTCCCTTGGACTGGTCACCGGCCCGATAGAGGTTCCGCCCGATTTCCACGGTTGCCTCGTTTTTCGCTGCTTCGCCCTTTTGGGTCTGTTCAGAAAAATATACCGACAGATCCCTCATCTGGCCCTCATCGAAAGCCGCAATCATGCCGTTCATGATTGCATTCACGCGTTCGGGTTGCTTGCCCTCTGCCGCCTTGAAATTTTTCATTTGCTTGAGCAGGTATTCGGCATGCTGTCCTGCCAGTTTGGGGTTGGCCGCAGCCGGACTATTGCCATCGGGACCGTGACACGCGACACAGACGGTAGAGGCAATTGTCTGGCCTCGCGCGGCATCGCCTTTGGGGGCCGCTTTGTGGGCTTCAGCCGCATGAACGCTAAATGCAGTCATGGCGCACAGGAGGGTAAGCAGATAACTGAGCTGGAAACACTTCATGAACAAAACTCCTCGGAAACTCCGGGATTCGGAAATTGTAAACCTGATATTCTATCCCAGCTCACCCGATTTCTGCATGCCAAGCCTTTGCCGGCCGGCCTCACGCGTATTTCCCATGCCCCTCTTTCGTCACGCCTCTTTCGAAATTTCCGTTGCCCAGCCAAGCGGCTTGCCCCCGCCCCATGGCCCCGAGATCGCCTTCGCAGGTCGCTCAAATTCCGGAAAATCCAGCGCCATCAATACCTTGGTCGGCCACACCCGGCTGGCTTTCGTCTCCAAGACACCGGGGCGGACCCAACTGATCAACGTGTTTCGAATGAAAAACGGTGCGGCACTGGTTGATTTGCCGGGCTATGGCTTTGCCCAGGTTCCGATGGCGGTACGACTTCAATGGCAGGGTTTGTTGGAGCACTACCTGACGCGTCGTTCCAATCTGGTCGGCCTGGTATTAATCATGGATTCGCGCCGGCCGCTCACCGAGCTTGACTGGAAGATGATTGGCTGGTTTGGTTCCACCGGGCGGCCGATTCATTGCCTGCTGACCAAATCGGACAAGCTTGGCCGCCAGGAGCAATCCAAAACCCTGCGCGAAACCCGAACTGCGCTCGCCAGTTTTGGTGAGCAGATCACGGTGCAGATGTTCTCCAGCCTGAAAAAAACCGGCATGGACGAGGCGGAACAGGTGATCGGTGGCTGGCTGATCTCTGACGAGAATCTGACGCAGTCGACCGAATAGTTACTCCCTTCCCTGGAAGGGCTTGGGGTGGATGGCCGTATAATTTTGCCCAAAGGGCTTTTATTTTGGCTTCACCAAAATAAAAGCCCTCGACCAAAGGGGAGAAGGCCGAGGGCAAAACACCTTGAAGAACCAAGGTACCCGCTCAGGGAGGTGAAGCGGGAGACGGTACGAACACATGTCCGCCACCATCTGATTACTATGATAAGACGGGTGCGTTAAAGTTCAAGCATTTTTCAAACTATTTTTTAGGGCTAAACCAATGATTCCAAAAGGTGTATTCCCCGGGTCACGGATGCGCCGCATGCGGCGTGACGAATTCTCGCGGCGCCTGATGCGCGAGCACTCACTACGCTCTGACGATTTCATCTACCCGGTTTTTGTCCTGGAGGGTAAGGGTCGGACTGAGTCCGTCGTATCGATGCCAGGTGTTGAGCGCGTTTCGCTGGATAGGCTGTTGCCCGTAGCCGAAAAGGCGCTGCAGTTGGGAGTACCGGCACTGGCCCTTTTCCCCGTGGTGGATGTCAGCCGAAAAACACCCGGAGCAGAAGAAGCCTGGAATCCGGAAGGTCTGGTGCCTACCGTGGTGGCCCGACTTAAACAGGAGTTTCCCGAACTCGGTGTGATCACCGACGTTGCACTCGACCCCTATACCAGCCACGGCCAGGATGGCCTGATCGACCCTGCCGATCCGCGCGCCTACGTCATGAACGACGAGACACTGGAAGCGTTGGCGAAACAGGCGCTATGTCACGCCCGCGCAGGCGCGGATGTGGTGGCGCCCTCGGACATGATGGATGGGCGAATCGGTCGAATTCGCACCACGCTGGATGCGGAAAAACTGATTCATACCCGTATTCTGGCCTATTCGGCAAAATACGCTTCCGCGTTCTACGGCCCGTTCCGCGATGCCGTTGGTTCTGCGGGAAACCTGGGAAAAGGCAACAAATTCACCTATCAGATGGATCCGGGCAATAGCGATGAAGCCTTGCGCGAAGTCGGAATGGACATCGACGAAGGCGCCGACATGGTGATGGTGAAGCCCGGCATGCCCTACCTGGACATTGTGCGGCGGGTGAAGGACAGCTTTGGCGTGCCGACTTACGCGTATCAGGTCAGTGGCGAATACGCGATGCTCAAGGCCGCTGCGCAAAACGGCTGGCTGGACAACGATGCAGTGATGATGGAGGCGCTGCTGTCGTTCAAGCGCGCAGGCTGCGATGGCATATTGACCTATTTCGCGCTGGAGGCAGCGGCACTATTGAAACGCTAAAACTCGGCGCTGGCGACACGGCGACTTTCTCGCCAAAGACGGTTCAGCGCGCCAGAATCGGCCACTGAGCAGGCCAGTTGGCCAGCGGGTCATCCTTGAAGCCGCTTTTTACGAAGCGTTGCCAGCGTCCCACGGCATAGCACACCAGCAAATCGGCATGCGCACCGAAATCATGGTCGGCCGCCAATGCGCCCTGCGCTGCCGCTACTTTCAGACACTGCTTGAGCGTGGCATCGATGCGATCCAGCAATTGGTTGATACGCGTCTGAAGGCGCGGATTCTCGTGCACCAAGGCATCGCCCA
>JAIPCS010000005.1 GCA_021738105.1 Sulfuritalea sp.
ATGCGGATGTCCGGTCGAACTCGGTGGATGAAAAGCGGCGGCGGCGATCTCGACGGCCAACGGTCGTGCGACACGCAGCATGACATTCAGCAGTTCCTGCGCGACCACTTCACGCAGGAATTTCAAGGGTCCCGGCAGTCGGACCGAGCGACTCAGGGAACGGGTTTCTTCGGCATACAGCCGGAACAGTTCGTACAATAGCTGCACAAATTCGTCTTGCGAAAACGTTGCTCGGAATGCGTCGCGCAGATGAGTCAGGAGTTCGCGTCTTGCCTGGATCTTTTGCGCAGCCTCGAAGAGCAGTTTCATGCGCCGCGTACGAATAGGTGCAATCTCCTCGTATCGAATCACGATCTCGATTGGAAATCGATCGATACGGGCGAGAAATGCCTGGTCGATTTTCTTGGTTGCTTGAAGCAACTGCGGCAGGATCTCGTTCCAGTCCGATGAAGTCTGCGATGTCAATTCACCGGCACGTTGAATCACCAGAGAGTCCTTCTCGACTTCCTTTTCGACATTCAGTGCCAGCACCGGTTCCAGGTGAGGCAAGGCCAGTCGCAGGGGAAGGGCCGCGCGCAGTGCGGTGGTGGTGCGCTGGCTATAGACGTTGAGCACCCGGCCGTTGAGTCGGGCGAGGGATTTTGCCCGCAACACCATGCCGACGTCTTGTCTTTGGCGTCAGGTAGCAACCGGTTTCAAGGCGCGGTGGAAGCCCAGCATGCCATGGAAAACGGTGTCTACCTTGACCTCAACATAACCTTGTTCGCGCAGCAGGATCGACAGCTCTTCCGCGCTGTAGAAAAGTTCCAGCGCGTCCAGGAAATATTGCTTGGCATTTGCGGCGGCGGGGCCGCTGCCGACGATCAGGCCGGTCAGTCCAAGGCAACTGCGCAAGTAGGTGTAGTAGAGATTTTTCACGATTACGTTGCGCGGACGCAGCATGTCTGAGTGGTGAAAGTGCCCACCGGGTTTGAGTACCCTCAGAATCTCGCTGAACACTTCGCGCACTCGCAGATGACGCGAGGCGAATTGCAGCGTGACGATGTCGAAATGATTGTCGGGAAAGGGCAGGGTGTGCACATCACCGATAGTGCTTTTTATCTTGAGGCCCAGGGCACTGGCACGCTGCTGGCCGACGGTCTGCATGGCGACGCTGCGATCCATGGCATGCACGTCCAGTGTCGGTTCGCGCTTGAGCAGGGCAATGCCGATGGCGTTGGTGCCGGCGCAGACGTCGAGCACTTTCTGTTTCGGCTGCAAATCGACCAGTTGCATGAAGCGCTTGAGGAAATTATCGAACTGTCCCAGGGCCGCGATGTTGTTGGCGCGGTCGTAATAGGGGGCGACGTCGGCAAAGACGTCATTCAGGTCATCGCTCCAGACCTTGCTGAAGCGTTCTTGGCGCACAGCTTCGCGCAAGGCCAGTGGGGGTGGCGCCATTTACTTTTTTCCTTCTATGACGAGAGTCTTTGCGGAATGATTCCGTTCAGATGCGCAGCAGATAGACAGCGGAAAAAAGACTGGCCACGATCGCTGCGGCATATAGAACCGTTGCGACTAGTGTATCGGCACGCGCGCCGAAATCATAGAAGGTACAGCGCAATCGGTGTGCCGAGCTCCAAAGAGACAGGGCAAGCACGCCGAAAATGATCAGCTTGCCCAGTCCGTTGGCGGCGAAGGCATGCATTTTTTCGTAACTGAGTCCCGCCGGAACATGACCCAGAGCAGCCATCAAGGTAAGCAGAACGATGACCGGGATGCAGAAGGCGATGACGGTGCCGCCTGCGGCAAAGGGAAACCAGACGACGGGTTTGTGTGATTTGGCCATGGTCAGAATACTCCCGCAAACATGAGCACACCGACAGACAGTACCGCCCATGCGAAATAGTGCGCGCCGGAAATGACGTTGCCCGGAACAAAGTCCTCGCCAATCTGCAGCGGCATGGCTTTTTGCGTGGCATTGAACCAGGTGGCGGCATGATAAACCGCCGCCACCAGGGCCAGAAACTGAAATCCGATGGAAGCGGGGCTCTTCAGTGCCAGCAGGAAGTTTTCGTAGGCGGCGGGGCCGCTGGCGAGCGCTTTTAGCCCGACCACCAGCAACACGCAGTAGGCGCCAACAAAAATGCAGGTGATTTCGCGTGACATGTAACGCATGTAGCGTGGGTGTCTGAAAAACCAGGTGGTCGGTGGCACTTCACGGATCAAGGGTCGGCGGCTCATGATTTCCCTCCCGGTATCAGGTGTTCGACAATCCAGTCGATCGAACTGGTGATCTTCATCTGCTGTAGCGCGCTGGCCGGGTCGACATGGGCCGGACAGACTTCGGAACAGGCTCCGACAAAAGTGCACTCCCAGACGCCTTCATGGGTGGCAACAACTTCCTGTCGCTCCATGCGGCCACCATCGCGCGAATCCTGGTTATATCTGTGCGCCAGCGTCAATGCGGCCGGTCCGATGAAGCTAGGAGTCAAACCGTATTCCGGGCAGGCGGCGTAGCACAGCATGCAGTTGATACACATGGAATACTGACGAAACTTCATCAATTGCGCCGGCGTTTGCTTGTACTCACCTTCGCTGATGGGTTTTTCTTCTTTGGGAATGATGTATGGCTTGACGCGCTTCAACTTTTCCATGAAGTCGTCCGGTGCCGTGACCAGGTCCCGTTCAACCGGGAAATGTGTCAAGGGTTCGACCCGGATAACACCTTCGTAGCTGCGCAGGAAGGCGTGACAGGACAGTTTCGGTTCGCCGTTGATCATCATGCCGCAACTGCCGCAGACAGCCATGTGGCAAGACCAGCGGTAGTTGAGGGTTGGGTCGATATCCGCTTTGATCTTGTTCAGGGCATCGAGAACCACCCATTCTTCCTGGCACATGACTTCGTAGTGCTGGAAGTGCGCTTCGGTATCCGTATCCGGGTTATAGCGCATCACTTCGAGTTGGACCAGGCGCTCTTTCATTTGTGGTCTCCCGAGTAATCGCGAATGCCAGGTGGAGATTTGGTAATGACCACATCAAGGTAATCGACGCGTGGAGAATCCATTCCCTGGTAGTGAACCATGGTGTGACACAAGTAGTTCTTGTCATCGCGTTCGACATAGTCGAGACGCTGGTGAGCGCCTCGAGATTCCTTGCGCGCCAACGCGCCGACCGTCACCGCTTCGGCGCAATCGAGCATGGAGCCCAGTTCGAGCGCCTGGAACAGATCGGTGTTGAAGACATTGGTCTTGTCAGTGAGGATCACGCTACGATAGCGTTCGCGCAACTCGTGAATCTTGCTCACGCCCTCCTGCAGACCTTCTTCGGTGCGGTAAATGCCGACATTTTTTTCCATGGTGTCCATCATTTCCTTGCGCAGGCCGGACATGGATTCAGTGCCGTCGTTGCGCGAGAAAAGCTCGCGGATGCGCGACTGGGTTTCCTCGGCGCGGGCATTCAGTGCCGCAGTATCGGCAGCCGGCAGCCCCTGGATATGCTCGATGGCAGAGAGTGCGGCGCGTCGGCCGAAGACCAGGAGTTCGACCAGTGAATTCGATCCAAGCCGGTTGGCGCCGTTCAGGCTCACGCAGGCACATTCGCCAGCAGCGAACAGGCCGGGCAGGGGAGTTGCGGCGGCGGTATTGGTGGATATGCCGCCCATCATGTAGTGCACCACCGGGCGGATCGGCACGGCTTCCTTGACGATGTCGACGCCGAGGTAGCTCTCGGCCAACTCGCGCACCAGGGGCAGGCGCTCGTTGATTTTCTTTTCGCCGAGGTGTCGCATGTCGAGCAGAACGCATTCACCCCATTGCGTAGTCACCGTGTTGCCTTTTTGCAGTTCGTGCCAGTAGGCCTGGCTGACGCGGTCGCGCGGGCCGAGTTCCATGGTCTTGAGTTGCGGTTGACCCACCGGGGTTTCCGGGCCCATACCGTAGTCCTGCAGGTAGCGGCGGCCGTTCTTGTTGACCAAGATGCCGCCTTCGCCGCGGCAGGCTTCGGTCAGCAGGCTCCCCGTGTTGGGCAGGCCGGTCGGGTGGTACTGGACAAATTCCATGTCCTTCAGCGGTGCGCCAGCACGGTAGGCCATGGCCATGCCGTCGCCAGTCTTGATCGCCCCGTTGGTGGAGAATGGGAACATGCGGCCGGCGCCGCCACCAGCGATGATGACCGCCTTGGCATGAAATTGGCGCAACTGGCCGCTACGCATCTCCATGGCGGTCACGCCTTGGCAGCGGCCGTCATCGACCAGCAGGTCAAGTGCGTAATATTCGTCAAAGCGGGTGATTGAGGGAAACTGCAGCGAGGTCTGAAACAGGGTATGCAGGATATGAAAGCCCGACTTGTCGGCGGCGAACCAGGTGCGTTTCTTCTTCATGCCACCAAAGGGCCGCACTGCCACTGAGCCATCAGCTTCGCGGTTCCAGGGACATCCCCAGTGTTCGAGCTGCAACAACTCCTTGGGCGCCTCGTGAATAAAGTATTCAACGCAATCCTGATCGGAGAGCCAGTCACCACCTCCGACGGTATCGTCAAAGTGCATGTCGAAGCTGTCGTCCGGCTTGATCACACCGGCGGCACCCCCTTCTGCGGCACAGGTGTGGCTGCGCATCGGGTAAACCTTGGAAATCAAGGCAATGCGCAACTGGGGCGAAGTTTCTGCCAGTGCAATCGCGGCGCGCAAACCTGCGCCACCTGCGCCTACGATTGCTACATCGATTGATATGGTTTCCATTTCACTCCAGTTTTATAGGTACTTGGATCAGGGTGCTTAGTATCAGCGTATTGCACGCATGGCTATTGACGTATGTCAAATGGCAGGATGGAACAAAAGACGGGTGATGACAAGGAGTTGGCCTCAAGTGCATCTTGATTCCAAGGCTGACTTCAGTCTGGCATTTGATTGCCGCTACCGCTATAATGCCGGGCTTCATGTAGCCGCCTCTGTGTGACCCGATGAGTGCTTCGATACGTAGAAAACTGGTTGCTGGTAACTGGAAACTGCACGGCAGTCTTGCCGCCAATGCAGGACTGTTGCAGGCTGTGCGTGATGGCGCCAAAGGCCCGGCCGAAGTTGCTGTTTGTGTGCCTTACCCATATCTCGCGCAAGCGCGCGACGTACTTGGGGGCAGTTCTGTGGCTTGGGGAGCGCAGGATGTTTCCGAGCATGCTCAGGGTGCCTGGACCGGGGAAGTGAGCGGTGCGATGCTGGCGGATTTTGCCTGTCGTTACGTTCTGGTAGGTCATTCCGAGCGTCGATCTTTTTTTGGTGATACCGATACTGTCGTCGCTGCAAAGTTTGTGGCCGCGCAGTTGGCAGGGCTGACACCTGTATTGTGCGTCGGTGAAACACTTGAGGAGCGCGAGGCCGGAGTTACTGGTGAAGTGGTTACGCGCCAGATTGAGGCGGTACTCGCCAAAAGCGGAGTGGATGCGTTTACCAGTGCTGTTGTGGCTTATGAGCCGGTATGGGCGATCGGTACCGGGCGCACCGCATCCCCGCAACAGGCACAGGAAGTTCATGCCTTGATTCGCGCCCGCTTCGCGCGTGACAGCAATGATGTAGCAGCGGGATTACGTCTTTTGTATGGCGGTAGCGTCAAGGCCAACAACGCTGTCGAACTTTTCGGCCAGTCTGATATCGATGGCGGGCTTATTGGTGGTGCTTCGCTGGTGGCCGAGGACTTCCTCGCCATTTGCGCAGCTGCCTGAACAATATTTCAAGAGGATTACATGGATTTACTTCATACCGTGATCTTGACCGTACATGTCATTGCCTCGCTTTCCATTATCGGTGTCGTGCTGTTGCAACACGGCAAGGGCGCGGACATGGGTGCGGCATTTGGTAGTGGCGCGTCAGGTAGTCTGTTTGGTGCCACGGGCTCGTCGAATTTTCTTTCGCACGTCACCGCAGTTCTCGCGGTCGTGTTTTTTCTGACCAGTCTCAGTCTCTCCTATATTGCGACTTCGGCACCACGGACATCCGGCAGCGTGATGGATTCAGTTCCTGCGCAGGCAGTTCCTGCAGGCCCGGCGCAAGCGCCGGAAGCGCCTGATTCGAAGGCCAGGGACATTCCAAAATAAATGGTAGGAGTATTCCGACTGATAGATTTTTTTGCTGCAACGCACTAATCAGTCAATGGCTTGATATATAATTTGCGCCGCTCGTGCAATAGCGCAAAGCCGACGTGGTGAAATTGGTAGACACGCTATCTTGAGGGGGTAGTGGCGAAAGCTGTGTGAGTTCGAGTCTCACCGTCGGCACCAGAAATTAGGTGATGGAAAATGTTGCAAAAAGTAGTTGAGTGCTGGTTGTTTTGTGTAGCGACCGGCCGACAATAACGAGCGGAGTGGCTTACCACCGAAATGTTGGATAATTATTTTCCCATCCTGGTCTTCGTATTGGTGGGTCTCGTATTCGGATGTGTCCCCATCCTTCTCGGTTGGTTGATCGCACCCAATCGTCCGGACAGCGAAAAACTCTCAGCCTTCGAATGCGGGTTTGCCCCCTTCGAAGATGCGCGCATGAAGTTCGATGTGCGCTACTACCTGATCGCAATCCTCTTCATTCTGTTTGACCTTGAAATCGCCTTTCTCCTGCCGTGGGCGACGATTTTCAAAGAAATCGTCAATACCGAGGCGATGAGAATGTTCGGCTTTGTCGAAATGTTTGTTTTTATCGGCATCCTCGTCGTTGGCTACGTGTATGCGTGGGCCAAAGGGGCGCTGGATTGGGAATGAACATGCGCAAGGAAACCGACATATGAGTATCGAGGGCGTTCTGCAGGAAGGCTTCGTCACTACGTCGCTGGACAAGATCATCAACTGGACGCGCACCGGCTCGATGTGGCCGATGACTTTCGGTCTGGCCTGCTGCGCCATCGAGATGATTCATGCAGGTTGTTCGCGCTACGACCTTGATCGATTCGGCATTGTTTTTCGCCCGAGTCCGCGCCAGTCCGACGTGATGATTGTCGCCGGCACCCTGACGAACAAGATGGCTCCGGCTCTGCGTAAAGTGTATGACCAGATGGCAGAGCCGCGCTGGGTTCTTTCAATGGGGTCGTGCGCCAATGGCGGCGGCTACTACCACTATTCCTATTCGGTAGTCCGTGGTGTCGATCGAATCGTACCGGTCGATGTGTATGTGCCGGGTTGCCCGCCAACGGCCGAAGCGCTGCTGTATGGCCTGATTCAGTTACAGAGCAAAATCAGGCGCACTACCACCATTGCCCGCTGATCTGATGAGAACTATCCAATGAGCGCGAAACTGGAACGACTCTGCAAGCAGCTGAAGGAAAGCTTCGGGGATCGCATCATGGAGCCGGTGTTGGTTTTGGGTGAGGTCACGGTAGCGATACCTGCCGAGAATTATCTGGAAGCAATGCGTCAGTTGCGTGATGACCCGGTGTTCTGTTTCGAGCAGTTGATGGATCTCAGCGGTATCGACTATTCCGAATTTACTGGTTACCAGGGCAAGCGTTTTGCGGCCGTCAGTCAATTGCTGTCACTTACTCACAATTGGCGTTTGCGCGTCAAGGTTTTCGCAGCGGATGACACATTCCCCGTGGTGGCGTCAGTCATGGATATCTGGAACAGCGCAAACTGGTACGAGCGTGAAGCATTTGACCTGTTCGGTATCCACTTCGAAGGTCATGTCGATTTGCGCCGCATTCTCACCGACTACGGTTTTGTTGGTCATCCGTTTCGCAAGGACTTCCCGATTTCGGGATATGTCGAGATGCGTTATGACCCCGAGCAGCAGCGCGTGATCTATCAGCCGGTCACCATAGAGCCGCGTGAAGTTACACCACGCATCGTGCGTGAAGAGCAATATGCAAAGGGCGATGGTCGTGGCTGAAATCAAGAATTACACCATCAACTTCGGTCCGCAACATCCGGCCGCGCACGGTGTGCTGCGTCTGGTACTGGAACTGGATGGCGAGGTTGTCGTACGCGCCGACCCTCATATCGGATTGTTGCATCGTGGCACCGAGAAGCTGGCAGAAACCCGCACCTGGTTGCAGACACTGCCGTATCTTGATCGTCTCGATTACACATCAATGATTCCCAGCGAACATGCCTACTGTCTGGCGGTGGAGCGTTTGCTGGGTATTGAGGTACCGATCCGTGCGCAGTACATCCGCGTCATGTTCGATGAAATCGCGCGGATCAAGAATCATCTGCTCAACATCGGCACTCACGCACTCGATATCGGCGCCATGACCATGGTGCTGTATACCTTCCGTGAACGTGAGGATTTGTTTGACGTGCTGGAGGCGACCTGCGGCATCCGCATGCACCAAGCCTATTACCGGCCGGGTGGTGTCTATCGCGATCTGCCGGATCAGATGCCGAAGTATCAGGAAAATCGTTTCAAGAATGCGCAAACGGTCAAGGAACTGAATGAGGCTCGCAGCGGCACACTGCTGGATTTTCTAGAGGACTTCACCAACCGTTTCCCGGTATATCTAGGTGAGTACCACACACTGCTGACTGACAATCGTATCTGGAAACAGCGTACTGTAGGCATTGGCGTTGTCAGCCCCGAACGTGCCTTGCAGCTGGGCTTTAGCGGAGCAATGTTGCGCGGCTCGGGTATCGAGTGGGATTTGCGCAAGAAGCAGCCCTACGAAGTGTATGACCGTATGGACTTCGATATTCCGGTCGGTGTCAATGGTGATACCTATGACCGGTATCTGGTGCGCATGGAGGAAATGTTTCAGGCCAATCGCATCATCAAGCAATGCATCGAATGGCTGCGCAAAAATCCCGGTCCCGTCATTACGGACGATCACAAGGTCGCGCCGCCGTCGCGGGAAAAGATGAAAGGCAGCATGGAAGAATTGATTCACCACTTCAAGCTGTTTTCCGAAGGTATGCACGTGCCTGCTGGTGAGGCCTACGTGGCCATTGAGCATCCGAAAGGCGAAATGGGTGTCTGGGCCGTATCCGACGGAGCAAACAAGCCTTACCGAATTAAATTGCACACGGCCGGGATTCCGCATTTGGCTGCCACCGACGAAATGTGCCGGGGACATATGCTGGCCGATGCGACCGCCATTATCGGCACCATCGATCTGGTGCTCGGCGACGTTGATAGATAGACATTCGCATGGATAAACCAAACGACATGTTGAGCTCCGAAGCCTTCCGGAAAATTGACCGGGAAGTCGCCAAGTATCCGGTTGATCAGAAGCAGTCCGCGATCATGGCGGCGCTGGTGATTGCCCAGGACGAGAAGGGCTGGTTGGCACAAGACACTATTGCCGAAGTTGCGGGCTATCTGGGTATGGCGCCGATCGCCGCCTATGAAGTGGCAAGCTTCTACAACATGTACAACCTGACTCCCGTCGGCAAGTACAAGGTGACGGTATGCACCAATCTGCCATGTGCCCTGTCAGGCGGCGTTCACGCGGCGGACTATGTCAAGGAAAAGCTCGGCATCGACTTCAACGAGACAACCCCGGACGGCAAGTTCACCTTGAAAGAAGGTGAATGCATGGGCGCTTGTGGTGATGCGCCGGTAATGTTGCTTAACGACAAGCGCATGTGCAGTTTCATGCTGCCCGAGCAGATCGACGCTCTGTTGGCGGAGTGCAAATAAGATGGCTCTGATCGACACTATCAATCCACTGCTTACCACCGGTTGGGGCAAGGGCGACGCCGGTTGGAGTCTCAAGGACTACGAGGCACGCGGCGGCTATGCGCAGCTGAAGCGGATATTGGCCAGCAAGATGACCCAGGACGACTTGATCGCCGAGGTCAAGAAATCCGTGTTGCGCGGCCGTGGCGGCGCGGGTTTCCCCACCGGACTCAAGTGGAGCTTCATGCCCAAGGCGGCACCGGTGAAATATGTCGTCTGCAATACCGACGAGGGTGAGCCCGGCACCTTCAAGGACCGTGACCTGCTGCGCTTCGATCCACATTCCTGTATTGAGGGCATGATCATCGCTGGCTATGCAGTCGGTGCGAAAAGTGGGTACAACTATATTCACGGCGAGATTTTCGAGGTCTATCAGCGTTTCGAAGAAGCGCTTGATGAAGCGCGCGCCGCAGGTTATTTGGGCGAGAACATTCTCGGATCGGATTTCAGTTTTGATCTCTTCGCGCATCACGGCTGGGGTGCTTACATCTGTGGTGAGGAAACCGGCCTGCTTGAGTCAATCGAGGGCAAGAAGGGTCAGCCACGCTACAAGCCGCCTTTCCCGGCGAATTTCGGCCTGTATGGCAAACCGACCACAATCAACAACACTGAAACCTTCGCCGCGATTCCCTTCATTCTGGGCATGGGCGGAGAGGCTTACCTGAATCTGGGCAAGCCCAACAACGGCGGCACAAAATTATTCTCTGTCTCGGGTCACGTCAATCGCCCAGGCAACTATGAAGTCCCGATGGGTACGCCCTTCGCCAAGCTGCTGGAAATGGCCGGTGGCATGCGTGGTGGCCGCAAGCTCAAGGCAGTGATCCCCGGTGGGTCATCAGCTCCGGTGTTGCCCGCCGACGTAATGATGGAATGCACCATGGATTACGACTCCATCGCCAAGGCCGGCTCCATGCTCGGCTCGGGCGCGGTTATCGTGATGGATGAGACAGTTTGCATGGTCAAGGCGCTGGAGCGTCTGTCCTATTTTTATTACGAGGAATCCTGCGGCCAATGCACGCCCTGCCGTGAGGGCAGCGGCTGGCTGTATCGCGTTGTGCATCGTATCGAGCACGGCCAGGGTCGTCCGGAAGATCTCGATTTGTTGAATCGGGTGACGGACAACATGATGGGCAAAACCATCTGCGCACTGGCTGACGCCGCAGCTTTTCCGGTGCGCAGCTTCATCAAGCATTTCAAAAGCGAATTCGAATATCACATCGAGAACAAGAAGTGTCTCGTTGATCCGGAAGTACAACGCGCGGGCAGTGGTTTCTTCCGTGCTTCTTCAACCACGGAGGCAGCGTAATGGTCGAGATCGAAATCGACGGCACGCCGCTGCAGGTCGCGGAAGGCAGCACCATCATCGAGGCGGCCCACCAGATGGGCACCTACATACCGCACTTCTGTTATCACAAGAAATTGTCTATCGCGGCCAATTGCCGGATGTGTCTGGTACAGGTCGAGAAGGCGCCGAAACCGATGCCTGCCTGTGCTACGCCCGTGACCAATGGCATGAAGGTGTTCACGCATTCCGAACTGGCCGTCAAGGCGCAGAAGGCGGTGATGGAGTTCCTGCTGATCAACCATCCGCTGGATTGCCCGATCTGTGATCAGGGCGGCGAGTGTCAGCTACAGGATCTGGCTGTCGGCTACGGTGAGTCGGCCTCCAGGTACGAAGAAGAAAAGCGTGTCGTTCCCGACAAGGATCTGGGTCCGCTGGTATCGACCGACATGACCCGCTGCATCAATTGCACGCGCTGCATTCGCTTTACGGCCGAAATTGCCGGTTTCATGGAACTGGGTCAGTCCTATCGCGGCGAGCGCGCCGAAGTCATGCCCTTCATTGGCAAGACGGTGAATACCGAACTCTCCGGCAACATCATCGATCTGTGTCCGGTCGGTGCGCTGACCTCCAAGCCTTTCCGTTTCTCGGCCCGCACCTGGGAACTTTCACGGCGCAAGTCGGTAAGTCCGCACGATGGTCTGGGCAGCAACCTGATCATGCAGACCAAGCATCACAAAGTGTTACGGGTGTTGCCGTTGGAGAATGAATCCATCAACGAATGCTGGCTGACGGACAAGGAGCGTTTTTCCTATCAGGCTCTGAACTCTGACGAGCGTTTGACCAAGCCGATGGTGAAGCAGGGCGGAGAGTGGAAGGAAGTTGACTGGAATGTCGCTTTGGACTACGCCGCGCATGCGTTGCGCGACGTGGCCAATACGCACGGTGGCGGCGCCATTGGCGGGTTGGTGAGTCCGCATGCTACGCTGGAAGAAATGTATCTGGCGCAGAAACTGATGCGTGGTCTGGGGAGCGAAAATATTGATTTCCGACTGCGTCAGAGCGATTTCTCTGCCGACGGAAAGCGCAAGGGCACGCCCTGGCTGGGAATGAAGATCGCAGAAATCAGCGAACTCGATCGTGTACTGGTGGTGGGCTCCTTCCTGCGCAAGGATCATCCGCTGATCGCTCAGCGGTTGCGCCAATCGGCAAAGCGCGGCGCGCAAATCTGTGTCCTGCACAGCGCTGACGACGATTTGCTGATCAAGTTGGAAGCACGCGCCATTGCCGCACCGTCGCAACTGCCCGAGCAATTGGCTGGGGTGGTCAAGGCTGTCGCCGAACTCAAGGGCGCGGCGGTGAGCCCGGAACTGCAAAAAGTCGGCGCTGGTGATACGGCAAAGAAGATTGCAGCAAGCCTGGTTTCAGGTAGTGAGGGCGGCAAGTGCGGCATCCTGCTTGGCAACTTCGCACAGCAACACCCGCAAGCGGCGACTCTGAACGCGCTGGCCCAGCAACTGGCTGCGCTGCTTGGGGGCCGCTTCGGCTTCCTCGGTGAGGCAGCCAATAGTGTCGGCGGCTATGTTGCCAAAGCAGTCCCGACAGGCGAGGGCCTCAATGCTGCTGCAATGCTCGATGCGCCGCGTCAGGCTTATGTCGTTGTTGGCGCCGAACCGGAGCTCGATTGCGCTGATGGGGCCAAGGCGCTGGCGAGCTTGACTCAGGCTGCCGCTGTGGTGGTTCTGAGCTCCTTCAAGTCACAAGCCATGCTCAACTACGCCGCAGTTCTGCTGCCGGTGTCGCCGTTCTCGGAAACCTCCGGCACCTTCGTCAATACCGAAGGTCGGGTGCAGAGCTTCTACGCCGCCGCCAAACCGCTGGGTGAATCCCGTCCGGGGTGGAAGGTGTTGCGAGTACTGGGCAATTTGCTTAAGGCCGACGGTTTTGATCAGAACAGCAGCGAAGAGGTTCGCGATCAAGCTTTGGGTGGAACACCCGAGTTCGTTTCCGGCTTGGACAATGGCGTCGATGTAATGGCAAATGTTGCATCAACCGCCAACGGACTTGAGCGGGTCGCCGATGTGCCGATTCACTTTGCTGATTCTTTGGTGCGGCGCGCTCCCTCCTTGCAGCAAACGACCGACTCCGCAGCACCTGCAGCACGCATGAACGCTGCAACGCTGGCGAAACATGGTTTGGCTGATGGGGATGCCGTAAAAGTTATGCGCAGCGGTATCCACGCGGACGGTGCTGGTGATATGGCGAGTGTGACGCTTGCCGTGCAACTGGACGCAGGTCTTCCCGATGGCGTGCTGCGAGTCGCTGCGGCCCATGCCAATACGCAGGCGCTGGGCGCCATGTTCTCCGTTCTCAGCTTGGAGAAGGCGTGATGGAAGGCACTGTTCTCGGATTCTTCGAATGGCTTTGGGGCCCGCTGTGGGCGCCGCTATGGGCTCTGGTTCAACCGGTTTGGCCGCTGATCTGGACCCTGGTCAAGATCGTCCTGATCCTCGCACCCTTGTTGTTGTCGGTCGCCTACCTGACCTTCTGGGAACGCAAGATCATCGGCTGGATGCAGGTTCGTATCGGCCCCAATCGCGTCGGCCCCTGGGGTTTGCTGCAGCCGATCGCCGATGGCTTGAAATTGTTTTTCAAAGAAATCCTTTTTCCGGCGGCGGCGGACAAGAAGCTCTTCATTCTCGGCCCGATCATGGCGATTGCTCCGGCCTTGGCCGCCTGGGCAGTGATTCCCTTTGCGCCAGGCTGGGTGCTGGCCAATATCAATGCCGGCGTGCTGTATCTGCTGGCCATCAGTTCGGTGGGTGTTTACGGCATCATCATTTCCGGCTGGGCATCGAACTCCAAGTACCCGTTCTTCGCCGCCATGCGCGCGTCGGCGCAGATGATTTCCTACGAGATATCGATGGGTCTGGCGCTGATTACCGTGCTGATGGTGTCAAACAGCCTGAATCTGTCCGAGATTGTCGTCGCGCAGAGCGCGGGCCGGTTCGCCGATATGGGTCTCGGTGCGCTTTCCTGGAACTGGCTGCCACTGTTGCCAATGTTCGGCGTGTATCTGATTTCCGGTGTGGCGGAAACCAATCGTGCGCCGTTTGACGTGGTCGAAGGCGAATCTGAAATTGTTGCCGGTCACATGGTCGAGTATTCGGGCATGTCTTTCGCGATGTTCTTCCTCGCCGAATACGCCAACATGATCCTGATCGCGGCGATGACCTCGATCTTCTTCCTGGGCGGCTGGTTGTCCCCGGTGGGGTTCCTGCCCGATGGTTTTCATTGGCTGGCGGTCAAGATGGCCTCGATCCTGTTCTTCTTCCTCTGGATTCGAGCCACCTTCCCTCGCTATCGCTACGACCACATCATGCGTCTTGGCTGGAAAGTATTTGTTCCTCTGACGCTGGTATGGATTCTTGTTGTCGGCATCTGGATGATGTCGCCGCTGACCATCTGGAAATAGGACCGAGAGATCGACATGGGTGCAAAAGATTTCATTGGTAGCCTGTTCCTCAAGGAACTGTTCAAGGGCATGGCCGTGACCGGGCGCTACATGTTTGCGCGCAAGATCACCGTTCAGTATCCGGAAGAGAAGACACCGCAGAGCAATCGCTTCCGCGGCTTGCACGCTTTGCGCCGCTATCCAAATGGCGAAGAGCGCTGCATCGCTTGCAAGTTGTGCGAGGCCGTCTGTCCTGCCCTGGCGATCACCATTGAATCGGCCGAACGCGATGACGGCAGTCGTCGCACCACACGCTACGACATTGATCTGACCAAATGCATTTTCTGCGGATTCTGCGAAGAAGCCTGTCCGGTCGATGCCATCGTCCAGACCCGCATCTTCGAGTATCACGGCGAAAAGCGGGGCGATCTCTATTACACCAAGCAGATGCTGCTGGCCGTCGGCGATCGCAATGAAACGCAGATCGCCGCCGATCGAGCTCAGGACGCACCTTACCGCTGACCCATCCATGGAATTCAAGACCATACTTTTCTACATCTTTTCCGCGATAACGGTATTCGCGGCATTGCGCGTGGTCACGGCGCGCAACCCGGTGCACGCCGTGCTGTTTCTGGTACTGGCGTTTTTCAACGTCGCGGGACTATGGATGCTGTTGCAGGCCGAGTTTCTCGCCCTCGCCCTGATCATGGTCTATGTCGGCGCGGTGATGGTTCTGTTCCTTTTTGTGGTGATGATGCTCGACATCAATATCGAACGTGTGCGCCGGGGCTTTTGGAGCAATTTGCCGCTGGGAGCTTTTGTCGGCTTGCTGATGGTGGCCGAGATGGCCGTGGTGCTCTCCGGTCGCTAT
The DNA here is from genome assembly GCA_021738105.1 of Sulfuritalea sp. The sequence goes on from JAIPCS010000005.1 coordinate 15,236, forward strand.
TTCGGACTGGCGAATTTCCCGTCGCAGAACCTGCCGGCGAACTACAGCAACACAAAGGAACTGGCCCGGGTACTGTTTACCGAGTTTGCCTACCCCTTCGAAATCGCTTCAGTGATCCTGCTGGTGGCCATTGTCGTCGCTGTCATGCTGACCCTGCGTCGGCGCAAGGACAACAAGGCAATGCATCCCTCAGATCAGATTGCGGTCAAGAGCAAGGACCGCATGCGTCTGGTCAAGATGGCACCCGAGGTGGAGCTGCCCGCGGCAGCAGAAAAGAGAGGGGAAACGGCATGATCTCGCTATCCCACTATCTGATACTGGCTGCCATCCTGTTCGCCATCAGCATCATCGGTATCTTCCTCAACCGGAAGAACCTGATCGTGTTGTTGATGGCCATCGAACTGATGCTGCTGGCGGTGAATATCAATTTTGTCGCCTTCTCGCATTACCTCAATGATCTCTCCGGCCAGCTCTTCGTGTTTTTCATTCTCGTGGTGGCTGCCGCTGAATCCGGAATCGGTCTCGCCATTCTGGTGGTGCTGTTCCGCAACCTGTCCTCGATTGATGTCGAAGATCTCGACAGCCTGAAGGGCTAGTGAGCATGGGAATGAAGACACTCTATCTGCTGGTTCCCCTGGCCCCGTTGGCCGGAGCCATACTCGCGGGATTTTTCGGCAAGATTCTTGGCCGTACCGGTTCGCATGTGGTGACCATCCTCGGCGTCGCGATTTCCTTTGCGCTCTCGGTGCTGATCTATCAGGATGTACAGGCCGGCAATGTCTTCAACGGTGCGGTCTACACCTGGATGGAATCGGGAGGCCTGAAGCTTCAAATCGGATTCCTGATCGACCCCCTCACCGTCTTGATGATGCTGGTCGTCACTTTCGTCTCGCTCATGGTGCACGTGTATACCATCGGCTACATGGCGGATGATCCTGGCTACCAGCGCTTCTTCAGCTATATCTCGCTGTTCACTTTCTCGATGCTGATGCTGGTGATGTCCAACAACTTCGTACAGTTGTTCTTTGGCTGGGAAGCGGTGGGTCTCGTCTCTTACCTGCTGATCGGCTTCTGGTACACGCGGCCGACGGCGATCTACGCCAATCTCAAGGCTTTCCTGGTGAACCGCGTCGGCGACTTCGGCTTCCTGCTTGGTATCGGATTGATAGCCGCCTATGCCGGTAGTCTCGACTATGCCGAAGTGTTTGCAAAGCGCAACGAACTGGCCGGAATCACAGAGGCCATTACCGGTTGGCCGCTGATTACCGCCGTCTGTATCTGCCTCTTCATCGGCGCCATGGGCAAGTCGGCACAATTCCCGTTGCATGTCTGGCTGCCCGATTCGATGGAAGGTCCGACGCCAATTTCGGCGCTGATCCACGCCGCCACCATGGTCACGGCCGGCATTTTCATGGTGTCGCGCATGTCGCCGCTGTTCGAGCTGTCCGACACCGCGCTGTCCTTTGTCATCGTCATCGGTGCCATTACCTGTTTGTTCATGGCGCTGATTGCCATTGTGCAGACCGACATCAAGCGCGTCGTCGCTTATTCGACGCTGTCGCAACTCGGCTACATGACCATGGCGCTGGGTGCTTCGGCGTATTCGGTGGCGATCTTCCATTTGATGACGCATGCCTTCTTCAAAGCGGTGCTGTTCCTCGGCGCGGGCTCAGTGATCATCGCCATGCACCACGAACAGGACATGCGCCGCATGGGCGGCTTGCGCAAGTACATGCCGATCACCTACGCCACCATGTTGATCGGTGCGCTGGCCAATGCCGGCTTGCCGCCGTTCGCGGGTTTCTTCTCCAAGGATTCGATCATCGAGGCGGTGCATTTCTCGCAGATTCCAGGCGCTGGTTTCGCCTACTTCTGTGCACTGGCAGCGGTCTTCGTCGGCGGCTTCTATTCCTTCCGTCTGATCTTCTTCACCTTTCACGGCAAGGAGCGTTTCCGCGAGGTCGCGCACGATGCCCATGGTCACGATGCACATCACGACGATCACGGACATCATGGTCCTGTCGAACCGCACGAAACTCCCAAGGTCGTCACCGTACCGCTGATCCTGCTGTCTATTCCCGCCATTGGCTCGGGCTGGCTGATCGGAACCGTGCTCTACGACAACTGGTTCGGCAGCGCGATCGTCATTGCCGACAACCACAAAGGTATGGCGGTGATGGCTGAGCAGTTCCATGGCGTGTTCGGCATGATGGCCCACGGCGTAAAAACTCTACCCTTCTGGCTGGCGCTCTCTGGCGCGGCGACTGCCTGGTTCCTTTACATCAAGCGTCCCGACCTGCCGGCGGTGATCAAACAGAAATTTGCGGTCCCGGCCATGATTCTTGAAGAGAAATATGGCTTCGACCGCTTCAACGACTGGTTCTTCGCGGGCGGAGCGCGCCTTCTGGGTCGTGGTTTGTGGAAGGGGGGCGACCAGGTAATGATCGACGGCGTGATGGTGAATGGTACGGCTCACTTCGTCGGCTGGATTTCCGGGCTGGTCCGCCTGATTCAAACCGGCCGCATCTACCAATACGCATTTTTCATGATCTTCGGAGCACTCGCCCTGTTGAGCTTTGCGTGGTGGACGGTCTTAAATAGAATTCTCTGACATGGCAGTCAGCTAATAGTGAATATGAATGCAAGCTTACTGAGTCTCGCAATCTGGGTGCCGATTCTTGGCGCTGTTCCAGTCTTCTGGATCGGCTCCGAGCGGCGCGAACTGGTGCGTTGGTTGTCGCTGGCCGTCGCGATTGCCGGTTTCCTGGTCACCATACCGCTCTATACCGGTTTTGATACCTCGCTCAGCGGAATGCAGTTCGTCGAAAAGGCGCCCTGGATCACGCGCTTCAATATCGAGTATCTGCTCGGGGTTGACGGAATTTCGATGCCCTTCATCCTGCTCAACAGTTTTATCACTGTCATGGTGGTGCTGGCAGGTTGGGAAGTCATCGAAGAGAAGCAGGCTCAGTACATGGGCGCCTTCCTTATCATGTCCGGTCTCATGAACGGCATTTTCAGCGCGCTGGACGGCGTACTGTTCTATGTCTTCTTCGAAGCCTCGCTGATTCCGATGTACATCATCATCGGCGCCTGGGGCGGGCCGAACCGGGTTTATGCCGCGTTCAAGTTCTTCCTCTACACGCTGCTCGGCTCCCTGCTGATGCTGGTTGCCCTGATCTGGCTGTTCCTCGAGTCCGGCGGTAGCTTCAACATTCTCGACTGGCACCAGTTGCCGATCGGAATCAAGCCGCAGATCCTGATCTTCATTGCCTTCCTCGTCTCGTTTGCCGTCAAGGTGCCGATGTGGCCGGTGCATACCTGGTTGCCGGACGCCCACGTCGAAGCGCCGACCGGTGGATCGGTGGTGCTGGCTGCCATCGCCCTCAAGCTCGGCGCCTACGGTTTTGTGCGATTTTCGCTGCCCATCGTGCCTGATGCCGCGCATCAACTGGCGCCGATGATGATTGCCCTGAGCCTGATCGCCGTCGTCTATATTGGTTTCGTGGCACTGGTGCAAACAGACATGAAAAAGCTGATCGCCTATTCGTCGATTTCGCACATGGGATTTGTCACTCTCGGCTTTTTCATCTTCAATGCGATCGGTGTCGAAGGCGCGCTGGTGCAAATGATCTCGCATGGTTTCATCTCGGCGGCGATGTTCCTATGTGTGGGCGTCATGTACGACCGCATGCACTCGCGCCAGATCGCCGATTACGGCGGTGTGGTGAACACCATGCCCCGGTTCGCCGCCTTGTTCGTATTCTTTGCCATGGCCAATTCCGGATTGCCGGCGACCTCAGGATTTGTCGGCGAGTTCATGGTGATTCTGGGTGCCATCAAGTTCAACTTCTGGGTGGGCTTCGCCGCGGCAACCACGCTGATTCTGGGTGCCGCCTATACCCTGTGGATGATCAAGCGCGTGGTGTTTGGTGATGTCGGCAACGACAAGGTCGCCAAGCTGAAAGACATCGGCAGCCGCGAATTTCTGATACTGGGTCTGCTGGCGGTCTGTGTTCTGGCCATGGGTCTATACCCCTTCCCCTTCACCGAGGTGATGCACTCCTCGGTGGATAATCTGCTCAAGCATGTTGCGGTGAGCAAGCTCTGATGAGCGGCACTCAACACGAAAGCCACGAGAGAAGCGATGCTGAATAATTTCGTGATCCCCGACCTGTACCCGGCGGCCCCGGAGATTTTTCTCCTGTTGATGGCTTTCCTGGTGTTGTTTGTCGACCTGATCTTTGGCGCCACGCATCGCTGGATGGCCGCCATGCTGACCGTCATCACTTTGTTCGGCTGTGCGGCGATCACGCTGGTCACCTCTGATGGTCATACTACGCTGACCTTCAGCAACATGTTCGTCGATGACGCCCTGTCTGATTTCCTCAAGCTGATGACCTATTTTGCGGTCATCATGATGCTGGTATACAGCAGGCAGTACATGTCGGATCGGGGTCTGGACAAGGGCGAGTTCTATGTCCTTGTGCTGTTTGCCACGCTGGGCATGATGGTCATGATATCGGCCTCCAGCCTGCTGACCATGTATCTGGGTCTTGAGCTGATGTCGTTGTCACTCTACGGTCTGGTCGCCATCGACCGCGAGTCGTCGCGCGCCACTGAAGCGGCGATGAAGTATTTCGTGCTTGGCGCTCTGGGCTCGGGTCTGTTGCTGTACGGCATGTCGATGATCTACGGCGCCACTGGCAATCTGTCCATCAGTGGAGTCGCGCAGGCATTGCATCAAGGTCAGGCAGAACGATCCGTGCTGGTGTTCGGGTTGGTTTTCCTGGTCGGCGGTGTCGCCTTCAAGCTGGGTCTGGTGCCCTTCCACATGTGGATACCCGACGTCTATCACGGCGCACCCACCGCAATCACGCTATTCGTGGGTTCGGCGCCGAAGATCGCCGCGTTTGCCATGGCCTTGCGTCTGCTGGTCTATGGTTTGTTCGGACTGGTTGAGGATTGGCAGCCGATGCTGCTGGTCATGGCGCTGTTATCCATCGGTCTGGGTAATCTGGCGGCTATTGCGCAGACCAACATCAAACGCATGCTGGCGTATTCGGCCATTTCCCATATGGGCTACATGGTACTTGGCCTGATGGCCGGTGTTGTCGGTGGCCGGGTCGAAGCCTTCACTGCGATCAACGCCTACAGTTCCGCGATGTACTACACCATTGCCTATGTGATGATGACCATGGGCGCATTCGGCACGGTGTTGCTGCTCTCGCGCGCCGGCTACGACGCCGAGAACCTGGAAGACTTCAAGGGCTTGAATCAACGCAGCCCGTGGTTCGCTGCGATGATGCTGATCATGATGTTCTCGATGGCCGGCATACCGTTCTTCATCGGCTTCTTCGCCAAGTTTGCGGTGCTGCTGGCCGCCATCAAGGCGGGCTATACCATGGTCGCCGTGATCGCGGTGATGTTCTCGCTGGTCGGTGCTTTCTACTACCTGCGCGTGGTCAAGCTGATGTATTTCGACTCACCGGTCGATTCGGCGCCGATCACTGCCGGTCTGGATCTGCGTGTGCTGCTCTCGCTCAACGGCATTGCCGTCGCCGCTTTTGGTCTGTTCCCCGATCAACTGGCATTGATCTGCTACACCACACTGGCGCGTTCCCTGTCGGGCTAGCGCGGTTCTGGCGGTGCGCGATCCGCGCACCGTATTCCGCTCAAGCAGAATGGCGGAAACCCCTCATAGAAAATTAGAAAATATTTGAGCCGTCAGGCGTACTTCTCCTTGGCGGCTTTGGCCGCGATGGCCTCTTCGGGCGAGTATGCCTTGCCCGACCACAGCATCCGATACGCGATCTCTTCGTTGCCGTTCTCGCACAGTTCCAGAACCTGCTGGAACAGCGGTTGAAAGGTCTCGCTGCGGTGCGAGGCTTCATGCTCCTCGAAGGAATTCCAGAAGGTGATGATCAGCGCTTCGCGATCTTTCATCGGGCTGGCGACAGCCTGACCGATGGTGCTGCCTTCGTTCGATACACTGCCGCTGTTGAGCACCACCATGCCGCCGCGAAAGCCGGTTTCCGAATGGTAGGTTTTTACGTTTTCGCACAGCATCGCCACCCGCTCCTCAAGGTCGTCGATGGTATATCCTTGGGCAAGTATCACGCGGTTAACCGTTACCACCCCCTCGGGACTCAACTCTGGGATCAGACCGGACATGTAAGCCTCCTGTATTAATGGTGTCTAATATAAGATAGTCACTTTCGATGAAAGTTCAAGTTTCAATTAACTCCCTGTTTGCGTAATGGACGATTCAGACCTGATAGAGCATACGATTACCAGCGAGCCGGTTTTTGACGGTATTCTGTTGCATGTCCGGCGCGACACGGTTCGTATGTCGGATGGCCACGAAGCTGTTCGAGAATGGATCGCCCACCCGGGCGCGGTGGTGGTGCTGGCGGCGCTGGACAATGGCAAGTTTCTGTTCGAGCGGCAGTTCCGCTATCCGCTGCGGCGCATTTTTGTCGAACTTCCTGCCGGCAAGATCGATCCCGGCGAACATCCGCTGGACACCGCGAAACGCGAGTTGCGCGAAGAGACGGGCCATCAGGCGAAGTATTGGCGGCATCTATCCACCATGCATCCCAGCATCGGCTATACCGACGAGCGCATCGAAATCTTCTGGGCCCAGGGTTTGATCTATGTCGGACATCAGCGCGATCATGGCGAGTTTCTGGATGTCATCGAAATGAACGTGGCCGATGCCATGCTCGCGGTACGCGACGGCGAGATCACCGACGGCAAGACCCTCGCCGCCCTGATGTGGGCCGACAAAATCGATGCCGGCGTATGGTCGGTGCCTGACTGAGAGGTCCTGAACGATGAACAGTATCGATCCGCCGACATTTCACGAAGAGCTTGATCTCGATCCCTCCGGTGACCATACGCTGGAGGCCTTGCACGTACTGGGCGAGATTTCCACCAATCTCGCTGACGAAGACGACCTTGACGAATTGCTCGGACGCTTTCTCGGCACCATGATCCGTCTGGCCAAGGCCGACGCTGGCGTGGTGCGCGTACTGACCAGCGACGGCAAGCACCTGCGCATGGTCGCCTCGCGCGGTCTGCCGTCCGCCGTGGTTGAGAAGGAGCGTCTGGTCCCGCGTGATTGTGGCCAATGCGGCGTTGCCATCAAGCTGGACCGGCCACTGTTTGAAATCGATTTGAAAACCTGCGACAAGCGTACCGGCGGGGACTATTTCAAGACCGGATGCCAGGCCATGGTAGTGGTGCCGCTGTCCAACGGCGGGCGCCTGCTCGGCACCTACAACCTGTTTCTGCCCCAGGCGTTCGAACTACCCGAGGAAGTTGCGCTGCTGTTCCGTTCGATCGGTGAGCATCTGGGCATGGCGCTGGAAAACGCGCGCCTCAAGCGCGAGAATTTGCGCATCGTGCTCACCAGCGAGCGCCAGATGATGGCGGCCGAAGTGCACGATTCGCTGGCGCAGACGCTGGCCTACATGAAAATGCGCATGGCCATGCTCACCGACGCGATTGCCGAGCAGTCGCTGGATCGCACCGCGAAATACGCCGGGGATGTCAGCCAGGCGCTCGATGACGCCTACGCCCATCTGCGAGAGTTGCTGGTGCAATTTCGCAGCCGCATGGACCCCATGGGGCTGGAACACGCACTGAACGGTCTGGCCTGCGGCTTCAAGGAGCGCACCGGCATCGTGCTGACGTATCAGAACCGGCTCACCGACCTGCGCCTGGCGCCGGAACAGGAAAGCCAGGTGTTCCACATCCTGCAGGAGGCGCTGGCCAATGTCGCCCGCCATTCCGGTGCCACCCGGGCCAGCATGACGCTGGAAGCCTCGGGCGACCATTACGTTGCTACGGTGGAAGACAACGGCAAAGGCGGGCAGGGCTTTTTCGCCATTGCCAATCGCGTCGGCGGCTTCACCGAGCATCCCGGCCTGCGCGATCACTTCGGCCTGACCATCATGCGCGAGCGCGCGCAAAAAATCGGCGGCCGGCTTGAAGTCGTCAACCTGCCGCAAGGCGGCTTTCGCGTCAGACTCAGTTTCCCGCCCGGAGGAGGCGTTTCGGCATGAACACAGAAGCCCCCGGTGCACCCATTCGCGTTTTACTGGTCGACGACCACACCCTGTTTGGTGAAGGCTTGGCCGAACTGCTGGAGCAACGCGGCGCCATCACCGTGGCCGGGATCGCCGGGAATGCCGACGACGCCTTGAGCATTCTTGCCGAGGCCAAACCCGACGTCATCATCACCGACCTCAACATGCCGCCCCAGGGTGGCCTCAGCCTGTTGCGCAAGCTGGTGGCGGATGGCTGGCTCGGGCCGGTGCTGATCCTTACCGTCAGCGACGATGAAGAAGACCTGTCCGCTGCGTTGCAGGCCGGCGCCAAGGGCTATCTGCTCAAGGATATGGAGCCGGACGACGTGGTCGACGCTGTGCAACGCGCTGTCCGCGGCGAAACCGTGGTGGCGCCGGCCATGACCCTCAAGCTAGTCAATTTGCTGCAAGGTGGCAACGCCGCCAGCACCAAAGCCGACACCCTGAAACTGTTGACCGCACGCGAACACGAAATCCTGCAACAACTCTCGCAAGGTCTGTCAAACAAGGCCATCGCGCGGGTACTCGACATCAGCCATGACACCGTCAAGCTTCACGTCAAACACATTCTGGCCAAGCTCAACCTGACATCGCGCGTGGAAGCCGCCGTGTTTGCGGTCGAACAAAAAGTGGCGGAGCAGGGGCGGCGCGCCGGTTCCTGATATGGAAACCGGCTAGAGCCCGGCGCAGGTTTTATTTCTCGGCTTCGGTCGACTGCTGCATGGCCTTCAGCAGATCCTGCGGCGGATGCGCCCCAGAGGCCCCCAGGCGACGGTTGAAAATAAAGAAGGGCACGCCGTTGATGTTCAGTCGCCGCGCCTCGGCCGCCCCGGCCAATACGTCCTCGGTATCGTCGTCGCTTTCCAGATAGGCCAGCACCGCAGCGCGATCCAAGCCACATTCGCCGGCGATATCGGCCAGCACGGCGGCGTCGCCGATGTAGCGGCCCTGCAGAAACTGCGCCGCAAACAAGGCCTCGATCAAGACCGCAATCGTTTTCTGGTCCGGCTCTGATTTTTGCGCGTAATGAATCAGCCGGTGTGCCTTCAGCGTGTTGGCGCGCAGTTCGATTTTCTCGAAAGCAAACTCTATCCCGGCGGGGCGCCCGGCCTCCTGCACGCGCTGCCACATCTCCTGCAGCGGTTTGGGCCCGCCAAATTTTTTCTCGAGGAAGGGCCGGTAAGGTTCGCCGGTATCCGGGGTATCCGGATTGAGAAAAAACGGCTGCCAGCGCACTTGCACATCGCCGTCTGGCTGCTCTGTCCGCCACATTTCCAAGGCTTTGTCCAGATTGCGCTTGCCGACAAAGCACCAGGGGCAGACCACGTCTGAGAATATGTCAATGCGCAAAGTATTCATTTACCTTCCCCTCGCTCCCCTTCCCAAGGAAGGGGATGACCATGGATTGGCCGGACAGTGTCCGGCCTCATTGTGGCTAACTTGCGTCGTCTTGGGGCGGCCCGGCGCCCGACGCTCATGCCGGACTCACCTCCAGAACAATTTTGCCGATATGTTTGCTCGATTCCATCAGACGATGGGCTTCCGCCACCTGTGCCAACGGGAAGCGTGCAAACAGATGCGGCAACAACTCGCCGCGCCCCAGCGCCGGCCAGATGTGGGCCGCCAGCGCATCACGGATCGCCGTCTTTTCCGCCAGCGTGCGTGGCCGCATGGTCGAGCCGGTCACCGTCAGGCGCTTGATCATGATCGGCAGCAGATCAATGTCACCCAGACTGCCTTCGAGGAATGCCACCATCACCAGCCGCCCGTCGCGGCGCAGGGACGACAGATTGCGCTGGAAATAGGGCGCACCGACCATGTCCAGAATGACATCGACGCCGGTCCCTGCGGTGGCGGTCTTGATCTCATCGGCAAAGTCGGCGCTGCGGTAATTGATCGCATGCGCTGCGCCGGCCTCGAGGCAAAACGCGGCCTTTTCGGCATTGCCCACGGTCACAAAGCACTCGGCTCCAAGATGTTTGGCCAACTGGATGGCCACCAGGCCGATGCCGCTCGAACCGCCATGCACCAGCAGCCGTTCGCCGTGTTTCAGGCGACCCAGATCGACCAGATTGGCCCACACCGTAAACCAGGTTTCGGGCAGCGCCGCCGCGGTCGCGAAATCCACCCCGGACGGAATCGGCAAAGCATGGCTGGCCGCCGCTACGCAGTACTCGGCATAGCCGCCACCCGGCGTCAACGCCGTCACGCCATCGCCGACTTTCCATTCGCTCACGCCTTCGCCAAGCGCGGCCACCCGGCCCGCGACCTCCAGCCCGAGCAACGGTGAGGCATCCGGCGGCGGCGGGTAGCGCCCTGCACGCTGCAGCAGGTCCGGCCGGTTGATGCCCGCGCACACCACCTCGATCAGAATCTGCCCGGGTCCGGGCGTCGGCGCAGGGCCCTCGGCAAGCTGCATACAGTCGGCATCGCCGCCCGTGCCGTGGTCGATATATCTCATGGTGCAGTGCTCCGTCAGTGAGTCATGCCCAAGTCTAGCAGCCGTGCGGCGGACTGCGTGGCATGCATTTGTCGCTGTTCCGAACATGGGTATGGATCAATAGGATCCGCAGGGCGCGGATGTCATCGCTCGCCAAGACCGGCTGTGTGGTGAAGCCGTGGCCAGACATCGCCGTGTCGCCAGCGCCGAGTTTTTCCAACAGTACCGCCCATTGGCCGTGTCGCCAGCGCCGACTTTTTGTACCGGTCGATCAGGGCGACGGATGGTGTTGCCGGCTGTGCTGAAAGGGACGTCGGAACGTTTCGCGAATGACCCGTCGACAGCGACTGAAGCGATAATCCCCGATGCGTACCTGAACAAAACGTGAAAGGAAAAATCTCAATGCGCGGTCAATGTCTGTGTGAAGCGGTGAGCTTCGAAATTCTGGGAACACCTCCAAAGCTGTACCAGTGCCATTGCAGTCTGTGCCGCAAGCAGGGAGGCTCGACGTCGAATACGGGGATGGTGGTGGCGGCAGAAAATTTCCGTTGGCTCTCGGGTCAGGAGCGCGTTTCGTCGTTTGCGAAGCCCACCGGTTTCCGCTCTGATTTCTGTTCCATCTGCGGTTCCACGGTGCCCAATCCATTGAGGAAGACGGCCTACGTCTGGGTGCCGACGGGTTTGCTGGAAGGCACCGAAAAGCTGGAGATCGCGGTGCATTTGTATGTGGGCTCCCGGGCGGCATGGGATACCGCCGAACTATCCGGAAGCCTGTTTGAAACCATGCCGAAGATGCATGAGTTTGCCCGGCTGCTGCAAAATCACGCGGCATCCTAGCCGCCGCTTGATCCGCGCCGCGGCGAGCTCCGGGCGCGCCGCGACAAAACGCCGGGAAGCGGGTAGATTCACGACTTCACGCCGTTCGAGCGAGTCATCATGACCGATCTGTTACCTCCCTGGCCGCTGTTTTCTGCATTTCTGCTGGCGAGCCTGGTTCTCGCCGTCACGCCGGGACCGGGGGTGCTCTACATTCTGACTCGCAGTCTGGTGCAGGGGCGCTTCTCCGGTCTGGTGTCGGTGGCCGGTGTCGCGCTGGGCAACTTTGGCAACGCGCTGGCAGCGTCGGTGGGTCTTGCCGCGTTGTTTGCGGTGTCGTCCCTCGCCTTCACGGTGGTCAAATATGCCGGCGCGCTCTATCTGATTTATCTCGGGGTGCAGATGTTACGTTCACCGCAGACCGGGCATCCGGCTGCCATGCCCGCGGCGACTCCCTTGGGACGTGTCTTCCGCGACGGTTTTGTGGTGGCCTTGCTCAACCCGAAGACGACCATTTTCTTTGCCGCCTTTCTGCCGCAGTTCCTCAGTCCCGTTGCGCCACCCATGGGGCAGGGCATGGTGCTGGGCACCCTTTTTGTGGCGATCGCCGCGGTCACGGATGGTATCTACGCGTTGGCCGCGGGCGCGTTCGCGCCGCTCATGCGCGGCGGCGGATTTGCGCGCGTCGGCCGTCGTCTGGCTGGCAGCGTGTTCATCGGGCTCGGTATTTTTGCGGCACTGGCCGGGTCGCGCAGCGTCAAATAGGTCGCACCGGTCGCTGGCTTCCCGGCGCTTTCGTACCCGAACACAAAGGAGACTTTCATGATGCTTGGTTTACGCACGACCATCTATCTTGGCGGCGTGCTTTGGAGCGTAAGCTTTGGCCTGAATGGCCGACCCTTTGGGTGAGAAGCGGCGCCGTAGATTCGATTCGCTGGAAAAAAGCGCAGCCTGCCTGGAGCAGAATTCTGCGAGTGGCCTGGTCAATTTTCAAGGAGTATTCAATGTACAAATCACTATTCGTCGTCGGCAGTCTTCTGCTCTTCAGCGGTGCGGCCAGTGCTCAGGAAGCAATATTTCAAACCAAATCACTGACACCGGAAACGGCATGGGTGGCGGCCAAGGCGGCGCTGGACGCCTGCCGCAAGCAGGGCTATCAGGTCACGGTGGCGGTTGTCGACCGGGCCGGGCTGACTCAGGTGCTGTTGCGGGACCGGTTTGCCGGCCCGCATACGATCAAGGTGGCGTCGAACAAAGCCTGGACCGCGGTCAGTTTCCGCACCAGTACCTTGGCGCTGGCTCACGAGACACAGGCCGGAAAGGCCATGAGCGGCATACGCAACGTGCCGCGATTTATCGCTGCCGGCGGCGGCCTGATGATCCAGGGTGGCGGTTCGTTGCTGGGTGCCATCGGCGTTTCCGGGGCGCCGGGTGGCGAGGCCGACGAGAGCTGTGCCAGCGCCGGAATCAAGGCGATATCGGATGCGATCGAGTTCTGATTCGCCCGCCGGGGTCGGGGGCCGATGACTCCGGACCGCCTGGAGCTGGCGCAGCATTTTCGTTCCCTTGCGGACGACGAACTCACGCATCAAGTGGCGTCCGGGACGCTGACCGAACTGGCGCGCTGGGTGGCCGTCGCAGAATTGAAGCAGCGCAAACTGCAGATGCCTGCAATCGACACGTCAGGCGACGGGCAGGGCGATGCCTACCACGGCGACATGACCATCGTCGCGCGCAATCTCGACGCCACCGAAGCCCACATGCTGCGCTCCTGCCTGCGCGCCGCCGGCGTGCCGGCCGATTCCGGCGACACAAATCTGGTCCAGACGCATTCCCTGCTGACGATCGCGGTGGGCGGCGCCTGCGTCAGGGTTCCGCAACACTATGTGGCCGAGGCGCAGGAGATCATTGCAGCGTACAAACGCGGCGCATTTCAGCTTGATGAGGACTTCGATTTTCATGTGGGCGACTCCTGAAAAATCTGCCGTCGAGCTACGCGACGGAACACCTTCGCCGGTGCGCCGCCGCCTGCTTCTGGCGCTGCTCTTGCATGCCACGGCCAGCGGAGCCGTGGCGATCGCGGCTGATGTCGAACAGACCTATCCGGATGTGGTGTCCGCCCGGGTGGTGGCGCGCGGTGCAGACCGCTTCGATTTCGATGTCACGGTGTCGTCGGCGTATGACTCGCCGCGCCGATACGCAGACGCCTTTCGGGCGACGAGCAAGGACGGCCGGGTGTTTGGCGAACGCATCCTGTGGCACGATCACGCTGGCGAGCAACCTTTTACCCGCGATCTGCACGGTGTACAAATTCCGTCCGGAGTGCGGGTGGTGGTCATTCAGGCGAGGGATAAAAAGTACGGATATGGCGGCAAGACGCTGGATGTTGACTTGCCGGGACGCTGAACCCATCGGGCCGATGAACGCGGTTGACTGGCGGCTGAAAAGTACTGGAGCACTGGGATGTGCTGCAGGTCGTTCCGGCCGAATCGGCGAATGACAACACGGTATTCTGATGCGCGGCAAGCGCCGTGTACCCGTCTCGCCACCGCCGAGTTTTTGCGGCTGGCTTGCGGGTGCGCAATCTGTCGTTGCGTTTGACCGAGATCGGTAGCACACAAGGAATCCGGGAGCGAAGCCGATGTTGCATGTACGCACACTTGTATTGACCTCGCTCGCGATGACCGCGTTTGCCGGCAATTCGCTGTTTTGCCGATTTGCACTCAAGCAAACCGGTATCGATCCGGCCAGCTTCACTTCGATCCGACTGGCTTCCCGCGCCCTGGTGCTCTGGCTGGTCGTGAGGGCGAGCCGGGGCAGCCGCTCTGGAGGCGGCAACTGGCTGTCCGCATTGGCCTTGTTCGCTTATGCGGCCGGTTTTTCGTACGCCTATGTGAGCCTGCCGGCGGCCACCGGTGCGCTATTGCTGTTCGGCGCGGTGCAGGCCAGCATGATTTGCTACGGCCTGTGGAAAGGGGAGCGTTTGCGGCGCCTGCAGCTGGTCGGTTTCGTGCTGGCACTGTGCGGACTGGTCAGTTTGATGCTGCCGGGACTCGCGGCACCACCGCTAACGGGTTCGCTGTTGATGGTAGGTGCCGGCATCTCCTGGGGTGTCTATTCATTGCGCGGAAAAGGGGCGGGCGACCCCACTCGTGTCACCGCGGGAAATTTTCTGCGGGCCGTTCCGATCACTGCCGTCTTGAGCCTGTTGATGATTGGCGATGTCTCGATCGATCGCGCGGGGGCAGGCTATGCGGTCCTGTCGGGGGCGCTGGCATCGGGCATCGGCTATGCCATTTGGTACACCGCGCTACCCGCTTTGAAAGCCTCCAACGCGGCCACCGTGCAACTCAGCGTCCCGGTGATCGCCGCCCTGGGCGGCATTGTTTTTCTCGGTGAACCGATCAGCCTGCGCATGGTTCTGGCGTCAGTCGCCATCCTCGGCGGAATCGCGCTGGTGATCCTTGAAAAGCAGATAAGCCGGAATGTTCGATGAGCCGCACTCACATGCGGGAAACATGATTAGTCGTCTATCAGAAAACCGTGATTGAGATTTGATTGTGCGGCGCGCAATGTCGAAGTGGCATTGTTTCATCGTCTCTGATCGGCCAGGAGCGGTCAGTGGCAGTTCTGCTCCATTGCGGACGTTGGATTAGGTAAATTACTCATAATCGGACATTTAACCAAGGCTACCAACTTTGCTCAACTGGCCTCTTGGTGTTCAGATAAACCTCTTCACCAGTGGATGTCGACCACCCTAGTTCAAATTGTCGCCGGGTCAAGACACTTGTCCGATGTTTGCCGGCATCAAGTTTTGCGAGAATTGTTTTCCTTGAAATTGGATCTAGTAACACGGTTCGATAACCATTTGACCCGAAACATCTGCTGACTACTCCAGTCTCTTCCATTGCTTTTAACAACATGCAGGCAGCCGAATATCCCAAGCGAAGGTATCTTTGCACAAGTGCGATGCTTGCCAGATTCGACTTAATCACAACGTGTAGCGCGAGTATGTATTCAGTTGCACCTATATGGTCTAGGTCGATTGGCTTGTCGAGTACCTTTTCCAGTGAAAGACACGATGAACCATGGCTTTTTGTAAGACACCGGGAAAAAGGCGCCATTGTGGCCGCATAACCCACCGCGGCTCCGACGAAACATCTGCGGTTCATCTTTACACTCCGACCGAATGAGTCACTTGGAGGGTAACCATGAGATGCGACAAGGTGAGTCGCTACATTTATTGATCGCAGGACCAATTTGATCGGTTAAGCGAACTCGATTCCGCCGATTTTGAGTCTGGCGTAAATGTCACTTTTCTCAAATTCCCAACCGTCAGGCATACGGGTTTTAAGACCAAGTGTTTTATCGATCAGATTCTGTTCGTCTCGAGAAATATGGACGATGATCAAATGCCGCCGAATAAACTTGGCCACATCGCCTATTGACGTCTGGTTTTCGTACATCTCAAGGCATCGATCGTAGATCATTAAGCGCGGGATGACATGTTCTCTGCGACCGCCACCCTGCTTTGATGTGCCTGCAACGACAAATTCGTCCGGGATGAACGGATCGTCGAGCAGTCGCGTATCCCCGCGACCTTCTTCCCATAGTTCAAAGATAACGCGAGCTACTCGCGCAAACACCCTCTCGATCAGTTCTTCTCTTGAAAACTTTCTCTTTTTTTTTGGCCTCGTCATAGTGCCCTCTAAGAAATGAAATCAGCAAATTGTTATTGCAGCATTTGGCAGATATGGAATCCCAAGAGTAGGAATAGTATATGCACATTGCGACACATGATGTCGTAGGACTACGGCATCATCTAGCATGTTGAAAGTCTGCATTAGCAGAAGATGAGATCTGTGAGGGGATTATGGCAACAAATCAGGATGCACTGTTCCGCCAGTGGCACATGCTGCGGCGGGTGCCGCGCTACCCGCAGAAAACTACCGTTCAGGACATCAGTCGCGGGTTGGCCGAGTCTGGCTTCGACATCACGGAGCGCTCTATCCAGCGCGACCTGAACGAACTCTCTGAGGTTTTTCCACTGTATTGCGACGACAGGGAGAAGCCCTTCGGCTGGAGCTGGCAAAAGGACGCCGCTAGCTTCGATCTGCCGGGCCTCTCGGTGCCCGAAGCGCTGACCTTGGCGATGGCCGAGCAACACCTGCGCGACCTGTTGCCGGCCCCTATGGTCGACCAGCTGCAACCCTATTTCAAGGCCGCCCGAAAGCGGCTCGATGTTGAACCGACGCCACATCGAGGCCGGTCATGGCTCGACAAGGTGCGATCGGTGCCGCCCACCCAGCCGCTTTTCCCCCCCAAGATCGACGCAGCGGCGCAGCACGTCATTTCAGAAGCCTTGCTTTACGAGAAGCAGGTCAGCATTCGTTACCGGAAGCGCGAGGAGAAGACTGCTGTCGAATACCGCATTCATCCCCTGGCGCTGATCCAGAGGGGGTCGATGCTTTATCTCTATTGCCGCATTTTCGATTACGAAGATCCGCACACGCTGGCGATCAATCGGATTCAGTCGGCGGAATTGCTGGAAGACCGTTCCACGTATCCGAAGGACTTTTCCATCGACCGACAGGTCGATCTCGGCATATGGGGGTTCGGGGCGGGTGAGAAGATCAAGGTCGAATTGATCTTCCAAGCTGGGTATGGAGATCATCTCTTCGAGACGCCGCTCAGCAAGGACCAACTGATTGAAAAACTACCTGACGACGAACTGCATGTTACGGCGACGATTGCGAACACCCCGCAACTCCGTTGGTGGATTTTGGGATTCGGGGAAGGGGTTGAAGTGACCAGTCCGACCGAGTTACGGCAATCTATCGCTATCACAGCAAAAGAAATGCTGGCGCGATATGAGAGCTAGCTTGGATTCATTAAAGATTACTGAGGTAGCTGTACATTACAAATCAAAATTATCGCAACCATTTGTTGAATCATTACAGGAGAAAGCGCAATGGCAAAGGTCATAGTTGTCGACAAATACGATGCTACGGTCAAGGCGTTCAAAACGGTAGATCGCTATGAGGCAGACCTGTACGTCAAAATCGTAAGCAGTCAATATGAAGCGAATGGAGATCAATTTTGGTTCTTTGTTGACTCTCCCTACGACGCAAGCACAAAGCTACATTGGGTTGATAGCCCCTACGATGCTGATATAAAAGTTTTCGTGACGGATGACCCATATGACGCAGGCTGGAAGAAATCTAACAACCGGCAGAATAGTTTGTAGAGTGAAACCTGCTTCTACGGCGGTGGCAGATGGAAGTGAATGTCAGAATTAGGCAGGCGTATTTAGAAACATTTTTACCGCGGCTATAGCTTCGATATCGGTTGCGAAAGTCGCGTCCCCTATTTTTATGTCGCTAGGCAGTCGCCTGGCAATATTGGAGTTCGACACATGAAAAGTGCGATCCGATTGGGTGTTCATGTAGGTTAGTCCACGGGATGCATTAATTGAGCGCCAGAACCCCTCAAACTCGAACGGCGAAATTAGCACAGCACTTGTGAAAGCGCTCGAATTGAATGCTTGGTTTGCAACGATAGGCGCGATTTCATTTCCTGCGAGTCCTCCCAACCCAGCCACGACGATGACGGTGTCGGCACCCGCTATGGCCCGAGCAAATTGATCTCGGGCGCGCCAAGCTGTCATTTGTACGTTTTCTCTTGTTGCGGGCCGAACTACCGTATCGACATGTAGTTGAATTTCGCTGTCCAGGAAGGATTGCAATCGATATCTCGGACTATAAAGATCAACGCCTATACACTCAACAACCCCTTGCAGACGACTCTGGGCAAGTTGGTTGACTATATTGCGCCCCGCGCCACCTACGCCAACAATTTTTGCGCGCTCAAATCTGCGAAAAAGTGTTTCTACGGTATCTGATCCTGGGCCGCCGAGCGCGATCAATCCCATTGCACCGGAAATTCCTAAGAATCTTCTACGTTCATTGCCGCTGACCAACACAATGCGCCTTTCTCTGATGGACCATATTCCCATGATCCTACGGCTAGGGTGCGACAATCTACGTCGTAGGCGTGTTTCGCGTAGAGAAATAGACATCGATAATCGCCTGAAACACAGATGGTCTGGGTCCGTCGCAGAGCAGTGGTTGTCACCAGCCTTAAGGACGCGTAAATGTTCCTGTCCTATATAGCGGTAGAGGCTGCAGAACGCGCCTGTTTAAAGAAAACTCAACTGGCGCGTTAAGGCTGTCAGGGCATGCCGTGAGCGACTGCTTCCAATTGTTGCCACCGTCGGCTATGGGCACATCTCCGCCATGTCACATACCGTGAGATTCTCGACCCATGCTGTCACGCAACAAGTCCGCGGATATCTATCGCGGATACCCCGAGTTTTGGAAAAACGTGATTTGGGCCAGGCGGGGCTATCGATTCCATAGCCCGTTGCAAGGGCCTCGCTACTCGATGACAGCATTCCTCCATGAGGAAATTGCGAGAGTACGAAAGAATGTCGGACCGCCGTTTGAACGTCTGTCTTGCCTTTAAAGGGGCGCGATACTCCAGCATATTGCTTGTGCGACAGCATGAGGCAGGCAAGAATGCTGCGAAGGCATCTTTTTTGGGGGTTCGAAATGGCATTTGGTGAGGGTTTGGCAGTGCGGCTGCGCCCGGCGCGGGTCTGCATCGGAACGGCGAGGCGAATCGTGCCGGCAAAATGCCTTCTGTCCAAAAGCGCGTGAAGAACTGGAGATTTATGACTTCCCTGGACTTGCGCAGCGACGGCAAATGGGATAATTCAATTCATCTTCACTCAAGGTACGGCCCGGAATGACCGAAAAAGATGCCGCAACACTGGCGAAGCTGATTGCCGGCTGCCGTGAGCAGATGGAAAGCGACTTGTGCGAACTGGTCGAGGAACTCGGCCCAAAGCTGATCGAGGATATTTCAGCGCGTACGGATCCCGCCCGCGAGCCGGAGCGGCGCATGGCCGCCGTCACACTCAAGCCTGCACTCAGCACCAACTGGGCCAAGGTGGCGCCGGCATTGAAGGCCAGTCTCGCCAGCCGTAGCCGACATCCCGGCAGCGGCTACGGCGACGCGATCGATTTGCAGATCGTCAGCGATGCCGAGATGTCCCAGCAACTGGCCTCTGGCGAGGTCCTGGATCGGTTGATCGCGGCCTGTCGAGAAGAGACCAACTCGCTGGACCGACGGATTACCTACATGGTACTGCGCACCGCCATGAAGCAGGGCGACACAAGCTTCAAGCTTGCCTCGCTGTGGTCCTGCATCGAGACCGCCTGCGGTCAGGTGACCAGCGATGCGGTGGCGCGCATCCCGCTGCTGACACTGGTCGGCAAGCGTCTTGCCGAGGAACTGCCCCAAATCTATCGCGTGGTCAACGAAACCCTGATCGACGCGGATATCCTGCCGCGCCTCAAGCGCAGCTACCGGGACGTCGCGCTGGTAGACCCCGAACAGGTTGCCGCCGAATCGGCGAAGGTGACGAGCGCTCTGGACCGGCTGGTGAAGGCGCGCACCAAAGATGGCAATGCTGCCACCGCAGGGCCCGGCGACGGTAGCCTGAAACTCTTCGACTCGATGAAGGCGCTGCATGCGGCGCCGCCACCGGCGGCTTCCGGCACCCATGCAAACATTGTGCGCATGGCACGCGACAGCGGCGCCGCGCGCGACGCGCGCCCGCAGGACGCCGTCACACTGGACATCGTCGCCGAGCTGTTCGACCTGCTGTTTGGCGACCCGCACGTCGCGGACGGCATCAAGGCCCTGGTCGCACGCTTGCAATCCACGGTGTTGAAGGCGGCCATGCTCAACCAGCGCTTTTTCGCCGATCGCAGTCATTCGGCGCGGCGCTTCCTGGACAGCATCTCGGCCATCGCGATCCGCTGGGGCAAGGTGGTCGACGCCGCCGATCCCTTCTACGTCAAGCTTGCGGAACTGGTCGAGAAGATCCACACCACCTACGACGGCGACATGGCCGTATTCGACGCTGCGAACGCGGAGCTGGATACCTTCCTCGCCGAGCGCGAGAAGATCGAGGAGCAGCAGGATCATGATCTGGCCGAGGCTGTGCAAGCGAGCGAGGAGGAAATCCGATCCACCCGAGTTGCCCAGATGCGGGCGCAAAGGGCGGCAACCCAGCGCATCTCACAGCTGCTGGGGCCGCGGGTACCGATCCAGATAGCGGATTTCCTGCGCAGCTACTGGCGCGACGTGCTACAGGGCAGAATCTCGCAGGCCGGGGAGGATGGCGCACCTACCGAAGAGACCCTGCAAACCGCCGTCGCGCTGATCTGGACGGTGACGCCGAAGCACGATCTGGGGGAACGGCAACGGCATGCCGCCAGACTGCCCGGGCTGCTGAAGAAGCTCAACGCTGGCTTCGACGAAATCGGCACCTCGCCCACCGAGCGCAAGACCTTCATGGATACGCTGGTGGATATGCAACTCGCCGCACTGCGCGCGGAAAAGCAGAAACCTCCCGCCGACGAGGACAAGCCGACGCAGGGAGAAACACCGCCTGCCCGCGGTGCCGGACCGACTCTGCAGGTCACCCATGCCACCGGGTCGGGTGTCCGCGTGCAGGACATCTCGCTCCCCGGCGCCAGCGAGCTCGATGCCGACAGCACACCGGAGCGTTCCGACCTGCGCCGCGTGCGCCAGCTGGTGCGCGGCGATTGGGTCGATTTCATCACGGCGGGACAAAGTCGCCGCGAGCGTCTGACCTGGATCAACCCCGGCCGAACGCTGCTCCTTTTCAGCAACAGCGCTGCGGCCTGCGCGATTTCCATTACGGCGGAAGCGCTGGCGGCGCGGCTGCGGAACAAAACGGCGACTATCGTGGTGCCCGACAGGCCGATGTTCGAGCGTGCCATTCACGGTGCCATCGAATCGCTGGACAAGCGCGCCTGGGAATCAAAGGCCTGTTATTGGCGGCACGCGTGCCGGTGACTCTTCGCCCGATAGTTCACGCGTCCGCCGCATGCCGGTTTTCCGTAACCACGCCCGAGTATTTGGCAAAATTCTTTGCGTGGCTGGTCACGACGAATATCCATCGCGGAATACAAAATCCCGAAAGAAGGCTGATGATGCCAAACAGCGCTGTCGATTCCAAATCCCGCCATAATGGTCTTGTCGCTCAAAGACTGTTTTTCCCAATGAGAAGAATGCCTGAGTGCAAAAATGCTGCGGGAGCAATCATTGGAGAGATCGATATGAATGTTGCTTCACCCATGCGTTATCTTGATTCCGCCTGTCGCCTCATGCACGACAGTTCTGCAAACCGATCCGGTGGTGCGCTGGCCGCGCCTTTTTGTCACTGTATACCCTGAAAGGATTCGATCATGATGCTTCACGCCTTGCTGCCACGCCATCCTGTTCCCGCATTGAATGTGCCGCTGACCACCGGAGGTCGCTTTGTCCTCGGCGCCGCGCCCGGCGAGCGATTTGATCTCGTGGTGTTCTATCGCGGTCTGCATTGTCCGATCTGTGCCAAATACCTGATCGAACTCGAGCGCCTGTCGGCGGAGTTTGCGCAGCGTGGTGTGCAGATCATCGCCGTCAGCAGCGACGACGAGGATAGAGGCAAGCAGATGGCGGAAAAGGTCAAGGCCAGCGGGCTCAAGTTCGGCTACGGCCTGAGCCTGAAAAGCGCGCGCCAGTGGGGGCTGTATATCAGCGAGTCACGCGGCAAGACGTCGATCGGTATCGAGGAATCGCCGCTGTTCAGCGAGCCCGGTGTGTTTATCGTGCGACCCGACGGCACGCTGTACTACGGCGCAGTGCAGACCATGCCGTTTGCCCGGCCGCAATTTCAGGATTTGCTCGGCGCAATCGACTTCGCCATCGCCAAGAATTACCCGGCGCGTGGCGAATTTACCGGCCCGGTCTGAGCGTCGGCGATGTCGTTCCGGCGGACCCGTGAGCAACCGTTCGCCGCTGCGCCACGCGGCTCGCCAATAAATTCAATGTCCGTATTGGAGCGCGGTGAAATCCTGTGATCATGTGTGTCTCATGGCGTCCTACAACCAGTGGATGAACGCCAGAGTGTACGAAGCGGCCGGCGGACTTTCGGCGGACGCACTGGCTGCCGACCGCGGCGCTTTCTTTGGCTCGATCCTGGGTACGCTGAATCATCTGGTGGTCGGCGATACCATCTGGCTCAAGCGCTTTGCGCAGCATCCAGCCCGCTATACGGCACTCGAACCCGTGAGGCAACTGCCCGATCCGCTTGCGCTGGATCAGGTGTTGTTCAACGATCTCGAATCGCTCGCCGCACATCGCCGGATGCTCGATGCAGCGATAGTGGAATGGGCCAACAGCGTCACCGATGACGAACTGGATCATGTGCTGCACTATGCCAACACCAAAGGTATCGAATCCAGCAAACGCTTTTTCAACCTGGTCATGCATTTCTTCAACCATCAGACGCATCATCGCGGTCAGGTCACCACCTTGCTGACGCAAGCCGGTATCGATGTCGGCAGCACCGATCTGCTGGCGATGATTCCAAACGAGTCGCCGGAGTGAATCGACTGCAGCTTGCGCAGGTGTTGCCCGTGCCAGCCCGCGGGCAGGCACACCGCGGCGTGGCAGCGGCCCGGGACGACGAAACCGTTCAAGTACTGTATCAAACCCTCGGCTGGAAACGCGATGGCCGGTTTCTTGTTTACAATTTCATCTTGCCGGCATAAGCGGGCGAAGCGTTCCGCGTGGTGCCAAGGCGTTGCCAGAAGGCATTCGACTTGCGCCGCAAAAAGGAGACAGCCACGTTGAAGACCATCGGACTGATTGGCGGCATGAGTTGGGAGTCGACTGTCACCTATTACCGCCTGATCAACGAGCGAGTGAAGGAACGTCTCGGTGGTCTGCATTCGGCGAAACTGATTCTGTACAGCGTCGACTTCGACGACATCGAACGCCTACAGCGCGATGGAAACTGGACCGAAGCGGGCGCACAACTGGCCAAGGCCGCGCGTGCGCTGGAAGCCGCCGGCGCGGAGCTGTTGGTCTTGTGCACCAACACCATGCACAAAGTGGCGTCGACTATCGAGTCGGCTATCTCCATACCGATGTTGCACGTCGCCGACCCGACCGGCGAAGCGATCAATCGGACCGCGCTGGTCACGGTGGGCTTGCTGGGTACGCGCTTCACCATGGAGCAGGACTTCTATCGCGATCGACTGAGCGAACGTCACGGGCTCAGGGTGCTGATACCTTCGACGGATGACCGCGAGATCATTCATCGCGTCATCTACGAGGAGCTGTGTCTGGGTAAGCTGGTGGAAGAATCACGCGCGCAGTATCTGCGTATTATCGAGAGTCTGGCGGCGCAGGGCGCCGAGGCGATCATTCTGGGCTGCACCGAAATTTCATTGTTGGTGGGGCAGGTTGACTCGGTGGTGCCGCTGTTCGATACCACCGCGCTTCACGCCTGCAGCGCGGCTGAGTGGGCTTTGTCGGCATGACGGCCTCAGGCTGGGTTCAACTAAAAGGAGGCGGCAGTGATTGAGGGAAGTTGTTTGTGTGGCGGCGTGCGCTATGAATACGATGGCGAAATTGAAGAAATTTCGATCTGTCACTGCTCGCAATGCCGCAAGGCCCAGGGCTCGGCGTTCGCCCCCGTGACTCCGGTGGACGCGGCGCGATTCCGGCTGGTCTCGGGCAGCGAATTGCTCAAGGAGTTCCGCTCCTCGCCGGGCAAGGCCAGGGTGTTTTGCTCAAACTGCGGCAGCCCGATTTACAGCGCCCTGGATACCCGACCCGAAATCATGCGCCTGCGCCTGGGCACGGTGGAAACGGCCTTTACCTGCGAGGATGTCTTTCATATCTTTTACGCGTCGAAAGCCCCCTGGCTCGACTGCGAAGACGCGCATCCGCACTTCGCGGAACGCAGGCCCTGAGCGGATGCGATCTTCGGGTGACCCGGCATGATTGTTGAAACGGACGTGCCCGTGCTCGATGAACTGCTCGTTGCCCACCGGGAAATTATCGGGGCCGACTTTGCGGCTTACCGCAATCACTGCTTTCGAGTCTTCAATTTTTGTGTGGCGATGGCGGATGCCAATGAAGCGGAGCGGGAACGCTTTGCAATTGCGACGGCTTTCCACGATCTGGGGATATGGAGTGCGCGCAGCTTTGACTATCTCGCGCCTTCCAAGGATCTGGCGCGCGACTACCTTAAGGCTTCGGGCCGAACACCCTGGATTGACGAAGTGACGGCAATGATCGGAAATCATCACAAGATCACCTGCTTCCAGCGCTGCAGGCTCAGTTTGGTTGAGGTCTTTCGCCGCGCCGACTGGATAGACGTTTCTATGGGGCGCTTAAGTTTTGGTGTGCCGCGAGCGTTCATTCGTAAAACGCTCGCCAGTTTTCCCAATGCAGGCTTTCACCGAATGTTGCTGGCAATGATCTGGCGGCGGACGATGACACACCCCTTGAGTCCGCTGCCGATGATGCGACTATGAGTCAGCCCGGAAAACCTCGCAGTATGCTGCCCATGGTGCCGATGACCATCGCCGAGCTGGAGAAAGTTCGTGCGTCGTGCAAGGCGATGGTCAGGCGGCGCGCGGCAAGCTCCGGCGGCATGGCGCTGATCCCGATTCCAGGGGCGGACATCGCCGGTGACGTCGGCTTGTTGCTGGAACTGATTCCGGCGATCAACCGCAAGTTCGGGCTGAGTCTGGAACAGATCGAGGAACTCGATACGGGCCACCGGCTGGCCATTTATGCCATGGTGAGAAAAACCGGCGCTGTGATGGTGGGGCAGACGATTACCCGAAAGCTCATCGTGTCCGCCCTGCAGAAAGTCGCCGTGCGCATAGGCGCCAAGCAGGTGCTGAAGTACATCCCCTTTGCCGGGCAGGCGGCCGCGGTTGCACTGAGTATTTCGGCGATGCTGTATCTGGGCAACTCGCATGTGGATGCCTGCTTCCAGATCGCCTGTGGCGCAATCAAGAAATAGTGACAACGTGATGGAGAAAGCGATTTCAATGACAGCCACGTCCCGCTTCAACGTGCCGGAAAGACTGGAGACCGAGCGACTGGTGTTGCGCATGTTTGGCGAAGACGATTGGCGCGCGATGCACGAGCACTATTCCGATCCCGAATGCGTACGCTTCACGTTTGGCCGCGCACAGTCGGAAAGCGGAAGCTGGCGAGCCGTGGCCAGCATGCTCGGACATTGGCAACTTCGTTCTTACGGTCCCTATGCACTCGAGGAAAAAGCCACACGCAAGGTACTCGGCACCGTCGGTCTCTGGTTTCCCATCGATTGGCCGGAACCTGAAATCAAATGGGCACTGGCCCGACGGCACTGGGGCAAGGGTTACGCCAGCGAGGCGGTGCGCGCGGTACAGGCCATGGCCCACGACCACCTTCCAGATCTGCCGCTGATCAGCTTTGTCAATTCTGAAAATGCGGCGTCGATTCGTCTCGCCCTGGCCGTGGGGGCGACACTGGAGCGCGAGACCGAGTTCCGCGGTGGGCACTGGCATGTGTATCGACATCCACCCCGACGTGCGGACTGAGTCCGACCAGGCCAGAAAACTCGGCGATGGTGAGACGGCGGCAACAGGAAGCGCGCTATCTTGAACGGCCGACAATGTGCGAAGCGTCTGGAATATTCGTCCATGGGCATAGAATGGGTCACTGCCGTATAGGGGGAGAATAAAAAATGAAATTATGCACATTGATTGCATTGCTGGCGCCTGTGTTGATGGCTTTTGACGCGGCGGCGGCCGATATTCCACTAGGGAGCTGCGCCAATCCCAAGGCGATGACAGATCTTTCGAAATGCGATTTCTCGCGCAAGAAACTGAGCAGCAGGGATCTGCACGGTGCCCGCCTGGCAGGCGCCAAGCTGGAGAGCACGGATTTTCGTAAAGCCAATCTCGAGGGCGCCGATTTGAGCGGCAGCAATGCCAAATGGGCCAACTTCACCGGCGCCAATCTGGCGCATGCGGACTTGCGCAAAGCCGATCTGTTTCACACCAGTTTCGACGATGGCGATCTGAGCGATGCAAATCTTGCCGGGGCCAATCTGTTCGGCTCCAACCTGGTCAATACCCGTGCGCTGAGAGCCGACTTTTCCGGCGCCTATCTGAAAGACATCCTGATGGAAGGCATCGATCTTTCCGGTGGCTCGATTCGCAACTGTCATGCGGTTCGCGGCGTATTTACCGGAGCGCGACTGGTGGGTACCGATCTTTCCGGTGCCGATCTGACTGGCGCGGCGATGGAGCAGGTGGATTTTTCGAAGGCGATACTGAAGGCGACAAAGCTGACGGGCGCTGTCCTGCGTCAGGCAATCTTCTTCAAGGCGGACATGAAGGATGCGGATCTGTCCAATGCCGATGTCTGGAGCGCCAGTTTCGACCAGGCGCTGAACCGGGATGAATCAGTGCAGGAAGCCCTGGTGGAACCATTCGTGGCGCGGGAACGTCGGTAGGCACGGGTTCACTATCGTTATTTAAAGCGGGTATCGATGATGGAAAACGAAGCAACTGCTGTTGATCTTCTGGCGGCCGATGACGTCAAGCTCGCCGCGCGCATCTGGATGCCGCCCGCACCGCTGGCCGTGCTGGCGCTGGTGCATGGCATTGCCGAACACTCGGGACGCTATGCATTTCTCGCCGAGCGGGCCAACGCGCACGGACTCGGTGTGGTTTCGCTCGATTTGCGCGGCCACGGCAACTCGCCCGGCGAGCGCTCCTATGTCGAACGCTTTGACGACTATCTGCTGGACGTGGATGCGCTGCTGGCAAAGGCGCGCGAGCTTGCTGCCGGTCGGCCGGTATTTATCATGGGGCACAGCATGGGTGGGGCGATTGCGCTGCGCTGGCTGGCGCAGCGGCAGCAACCTGTTGCAGGGCTGATACTTTCGTCGGCGGCACTCAAGATTGGCGGTGATGTGCCGCGCCTGCTGGTGGCTTTGGCACCGCTGTTGTCGCGCTGGTTACCGCATCTGCGCGGCACGCGCATCGACCCGGCGGTGATCAGCCGCGATCCCGCCGCCGTGGCTGCCTATGTCAACGATCCGCTGGTGAGCCTGCAGGCGCCACCGGCCCGTACCGGCGCCGAACTGCTGCGGGTAATGGCTGCAAATCGCGCGGCAACGTCTGGGCTGACCGCGCCCGTGTATCTGTTTCACGGCGATGCCGACCGCCTGACTGATCCAGCCGGTAGCCAGGAAATCTACGATCTCTGGGGCGGACCGGATCGCACGCTGCGCCTGTGGCCGGGGAACCGCCACGAGACACTCAACGATCTTGACCGCGAGGCGGTGATCAAGGAGCTTATCGACTGGGTGCTGGCTCACTGCCGCTGAACGCCCGGCAAGCTGGGCCGGGGGTGCTGCAATGCGTGGCGTTGACTTGAGCCAGGCATACCGTGCCGCGAGAGCGGAGGAGTATCATGTGGACATCAGTATGCGACGTATTGATTGTCGAAAAGGCTTCCCTTCTTCGACCATGCCGGGCATAACTCCTCGGCCAGGATCGCATCGACTGCGTCGCATTGGCACTCGATCCGTCCACCCAACAATGAAAAGGGGATAAACCATGAACTCGACCGATTCCGAACGCAAGCCCGATACCGACAGCGCTGGGAATGCCACGGCGGACGCAGCATCCGAAGGCGAACAGGGACGTTACGAAGCGCTCTACGACCGCTTTGCCGAGCGCGCGCGCGAGCTATTTGATGCCGGTCAGGAAAAGAGCAAAGACGCCATGGAAAAAGCCATGGAAAATGCGCGCGAACAGCTTGCCGCGGCTGAAGAGTTTTCAGCGGAGCAGGGCGAGGCTTTCAAGAAGTTCATGCGCCGCGACCTTGATCAGACAGCGGAAGAAATGCGAGTACTGGGCCATGAGGCCAAGGAACGCCTGAATCCGGCGCGCCTGGGCGCTGGTGCACTGTCGTCGATGGCGAAACTGCTCGAGGCCACGGGATCGGCATTGCAGAACCTGTCGCGCAAGGCCGAGGAGGCCTTGCACTTCAATACCGGCGAGATTACCGCCGCCGGCACCCTGACCTGCACCCAATGCGGACAGAAGGTGCACCTCAAACACAGTGCGCACATCCCGCCATGTCCGAGCTGTCGCGGGACGCAGTTTCGCAAGGGCTATTGAGCCTCGCCGACGGTATGGCCGCCTTCTCCAGCGAGGTGGCGGCCAGCGCAGAACAGCGAAAGGAATCCAGGCCATGTCGAAGAAAATAGTCTGGCTCGCGGCTGTCGTCGTACTTCTGGCAGCTGCCATTCTTGCCTATCTTCTTGTGTTGAAAGGCCGGCGCACGGAGCCGCCCGAGATTGTTCAGCAAACGGTCGTTGCGCCACCGCCCCCGGCGGTCATCGCGCCAGCGATCCGTCATCCGCTGGATACGCCACCGGCAGTGGACGCCCTGCCCGAACTCGAGCAAAGCGATGCCCCGCTGCTCAAGGCGCTGGGTGATATTCTGGGCGCCAGACAGCTCCTGCTTTTTTATGCCGACAGCCTGATTCACCGCATCGTTGCGACGGTCGACAGTCTTCCCCGCAGATACCTGCCCGGGGGGGTGATACCGCTGAAGCGGGCGCCGAAGGCCTTCATGGTCAGCGGCAAGGGCGATACCCTGACGATCGATCCGCGCAATTCCGCGCGCTATGGATCCTATATCCGGCTCTCGCGCGAGCTCGATGCCGCAAAGCTGGTCGCGGTCTATGTCAGGTTCTATCCCCTGTTTCAGCGCGCCTACGTCGACCTGGGCTACCCCAAGGGCTATTTCAATGATCGGCTGGTCGAGGCGATCGACGACTTGCTTGCGGCACCGGAACTCACGGGTCCGGTCAAGCTGGTACAGCCCGGCGTGCTCTACGAATTTGAGGATGTCACACTGGAAAAGCGCTCTTCCGGCCAGAAGATCATGATCCGCATGGGGCGTGGAAACTCGGAAGAGGTCAAGGCCAAGCTGCGTGAAATCCGGAAACTCGTCACCGGGGGTTCCGGTCCGTCCTGAAAAGTCGGCGATGGTGAGACGGCGGCGCAGCGGTGAAACCACCGCATCCCGATCGCAGCGGTGATGTTCCGCGTGTCCCCGTTAATGGGGACATCGCATTTTTATTGATTGCTCCAGAATCGAATCAAGTCCGGAACTCGATACCGGAGGGTTCATTCAATCAATGGAGGAGTCATCATCATGTCCAGTCACACGCTGTTTCGCATTCCCCGGCACGTCGGTGCCGTCGCGGCTCTCGCTGCGCTTCCAGTGTTTGCCGCTGCCCAGGCACTACCCGATCTGGATAGTCTGACTGCCACTCAGGCGGCAGCCGACATGTGTGCCGGCAAGTACAGCAGCGAAGCATTGGTGTCTGCCGCCATTGACCGTGCGAAATCACGCCCCGAACTGAACGCATTCATCACGCTGGACGAGGCCGGATCACTCAAGGCCGCCAAGGCGGCGGACGCCGCCCGTAAAAGCGGTACCGCCTGCAAACCACTGGGCGGCGTGCCGCTGGTCATCAAGGATAACATCCAGGTAGCCGGCCTGCCGAGCACCGCCGGCACCGCCGCGCTGAAAGGCTTCGTGCCGAAGAAGGATGCGCCGGTCATTCGCAAACTGCGGAATGCCGGAGCCATCATCCTCGGCAAGACCAATATGCATGAACTGGCTTTTGGCATCTCCGGTTACAACGCCGCGTATCAATCCGGCGCACAGCCGGGCGTGCGCAACGCCTACGACCCGACGAAAATTGCCGGCGGTTCATCCTCCGGCAATGGCGCTGCCATCGGTGCGCGCATGGTGACGGCGGGCCTGGGTACAGACACCGGCGGTTCGGTGCGCATCCCCTGTGCGTTCAACGGCTGTGCCGCGCTGCGACCCACCGTGGGTCGGTACTCGCAGGCCGGCATTGCACCGATCTCGCATACCCGTGATACGGCCGGGCCGATGGCGGGCACGATGGCGGATATCGCGCTGCTCGACCGTGTGGTGACCGGGGGCGCCCAGATAAAGCC
Organism: Sulfuritalea sp.; assembly: GCA_021738105.1. Next base: position 45,577 of record JAIPCS010000005.1, read on the forward strand.
GGCACATCTGAAAAAGCTGCGCGTCGGTGTGGTGGCGTCGATGATGGCGAACCTGGATGCCGACACGAAAACCGCGATGGACGAGGCCATCGTGAAGATGAAGGCGGCAGGCGTGACCGTGGTTGATGTCGAGATGGCGAAGCTGGCGGAACTGAATGGTGCGGTGGGTTTCCCCGTGGCGCTTTACGAAGCCTATGACGACATGGTGATCTACCTGAAGCAAAACGGGACCGGGATTTCGATTGCCGATCTGGCCAAGGGCATCGCCAGTCCGGATGTGAAAGGCACCTACGACGGCTTGGTGGTACCGCGCAAATTGCCGGGACCGAACAAGACCCTGGTCGATGCCAAGCCGGCCTATGACGCCGCGATGAAGACCGGCCGTCCTGCTTTGCAAAAGCTGTACAAGGACACGTTCAGAAACAACAAGCTCGACGCGATCGTGTTTCCGACAGTACCCAAGGTGGCGATTGAGTCGAATCCGGATTCAAGCAGCCTGGCGAATTTCGGGCTGTTCATCCAGAACACCGACCCGGCCGGAAACGCCGGCATTCCCGGCTTGCAGATTCCGCTGGCACTGGGCGCGAGCAGCAAACTGCCGATTGGTCTCGAACTGGACGGCCCGGCAGGCAGCGATCGCAAGCTGATCGGCATCGGTCTCGCACTGGAGACACTGTTCGGCCGACTGCCGGCACCCGCAAAACGCTGATCCCGGCTTCGTTTGAGCCGGGCTTCGTTTGAGCCGGGCTGGCGAATCTAGTTTCGCCGGGACCGACCGACCACCGCCGCGATTCCCCCGCGGCGTTGTACGTCCAGTTTGACAAAGCAGCGTTTCAGGTAGGTCCGCACTGTGGATAGCTCGACGCCGAGGCGTTGAGCGATCTGTTTGTCGGTCAGACCCTCGCTGACCATTTGCGCGACTTCCAGTTCGCGCGGCGACAAGCTGGTTGCTTCGATGTTCAGCAGTTCGCCCGCCGGTAGCACGAGGCGGGAGGCGCGCTGCAAGGCGCCGGTAAACGCCGGCTCGATCAGGCGCAGCAACTCGAGTGTGTGACCATCAAAGTTGTCGCGGCTGCGGCCGCGCCAAATGCGTAAATCCCCAATATTCCGGTTGCCGACATAGCTGTAGGCGTTGACGCCCCAGTGCAGCTTGTCGCGCGCCAGAAAGTCGTTGAAGAACTCGGTGCGCATCAGTTCCTTCTGCGGCATCACCTGCGTCACCAGCGTGGGCAGTCGGCGTTGCTGCAGTTTGTAAGTGATCGGATCGCGGAACTGGTAGTAGGTCTCGTAAGACCCCAAATTGTCCTCGCTCATGTTGAGCGATACGCGACCGCCAAAAGTCTGCGTCGCTTCGTTCCATACATAAGACGCAAAGTGATCGGCGCGCAGCAGATCGAGCAAGCCGTAGCCGACCCGCTCGCGCACGTCCCGTTCCGCCATGTCTTCCGCCAGCAGGCCGAAGAGGCGGGAGAGGGCACGGCTTTCCGTTGCGGTCAGATACATGCGCCAAGTCTAGGCGAGACTGTGTCACGCTGCAACGAAAGCCTGCAAGCGATTGCGCAGCAAAGGCCCCCGCGGAGCAGGGTTCCAGGCTACCGCTTTCGATAACCGGAGTCAGGGATAGGAGAGTGGGAGTGATGTGCAACGCCATTGAACCAATACTTTCGACCAGAAGCAGCCGGTCAAAAATCTTCCCCTTAGCGAACGCTCAGGAAACAAGACTGGGCCAAGGCTGAAGTTTGTAACGCAGCCATACGCTAAAGCGTGGTCACCTCAGGTAGAGAGTCAAAAGGGCTGCGAACTCCGCCACCGCCGACTTTCAACACGTGGGTATAGATCATGGTCGTAGCCACATCCGCGTGACCAAGCAGCTCTTGCACTGTGCGGATGTCGTACCCGGCCTGCAACACTGCAGTTGCAAAGGAATGTCGTAGCGAGTGCGGGGTCGCGGTCTTGGCGATGCCGGTGCTGGATAGTGCCCGCTTGAACGCTCGCTGGAAGGTTTGATCGTACATATGGTGACGGCGAACTACCCCGGACCGGGGATCGATTGAATGGGTACCTTGAGGGAACATCCAAAACCAACTCCACGACGCCCCGGCCCGGGGATACTTTCGTTCCAGCGCATCGGGCATTGCTACACCCCCGCGTCCAACCGCATGGTCGGCGGCCCAAAGCAGGCGCGCCCGGGCCATTTGGTCCTGCAAACCCTGTATCAGTCCTTGCGGCAACATGACCGCCCGATCCTTGCCGCCTTTTCCTTCACGAACAATGATCGTACTGCGACCAAAGTCCACATCCTTCACCCGAAGCTGCAAGCCTTCATTGATACGCATGCCCGTTCCATAAAGCAACTGGGCAAACAGGCGATGCTCGCCATCGAGAAAACACAACAGCCTGGCCACCTCATCGGGCGACAAGACGACGGGTAGGCGTCGTTTGGTTCGAGGCCGGCCTATCTCCTTCATCCACGGCAAATCCATGCCAAGTACCTTGCCGTAGAAAAACAACAAGGCCGAAAGCGCCTGCTTGTGCGTCGAAGCCGCCACATGCCGGGTGTTGGCGAGCCAGGAAAGAAATTTCTCAACTTCCTCAGCGCCGAGGGTCGCTGGGTGGCGACGATCGTGAAACCGGATAAAGGAGCGAACCCAATAGACATAAACGTCCTCTGTCCGTATGCTGTAGTGCAAATAGCGAATGCGCTCGCGCAATTGATCGAGAACTTTTGCAGATTTCAAAGAGGGGAAAGAAACCGTGCCGCTTTTCACGATATATTTAATACTGGATAAAACACCAGTATATATGCCAAATTCCCAGTCTGCAAGAAGCTTTGCGGCTTCCTCGCAGCTCGGAGTTATGCAGCAGGCGCCGGAGTTAGGGCGCAAAACTGTCGCCCTATAACAAAGTTGGGCGTCAGCAGCAGCAGCCCGCGTCCGGCATCATGAAAATCCGCTCTTCGCCGCCGGCTACGTCTCTAACTTCGTCCGGCGCTTCTTCCGGCATCAGTTTGCAACCGCTTTGCGCGTTCGCCAGTTCTCGCGCCCGCTCTTCGGTTTCCGCAAAGACAACCAGCCCGCCTTCGCTGTGGTAGTTGTCTGTAGCGTTGTCGATCCGTTCCCACACAAATACTTTCATGTCCTCATCCTTTCAAAAGTCGGCTGTAGCGGTACGCCGCCCAACCCATCATTCGAGGCGAACTGCGCAAAAAGCCGCGCAGTCGCCTCAATTCAAGCGTTGAACGTGCCCGGCTACGCCGGGGGATGCGAAGCTGTCGAGATCGTGCCATGCTATGCGCATGACGCCCACCAT